>CAWUII010000020.1:0-33496 GCA_963922575.1 uncultured Opitutia bacterium
TCTCCGCCGGATAGCTTGGTAATCGGTGCCCGAGCGGTTTGTGGGGTGAACATGAAGTCCTGAAGATAGGTCAGAATGTGGCGGGGTTTGCCATTAATGGTGACCATTTCTCCGAAGGGGTGTACGTTTTCGGCGACGGTCAGTGTCTCGTCGAGCTGTTCCCGATGTTGATCGAAATAGGCGATTTCAAGCTTTGTGCCGAGTGTTACAGCACCTTCCTGTGGGTTTAGTTTACCCAGTAGTAGATTGAGAAGCGTTGTTTTTCCGGAGCCGTTAAGTCCAACGATACCAATTTTATCGCCGCGCCAGACCACTGTTGAGAACTCTTGAATTAAGGGTTTTTGATTCCATTTGTAGCTAACGTTGTCGACTGTGATCACTTTGCGCCCTGAAAGTTTGTTTTGATTCAGGTTCAGTTTTGCGGTGCCCGTTATTTCACGGCGTTGGGCTCTTTCCGTTCGCATTTTTTGCAGTGAGCGCACGCGACCCTCGTTTCGCGTGCGGCGCGCTTGAATACCTTTCCGAATCCAAACTTCTTCCTCTGCGAGCTTTTTGTCGAAAACACTCTGCTGCTTGGCCTCACCGGCCAGTAGTTCCGCCTTGCGGGTGAGGTAAGTAGCGTAATCGCAATTCCAGGAAGTCAGCTGACCGCGATCAAGGTCTAGTATGCGGGTTGCAACTTTACGGATAAATGCCCGGTCGTGTGAAACAAATAGCAGAGCGCAGTCGGATTTACTCAGAAACTCCTCCAGCCACCGAATTCCAGGAATGTCCAAGTGGTTGGTAGGTTCATCCAGTAGTAAAATATGCGGCTCGGTTACCAATGCACGCGCCAACAGAGCACGTCGCTTATTTCCGCCGGAAAGTGAAGCGGTTGATTGTTCGCCATCGAGCTCTAAACGATTCAGAATGCTTTCCACTTTATGTTCCAAAGACCAGCCATCCGTATGATCCAGTTTTTCTTGCAGGAGATCCAGTTGCTCAGCGATGGAATCGATTGGATTGTCTGCATATTCTTTGGCCAGTCGGTGATAGTCTGCAACTGTTTTGGCCGCTGGCCCCAGACCCTCTAGAACGAGGTCGAAAATAGAACCTTCCATCTGATTTGGAACTTCCTGATCAAGCTTGCCAATCCGCAGATCTGGAATGGCTTCGACCTCACCTTTGTCCGGCTTAATTTGCCCCGAGAGAATACGCAGGAGAGTTGATTTACCTTCGCCATTGCGTCCGATCAGGCAAATGCGTTCCTGTTTATGTACAGAGAAGCCCGCGTTGTCGAGGAGACGCGGGCCGCCAAATGAGATGCTGAGGTTTCTGTAGGCAAGTAGAGCCATATTGTGAAGTCGTACCCTTAACTAAGTGAACATCAAGCATACAATTCTCTGCGGGCGGTTTATAATTGGATGCGAAGCAGCAGAAGCGCTTACAAACGATG
Source organism: uncultured Opitutia bacterium (assembly GCA_963922575.1). Classification (GTDB taxonomy): domain Bacteria; phylum Verrucomicrobiota; class Verrucomicrobiia; order Opitutales; family Coraliomargaritaceae; genus Lentimonas. The sequence goes on from CAWUII010000020.1 coordinate 1,436, forward strand.
GTAAGACAGATATTTACTTTAAAGTTGGAAAAGGCAGCGGCGATTATGTTGTCCGAGTAAAACATGATAAAGTTGGCGGATCTGATTATACAGGTGACTTCACCATCGGCAAAGCAGGGCCAGTAGCTTTAAAAAGTAAGGTCTGAAGTAGGTTATCCAGTCTGTTTCATAGATTCGATTCTTTCTCAGCCATCTTACGCTTAGCCTTGAGTCGTAACTATCCACTTTTTTCTAATACGCTTTCCTTACTTCGTTACTTCTTTCGACACGGTTTCTGAGCGATCGACAGAGATGTTGCGCAGGTAGCGAAAGTACTCCGAGTCGGTGCCGAGTACCAGCGTGGAGGTATTGCCCACGGTCTTGGAATAGCTCTCCAGGGTGCGCAGGAAGGCGTAAAATTCCGGATCGGCTCCGAAGGCTTCGCTATAAATACGGGAAGCATCGGCATCGGCACGACCGCGGATGCCTTCGGCCTCGCGGTTGGCTTCGGATTGAATTTCCGCTAGTTGACGTTTGGTATCACCATCGATCTCGGCGGCACGACCTTCACCTTCAGAGCGAAACTGCTCTGCGATGCGCTGGCGCTCTGCAATCATACGGTCGAAGACACGCTGCTCCACCGCTTCGACGTAGTCGATACGCTTGATGCGGATGTCGATCAGTTCGATACCCAGCTCAGGCATTTGGCTGGCTGCTTGAGTGAAGATAGACTTCACCAGTTCTTCGCGTCCGGTTTTCACCTCTTGGAGGAGGGTTTCATCGTCGCTTTCGCCCGCTAGTTGCGCGCGCGCCAAATCCTCTTCGCTCACTTTCCAATCTTTCGAGCGCACGATCTCGACCAGATCGCTGGAAGAAATTTTATCGCGCACCACCGAGTCAAGGATGTCGTTCAGTCTGAGGGTGGCGACGCGTTCGTTTTGGACACGTTGCATGAAAACGAGCGGGTCGGCTATGAGCCACCGAGCGGTGGTGTCGACGGAGATAAACTGCTCACCCCGAGTAGGGATCTGATTTGGATCCCCGTCCCATGAGATCACGCGCTTGTCGAAACGACGGACTTCTTGAATGAACGGACGCTTAAAATGTAGACCGGGTTCCGTCACAGGATCGCCGACGGGCGCACCGAGCTGAACGATCACGGCCTGCTCAACTTCGTCGAGGGTGTAAACCGAGGCGTAGATAAAGATGACTGCAACTGCCGCGAATATCGCGGAACCAAGGAGTAAAACTGGATTCTTTTTCATAGTTTAACGTTTTGTGGGGAATTCGACCGGGCTGTCTCCGAGATTAAGGAGCGGAAGTGGCGCATTACCGGACTGTTCCATAATGAAAACTTTGCCCGCATTGGGGAGGACGACGTCAATCATTTCCAAATACATGCGCTGACGCGTAACGGCGGGTGCGTTGGAGTATTCTTCGTAAATCGCGGTGAAGCGCTCGGTCTCGCCCCGCGCTGCGTTGACACGCTTCGCGGCGTAGCCTTGAGCCTCGGCGATAACTTGTTTCGCTTGACCTTCTGCGCGGGGGATCACCTGATTGCGGCGCTTCTCTGCCTCGTTGATAAAGCGCTCACGCTCCTGTTCGGCCTGATTGACTTCGTTAAAAGCAGGTTTTACTGGCTCGGGAGGCGTCACATCCTGCAACTCAATCGTGCTGATTTGTAGGCCGAGATCGAAATAGTCCATTGCCTTCTGCAACTCAATACGAGAAGAAGTGGCTACTTGCACACGTTTCTCAGTGAGTACATCGCTACCGAGGCTATTGCCCACGATTCGACGCATCACTGCTTCAGAAACATCACGCAGGGTCTGCTCAGGATCGCGCACCGTATGGAGAAACTTCGCGGGGTCGCTCACCCGGTACTGGACGACCCACTCGACATCAATCACCTTGAGATCACCCGTAAGCATCAGCGATTCATCCTTGTGCGTCTGATTCTTGCTATAGTTCGCTCGCGAATTACTGTTTTGCGACCTTGTGCGAAAACCGAACTCCTGCTTCAAGACGCGGGCAGTAGGCACCATTTGCGCTGTCTCAATGCCAAAAGGAATCTTGAAGTGCAGTCCCGGTTCTTTTTGTCCCACTACTTTTCCGAAGCGTTTGACCACGGCCTCCTCCTCTGGTTGGACGATGTAGAAGCTGGTAAAAATCCCAATCGCAAGTAGAGCAACGATTGGTAAGATATAAAGCCACTTGGCTTGTTGGCGTGCAGCATCCCAATCGATATCATCGAGTGGATTTCGCGGCATATTTTGAGACGTATTTCTATTCATGAGTAAATTGTTTAAATAGGATGTACTTACAAATCAGCCAAACACGACCGTTTCACAACGATTATTTGAGAATAGCGACCCTCGACCGATCAGAAGTGTGATTTTTCTGCGAGGCAGGTAGCGTCGGTGCGTCTCGCACCGCACGAATGTCCGAACGCTTTAGCCTTGCCCCATGCGGATGCGCATCGGGGACGGTGCTGCCTCAGGTCTTGAGCTTGTCGAAACGGCACTACTCGAAAAAATTTCCCCGTAGAACAAATCACATTGCGCAGATCCGTTTGCTTGGTGGTTGATTTTTATCTTTTGTGGACTGAGAGTCCGATCATGTCAGAAGACGAAGTGAACTCAGAAGAAAGGTCGGCATTGGAATGGCTTAGTCAGCGCTATCCGGATAGTCCGCGTAAACGACTGAAAGAGTGGTTTGCGAAGGGGCGTATTCAGCTGAATGGTGTGATCATCAAGAAGTCACATGAGCGGATGAGCGATCCTGGTGAGCAGCTCTCGATCGTAAATATGCAAGCGCCTATCTTTTTCCGTCGCATGCCTACGCGTATCCACGCGCAATTGAATCTACTCTACATTGATCACTCTCTGGCTATTCTAAACAAAGGAGCAGGTTTGCTCTCTATGCCACTGCCTGGTAGTGCACAACCGTCTGCGCTCACCTTGCTCGGCGATTTCCTACAGGGCAAAGGAGCCATTGATCTGGATCGTCAGCGTGGGGTAAATCGTAAACGACTGATCCCACTGCCGGTGCATCGACTGGACCAGTATACCAGCGGCCTTATCTGCATTGCGATGAATCCGGAAGCTCGGGAATCGCTGGTGCAACAGGTCCGGTCCCATAGTTTCCTGCGCGAATATCTGGCAATCGGCGAAGGCGAATTAGCACAGAAACGCGGGCAATGGCGTTCATGGTTTCGACTGGATGATGAAGGCATGCATCAAAGTGTTTTCGAAACCGAGGAGCCGGGCACGACGGAAGCGATCAGCGATTACGAAGTGGTGGCTGAGTACTCGTGGCCGACTGCGGTTAAAGGAAAGCGGCGCGTGATGAGTAAGTTACGCTTGCGGTTGGAGACAGGACTCAAGCATCAGCTAAGAATTCATGCAGCAGAGGCTGGAGTTCCGCTACTCGGAGATCGTCATTATCATCCCGATTATAAAGCTGCGCTGGAAAAAAAATCGAAAATGCCGTTTGATGTGCAACGTCAGGCGCTGCATGCGTCCAGTCTGGGTCTGGTACATCCGGAAACCGGAAAGTTGCAGCGATTTAATTGCAAATTCCCCGGCGATCTTAGCAAACTGGAAGCAGCGCTCAGTGCAAAGGCCCATGGACAGTGAGAGATGTAACCGAGTCCGATATAGAATTTAAGCATTGGGTTGATCTAGCAGCAGGGCAGGGTTACCAGCAGTCGCTTACACGTTTACTCGAGACCTTTTTACGATTTGATACAGCACGCATATTCCAGGGTGTAATTTCAAAAAGTAGCAAAAGGTTTGTAATATAGTTGACCCGAGATTGCCAGACTCCTGTCTGACATCGCTTTGGATGGGCTGCAATGGTATCGTCGGGTTGCCCACAAAACCCCGAGAGCTAACTCTGACACTGCCAATGCGGAGATTGGCGTTCCTGGGCACCCAATCGGTACGATAGTTTGCTACAAATCAAAGTTACACCCCATATTCCAAGTTCTAAGCAAATTAACTTGAACTGAAGCGTACCAATTCATTAACTGGACGTCTACATGCCCAAGAACGAAATTTCCTATGAGTCTATCAAACCATCTTTTTAAGAATACCTGTATACTTGGCATTAGCGTCTCAATTACCGCATGTAGCTTACTCTCCGAACAGACTTCAACAATCGTCTATCTCAATCCCGACTCCAACAGTAACGAGCTTATCTACGAAGGCTACGCCAACGAAGGCCAATCCGAAACAGATCTAGTAGATCCTCTCGTGGAAGATGTTTTTTACGACCAATCTGTTTATGGGAATAACCGGATGATCGATTTCTCATATGCCGGGTATGAGGGTGGTGGCGTTGCGATTCCCTGGGTCCCCGTAGTAAAGACCTTGGATCCCGATCCAAATGGTGGCGACGATCATGCCCGCATTAAAGAAGCCATCAACGACATGACGTCGTCAGGTCTGGTTTCAAAAAATTCCCCCGGTGCACTGCTACTCAAAGCAGGAACATACAACGTCTCAGAAACGCTTCAAATCAACCAAAGTGGTGTTGTTATTCGCGGTGAGGGCCAGCATGCAGGCGGGACAGTGATTCGATTTGCCGCGACAATACAAGACGACTTGTTCGAATTCAACGGCAGCGGTGGATGGTCTGAAGACAGTAGCACAGTCACTGGTATAACCGATGACGTCGTTCCCAGCGGAACCAATGTCTTTAACGTTAGTAATGCCAACAATTTCAATATTGGCGATCGAATCATTGTCAGCCGTACGCCCAATCAGGACTGGCTGACTCTTCTGGGAATGGACCGTCTCACTGACACCGACTCTGGCGATAGTAATTGGACGACTGAAGGATATATTTCAAGAATGCCACGCACGATTACAGCGATCTCTGGAAACGAGATTACCATAGATGCTCCGATTGTACATGCGATCGAAACTCAGTACGGTGGTGGAACCATTCAAAAGTATAACTTCAATTCCATTCAACAGGTCGGCATCGAACAGATACGACTGGAATCTGCTTATGTCAGTGAAACCGATGAGGACCATGGGTGGCAAGCCGTTGTATTTAAACGAGTAGAAAACGGTTGGGTTCGCCAGGTAACTGCCAAATATTTCGGCAATAGCTGCACCAAAATTATAGATCGATGTCAGTACATCACCATCGAAGACTGTGCTCAACTGGATCCAAAATCCTTAATTGACGGTGGTCGTCGTTATTCATTCAGTCTGGACGATTCCTCATTCGTACTTTTTCAGCGATGCTACGCTAGGGACGGACGGCACGACTTCGTTACAAGTTCGAGAACCGTCGGACCCAATGTTTTTGTCGATTGCATTGCTGAAGGTGCTACCAGCGATATCGGACCCCATGAGCGCTACGCTGAAGGATTACTGTTTGATAATATAAAGGGTAAAGCGATTAATGTTCCAAATCGGCTCAATTCCGGCTCAGGTCATGGTTGGGCAGGTGCTCAGACGGTTTTTTGGAATTGCGAAGCAGACTCTTTTATCTGTGATGCGCCCAAAGCCGCAATGAATTTTGCCATTGGCAACGTCGGGGCATTAGTAAAGGGATCTGCCACAGACGAAGCTGACGGCTTTGTGGAATCGCAAGGCACTTCCGTAACGCCGGTAAGTTTGTATTTTACACAACTACAGGATCGTCTTGGCGAAACCGCTTACAAAAACGTAACTACTCCAAATCAGCGACAGGGCCGAATATGGAACGATCTGACAAGTTGGCAGCAAGAGAGTGCCGTTCTTTCAACTACCGTCGGAACAGCTATTGAAATAACTGGAGTTTTAGAGCATCAGGTGCCTGTAGCCCCAGGCTCTTCAACAACAGACAGTTGGTCTGTACTAAGCGGGCCCGGTTCTGCGACTTTTGGCAACGCAAATGAAACCACGACTATGGCTTCGTTTGATCAGGCAGGTTTGTATCAACTAAAGTATACATCTTTTCAACAAGAGAATCTTGATTCGGGTACCTACAGCAAATATGCCACTCTTACCGTTATAGTCTCTGACAGTAAAAATATTTTGGATCCTTCAAATTTTGACCCCATTGGTGCGGTAACCAATTCCACACCAACCCTTACGTTCGATACCGACACTTTGCTGGTCAGTGGGGGTGAGCTTTACGGCAATGGCGTGGCCAATTTAAATGATGACGGCTCGCTGGTTGCGGTATTTGCCTTTGATGATATTGATCTCACGACACCGCCACTTATTCGCGGTTCATTGCCCATAGTGATTATGTCGCGGGGAGATTTACGAGTAGCAACAGAAATCAGCGTTAAAGGTGTTGATGGTAGTCACAAAACACATGGCACCGGCGCCGCAGGCGGTGGCGACGGTGGCGATGCAGCACTTGATTCTGGTATCTACCCATACGATGGTCAGGGGCCCGGTGGCAGTTTTGGCTCAGACGGCTCACAAGCTGAAACTATTGCATCAGGCGGTGGTGGATTCGTCGGTCAGGGCGGCGACAGTATGCAGCTAGGCGGCACAACTTATGGAGATGAAACGCTCAAATCACTAATCGGCGGCAGCGGAGCCGGCGGAACCTTCCGAAAGGGCGGTGGCGCTGGTGGCGGTGGTATTGGACTCATCGCTGCAAATGACCTTGAAATCGTTTCCGGAGTCACCGTCGATGCCGACGGTGGAGTTGGCGCTCCAAGTGACAGCCAATGGACTTCCGGTGGTGGTAGCGGTGGTGCTATTTTGTTAAAAGGAGATAACATAACGCTCGATGGCATACTTAACGCTAATGGCGGCAGTGGAGGAGCCGCTTCTGGAGGTCAAAAAAACGGCGGCGGCGGCGGTGGAGGACGTATCGCGATTTACTACCGAAATGCTTTCGTAGAAGGTGCCGGATCGGACAAGACTGTCTCAGGCGGTCAGCCCGTTGGATCAGATATTCCCAATCAGCCGGGTCAGGCAGGTGAAGTTGGAACGATTTACATCAATCAGTTCCCCGTCGCTGTTGCTGACAGCATTACGACTCCCAAAAACAGTCCGGCCGTCATCAGTGTGTTGAGCAATGATAGCGATCCAAACGGTGATACACTCTCGATTGTCGAAATTACTCAGCCAACAAATGGTACGGTTACCCTGATAGATAGTAACACAAGCGTGAGTTACGCACCGAATCAGGATTTCAGCGGCAATGATAGCTTTACTTACACAGTCAGTGACGGCACAGCGACCGATACGGCCACTGTGACCGTAGTCGTTACCGACGCAAATGACACGACTCCACCATCGATTCCGGTTAATCTTATTGCAACAGCCGGTGATGGCAGCGTTGTCCTAAACTGGACTCCGAACGGTGAGAGCGATCTGGACAGTTACACAATCTATCGCAGCACTACTGCAACTGCTCCAAGAACCTACAGTATTCTGGAAAACGGACTGAATGCAGCGCAGTATGTAGATAGTTCTGCCGCCAACGGAACAACCTATTACTACACGGTCACCGCCGTTGACGTTAACGGCAATGAATCTGACCCAAGCGATGAGGTCTCAGCGACTCCAATAGAGGATACGATTTCACCTGCGGCTCCAACAGGCCTTACTGCGAAGGCAAGTGACGGTAGTGTCTCGCTGAACTGGAACAGTAATAATGAACCAGATCTCGAAGGATATATCGTGTATCGCAGTGAAACTGCTGTGGGCGGTTACACCGCCATAGCTACGAACATTAGTCTCAATGAATATGTGGATGGCTCGGCTGCCAACTGTACAACGTACTACTATCTGATAACAGCAGTTGATGCCAAAGGGAACGAGTCTATGAAAAGCGCCGGCGTATCCGCCGCACCACAAATAGGCGCAACTGTATTTGGTTTGAGCAATGACGGCCTGGATGGATTTACAAAAAGCACCCCGTCCGATCAGGAGAGCTGGTCCGTAGAGGCGGAAAGTGTGCGCTACACCAATGATGGTTCGGCCGGTGGCGGCACCGAAAATTCAAGCCTGCTTAAAGCGGTCACGCTGGGTCGGACGGTTGGCAAAAGCTACACCATTGAAGGTGTCATTAAGCTCACCAGCGGCTACGCTGAGGATAATAATCGGGTCGGTATTTATCTTTTTGGTGATGTAAATGATCTTAATGTTCCTGATGGCCTGGACATGAAGAAGACGGAGCCTTGTGTCTACTATACCATTTCGAGTTCGGCGAAGTCCATTTATATCAGGGTATTGATCAAATTCAACTCGTAACCGTAAGCACCGGACGGGTCAGGGATAACAATATTTTTGGCATCAATAACACCATAACGTTTACTGCGGAAATCTCTTTCGTAGAGTTGGATGGAATAGAACAAATAGAAATAGTGGGTAGTTTCAAAGACGAATCTGGCGTCACAACCAACCTTAATGAAACCGTCACGGCCTCAGACTACACCGGCGACTATTTTGGTTTTGCAACACGCGCTCGTAATAGGGGTACTGTTGGTAAAAATACACCATTTGTAATGGATTACAAAAGTTTCAGCGTCACTAACTGCCAGACGTCTGTTGAGCCGCTTCTTCCAGCTCCGGCGGTTTTAACGGCTACGCCTGGCAACGGTTTGGTCAATCTGGACTGGACTCAGAATGCCGAGGGCAATTCATCCAGCTATAAGATCTATCGCCGAATCGATTCGGAAAATTATAGTACAACACCCATTGCAGTTATCAATCATCCAACCAGTGAATTCGCTGATACTTCTGCTGTAAACGGTACGGCCTACTACTACATCGTGACCGCCGTTGATTCGAATAATGGGGAATCTGCGCCCAGTGTTGAAGTAGTCGTCAGCTTACCCATTGATTCGGATGGCGATTTCATGGCTGACGATTGGGAGTCACTCTACTTTGGATCCGAAAGCGTCAAAGATGGTAGTGTTGATTCAGATGAAGACGGTGCTCTGGACTTTTTTGAACATCTCTACGGCTCAGACCCAACTCTAGCCAGCAGCAAAGGCTTTCAATTCAGTGTCAGCAACAATGAAAATGGGTCCGGCATACTCCTCAACTGGTCTGTAAAGGAAGGCTTCATGCTTGGGCAGGACTACGAGATTCAGGTTTCTACCAACCTTAGCGATTGGGATCCACTGCCCGAAGAGCATTACTCGCTCACTGAAACCACATCGAATGGGGAAACCGAAGTTGAACTAACGATCACACAAGACTATGGTGTAAAAGTCTTCTTAAGACTCGTTCAGCCCACGCCCTGAATTCAGCCCATCGATTCGTCTGATGGAAGCTTTTTGGTAATAACGCGTGCGCCTCGGTGCCAAGTCACGTAAGACCAAACCCATTGGGTAAATACAGATATCCGATTGCTCAGCCCGATGAGAAAAATCAGGTGGATAAATAGCCAGGCCAGCCAGGCCGGATAGCCTCGAATCGCAAAATTCCCGACCTCCGCAATCGCACTACTCCGACCGATCGTTGCCATATTTCCTTTGTCAAAATAGACAAAGGGTTTGAGTTGCTTACCTTTCAGGTCTCGCAGGATTTGCTTGGCTGCATGTTTTCCCATTTGCATGGCAGCCGGAGCAACCCCGGGTACACTTTTGCCCTTGGCATCTTTCAAACAAGCAAGATCGCCCACCACAAAAGTATTTTTATAGTCTGAAACCGTAAGATCGACATCGATCAACACTCGGCCGATACGATCTAATTCCAGAGAGTTTACCTTGCGTGCAAGTTCATTGCCTTCGACACCTGCTGCCCAGATAATCGTTCCAACTTCTAGCGATTGATCGCCTGCAATTACTTTATCTGCTGTAATATCGTTTACTCTAGTATTCAGATGTACGTGAACGCCCATTTTCTCCAGTCGCCGGAGCGTGTAATCTGATTGCTTTTCTCTGAAGGCAGGCATCAGGCGCGGTCCGGCTTCAATCAAATGGATTTTTGCCTGTGTCGTATCAATTTTCCTGAATTCACTTTTGAGTACACAGCGTGCCAGTTCTGCAATAGCGCCGGCGAGTTCAACTCCAGTGGGCCCTCCACCAACCACGACAAAGTTCATATGACATTTTGTCTCTTCCTCGGATTTAGCAATTTCGGCACGTTCGAATGCGAGTAAAATGCGCCGACGCATCTCGGTCGCCTCATCAAGTGTTTTCAAACCAGGTGCGTATTTTGCCCACTGATTGTTGCCGAAGTATCCGGTAGCGGCACCTAAGGCAACGATCAAGTAGTCGTAATTAAGCCGGTTCTCCTTCAACTCGACTTCCTGAGAGTCGAGATCAATATTAACTACTTCATCCATTATAGTAGTTAAATTTTTCTGATTCGCAAAAATGTGTCGCAAGGGCTCAGCGATATCTGCCGCTGATAGTCCCGCGGTTGCCACCTGATACAGTAGCGGCTGAAAGAGATGGTGCCCCTCTTTATCAACAAGGGTGATGTGTCCCGGGGCTTTTGCCAGTTGCTTTGCTGCTGCAATTCCCGCAAATCCGCCCCCCAGAATGACAATGTGTGGATCTTCGCTCGAATTTTTTGGGTCACTGTTTTTCATATTAATCTTTTAAAGATCGAACGAACGTCCCAAGGCTTACGAAAAGGTTTTGTGAGAAATCGTCAAACTGGCTGCACACCCTTATGTTATCCCTTTCTGTTTAATCCCCACTTTCCGGCACTTTTTCCGTACGGAAGGATAATTGTAGTTCTACCTGCTAAGTTAGCTATCTTTTTAAGCGGCTTTAATATTTTCTAAAAAAAAGGACTTGCACGACAAATAGATTTAGAATTTCTATAGTCAACAACCCCTAACCCCAAACTTACCTATGCGTAGTATACCCCTTTTTGCTACTTTATCATGTCTGCACATATTACAGTCTTTACCTCTTACAACGACAAGCTCTTGGGAAAATGATGGAAGTTCCGAGATAAGTGCGTCACTAGATCTCAATATTGCTTCCTTGGAAAAGTGGCAGTTGACCGATGGTAGTGTAACGATCAGCGATCCCCAGGATTATTCTGATGTGCCGGTTTTGGTTTTGGAAGTACCGGGCAATGGCACTATTTTAAAGCAAGCATTTCTACCAAATGGAGATGCAATCGTGAGAACAATGATGACTTTCTTGCCAAATCTGGACGCAGGTGGTGATCTGTCGATTCGTCTAAATGGTGTTTTGCTAAGCTTTATCGACGATGGAACAAGCGGGTTGTCTATTTACTACCATGATGGTGTTGACTGGGTTGAGTGTGGATTCTGCGGACGTCAGGAATGGCTACAAATCGAACTGGTTCAGGATTACAGTCAGAATCAGGCAGACATGGAAATGGCCGGGGAACTTTTATTTGAAGGAGTGGGCTTTGATGAACCAGAGGGGGAGTATTACCTGAGTGCAAAAGGAAGTGGTCAGACAGGATTAAAAATTCGTTCCATGGTCGTTTTAGCAGGAGAATCGACAGAATTACTGACGGATTCGGACCAGGACGATTTGCCGGATTTCTGGGAGAAGCAAATCGTGGACTTTGATGCCGAGGACTTGATCACAGCTATTTCGGACGTCGATCCAGTCGCAGATTTTGACGGTGATGGTATCAGCAATGCTGACGAGTTTGCCAGAGGTACGAGCCCGACCGATTACTACAACGGTCAGTTACCGGTTCTTAAAAAAGTATCCGGGGATCATCAGCGGAGCGCGCCTGACAGTTATGTTGCCGAGCCGCTGGTCGTTCAAGTGCTGGATTCCTCCGGCGAGCCTATGGTGAATGCGCCGGTTACCGTTGAGGTGATCGAAGGCAATGCGGAACTGTCAGTCTATCGGTCCGAGCAGGCTTCGACACATCAGCAAGTAACGATTCGCACCAATGCAGAGGGTCTGGCCAAATACGGCAATCCATTGCTGCAAGATCCGGACGCAGTTTTGTTTTATGACGATTTTGATGGTGACCGTTTAGACCGGGAACAGTGGGACATCAGCACCGTGCAAATCGGTCGTACAGAGTACGGCAATGAACCGCAGTTGAGGGTCACCGACGAAGGTACTAATGTGGCTCGACTACGTTTGAATACTTACAATCCGGAAAATCCTGAAGGCGAGTTTTTATCTGGCACCAGCATCAGGACTTATCGTGAGTTCGAGCAGGATCAGGTCATTGAGTTTGAGGCACGGGTACGTCTGGTCGATACTTCCGAGAATCCTATCAGCGGTGGCTTGGTAGGGGCGTTTTCTTTGTATAACGACGTGACACGCGACGAAGTTGACTGGAGTTATCTGTCCAGTCAACTGGATGAAAGTGAGATACTAACCAATATTTACAATAATGGTTTTCCTATGTCTGTAGGCGATGTCGAATACACGAAAGTCGAAGGACTGGATATTTCCGTCTTTAACACTTATACCACACGCTGGTTTAAGGACAAAATAGACTATTTTGTAAACGGTCAGTTGATTCGCACCGGGCCCAATAGAGGGATACTCAATGATGTTCCCGAAGACCCGCTCCGTTTATACCTCAGCTTATTTGCGCCCGCTGCAGGATTTGCCAAAGGCTATGATGAAGTTTTGCAGCCGGTGGGTAATGCATCGCTTAACAAAAGTTATTTCTTTGATGTCGATTATGTGCAGGTCAGAAAGCCACAATTGGAAACTTTGCGTGCAGCCGGTACGGCGGCGGTTTATCTTCGACAGGGAATACTTGGCGAGAGCACGATTCAGGCGAGCGCAAAATCAGAGCAGGAATCTGTGGATGTTAGCTTCAGCGCGCTTGCCGAACACAATGAGCCGCCGAGTATTCGTCTGAGAGATACCGGTGACTTGGTCTATGGAGATCAGTATATTGTTTCATGGGACGCTAGCGACAGGGAGGGTGATGCAGAAATATCCCTTTACTGTGACACCGATAATGCCGACTGCGACGGAGACTTGGTTGCTGAAAATTTAGAGGTTACCCATACGTCTCATCATGTCTGGAAAACAAGCGGCATTCAGGAAGGAAACTACCATCTGTATGCGGTTATTGATGATGGAGTGAACGACCCTGTAGCGGCTTACAGCGAGCAAAGTATCTACGTTCCCCATCCCGCTTATTCGGAGAATCAACTTTCCAATGGCGGACTCGAGTATGGTGACGGTTTGGGATACCGTAAAATAGAAGGTTGGGAGTCTGTCGGAGCTGTGCAGCATTATTCAAAGCAGGCGTATCAGGGTGCGTTCCATGCCAGGTTATCCGGAGAATCCGCCTACTATCAGGATGTGGTTACGACGGCAGGTCAGCCATGGTGTGCACTGGTTTATGCACTCAATCCGTCGGAGGAGCCACTGACTGGCAATGCCTCAATCCAATTGAGTTTTTATGACAAGGAGGGAAATAATCTTGCGAACCATCCAAGCGAAACCTTTGGCAGTGATCGTCCGCAGGACCAGTATATGCCGCTCACAGTAGATGCAGTCGCTCCTGAAGGATCGGTTCTGGCGCGAATTACCCTTTCACTTGAAGGTAGCGGAAGTGTCTATTTCGATGAAGCCAGCCTTTGCAAAAAGGTTGAGTTGAGCAATTCGAGCTTTGAGTTGGGCGAAACCGTTGGAAGCGTCGACATTGACGACTGGGAACTCTTTGGTGAAACCTATCTTTATGAAGGCAGTTCGCACAAAGGTGGCTGGCACATCGCAGCATTTGGTACATTTCCCGAAAATGGCAGGGAGAATTACTCGGGATGTTATCAGCAAGTGCCGGCTCAGGAGGGCGAACTATGGCACGCTTCCATCCATGTGTTCAATCCGTCAGAAGATCCATTGCAGGGTGACAATGAAGCTCGGTTGAACCTTATTTTTGTGGATGCCGATGGCAAAACCGTACCGGGCGGTGAAAATGTTTCGGAGAGTGTCTTCAGCGACAGTGTCAGAGATCAGCATATTCTGGTAAATGTCAGTGCCTACGCACCGCCAGGGACTGCCTATGCTCGCATTGTACCGCTTCTTATCCAAAGAGAAAATGCGGATGGTTGCATTTGCTTTGACGATGCCAGATTGCATAAAGAGCAGGGCGCTCGCAATGCAGGGTTTGAGCTGGGCGACGGCTACGGGTCACGTTTGATCTGGGGCTGGACTCCGTTTGGTGAGGGTGTTTATCACGATCATACCTTCCCTTTGGACGGTTATTATCACCTGCGCCTGACAAACGAACAGGGCGATGCGCATACCGGGGTATACCAGGATTTTGCAGTGATTGCCGGTGAGGCCTGGCGGGCCAAGCTATTTGCTCAGGTATTACCAACCGATCCTTTGCAGGGTTATGTTGAAGCCTATCTCGGATTTTACTATCTGGATAAAAACGGAGAGGTCGTCGGGGGCGGTGAACTCAATTCCAGGAAATTGGATGACAGCAGTCCGGTAGGGCATTACGTGCCGTTAGCAGTTGCAGGTATTGCTCCGGAGGGTGCTGTGCGCTTACGTCTGGTTCCAGTTATTCGGGGCAATGGAACTGGTACGGTATTTCTGGATCGTGTGTCTGTTGAGAAGGTTTACAAGAGTCGCCGCGATCGTGATGATGATGGTTTGCCCGATCTATGGGAAAAAGAAATAATTGATACTTCTGAACGGGATGTGCTGAGATTGCGTTCGGATATTATTGCGACTGAAGATTTGGATAACGATGGTTTGGATAACCGGGGTGAGTTTGTCTGGGGCACCAATCCGTTGGTCCCTGACACCGATGGCGATGGTGTGATTGATGGCCTTGAGATTGTAAATTATTCCGATCCGCTCGATTCGGAATTCATCCTTTACAGCCTAGATACCGATGGCGATGGAATCAGTAACCATGATGAGGTTTCCAAATATGGTACAAGCCCGAATCTTGCCGATACCGATGGGGACGGTGTTTCCGATTGGGTAGAGATTTTTCAGAGTTTTACAGATGCTCTGGTAGACGAGTTCGACGAAGTGAGCGATCTCCTTATAATCAATGGTTCCGATTATATCGACAGTACCGGCAGCTGGCAGAATGAAAACGGTTCTGTCTATGCGCGTGACCAACGTGGCAGCCTCAGTTACACTTTGGGGATTGCTGAAGCGGGTAGCTACTACCTAGAGATCGAAGGAAGGCAGTATAATGCTTACAGCGCTGCGGATCATTTTGAATTATCGGTTCAGGTAAATGGTATTGCACTCGGAGCACAGACGCTGGTAGCCAACTACGAACAGTCCGGAACGGTCGGATTTTACTTACCCCATCTGGATGCCGGAGAACATACAATTACCGTTCAGTGGATCAATGGTGAAACGCAAACCATGCTGGAAATTTCAGCACTGCGGGTACAGTCCATTTCAGGACCTGACGAGGATGCGAACGGTATTGCCGACTGGATCGATACCCGTGTGTCAACGATGAGTGATCTGAATCAGGGTCCGGTTTTCAGCGCGGTGTCACCGTACACTTTGGAGGGTACGAGCTATACTCTGCAGCAACTGAGTATCCAAAGCGATTATGTGTCTTCAGTCGACAGCGCTGGAGTGATCATCCCTCGTAAGGGACTCGTTGGCAAATACTACGCGCATGTGGATTTAAACCCGGCAGCGGAAACGTCCATTCAGGTCAGCGATCAGGGAGGCATAGCCCGATTTGAAAAAACGATTACCTGGACAGCGACCAACATAATGGCTCAGGAAACAAAGCGCATACGCAAAGAAGATAGTCTGCTATTGGCAGCATTTTTACCGGACTCTGCTCAGGGCGATACCGCGCTTATTGAAATTGTAACTCCAGAAGGCTCTACAGAATATTTCGAGATAACAACGGATGCCTCCGTTGCCTATAGTTTTGAACAGGTAGGTACCTACCAGCTCAAAGCTCTCATTCAAGCAACTGAAAGCGCTATGGAAGTAGCGGTTTTGGACGCAGAACTGGGAGCAAATCTGATTGTCTACTTCGGCGCACGTGACCGTAACTGGTCACCTCTGCTGCCGGAAAAGGCCGTTCTTGAGCACGATCCGCATCTGTCGGTCAATGAAGTAACCATCGATGGAGAATCGCGTCGTTTTTCTCTCGGAGCCGGAAGCACACAACCGAGCACAATCGTCGCTCGTCTGGGCGAAAACGGTCCGATCATGGACAGTACCCATGTTGAAGCAGTCGTCGATTATCGGAATAGCAATGGTACCTGGAGTGTTACTGAAGTGTTTGCCGATGGCAGTCGTCTGGTGGAAATCACGATTCAGTTAAGCGATGTGCCGGACGATTTACGGATTGAACTGACGTCGATCAAGGCGGGCGTTACTTTTGATGATGGACTGATCCGACGCACCGTTAAGGCTGAAGACTTCAACGAGTCTGGCGTGTACCGCTACCGAATGATTATCGCACCGGGAGTCGACGGCTCATCCTGCCACAAGGTTAATTTCTATCAGGGCGATACCTGGATCGGTGGGAACTATTAAAATCTCATAACAGAAAGCTTACTCATCAGCCATGGATCACCACTACCGAGCAAAGCGACACATCTACAAGCGCAGCGCAGAAAAACAAGAACACGAAGGTTACGAAGTGAAAATTTTTAGGAACCTGTTGGCTGCAAATTTTTCTACAGGAAAACTGTTTTTGGTAGCGCCGCACCGTCCTCGGTGCGCATTTGCGTCGTGTAAGCCAGCGCTTGGGAACGTTCAATGCGGTGCCGAGACGCACCGCGCTACCTTTGCAGAAAAATTTAACCTCTCAAATGCTTCGTGTTCTTCGTGCACTTTGTGGTGAAGAAAAACAGCGTCATCCCCTGTCTAACTTACCCCTTCAATTTAACCCCACCCAAACCCCCCATTATGCATACCCCAAAAAAGTTACTCTATATACTCCTTGGCTCTATTTTCCTGTCCGGCTTTTGCGTAACCTATGCCAACAACGAAAACCCGGACGAAGAGGAAAAGGAAGAACGGGAAGAAGAGGAAGACTGCCCGGACAATAATTCCAGTGATAATGGAAGCATTAGCTTAAAACGTCCCTTCGGCAAAATTCCCTGGGAAGATAAGCCCGGCGGGCGCTTCAATATCATGCGGGTCAAACCGTCACCGCTTTTGGTGACTCCGGAGGCCCTGCGCTACAATTTCTGGGGCGACCTGTCGATTTCATCCATCGATTTTTACGGCTACGACTACAGTGATTTTACTATGAGCATAGCTGTTATCAACCATCTGGAGAGAATGTATGTGTATGATTTTCATGCGGGGGAGTCTACTGCAGTTCCTAGGGGTTCGAATCGATCCTCTCTGCGCAGGCTGGTTTTGGAAGATGCAGATGGAAACCCGGTTCTGTTAAACCCGGATCAAAATCCCATTTTTTACGTTAATCAATTGACCGAATATTACGGGGACGGGTCCTGTCGGGTATTTGATTACGAGACACGCAATCTCATCCGTTACTGCGATGAAAACGGACGAATTATTGACCTGAGTAATTCGAACTATGGTGTGGAAGTGATTCGAGATGAAAACAGTATCCGTCAGGTAAAGGCCTCGGAAGGATTGGCCGATGTCGTGGTTCTGACGGATGAGTCTTACGCCATCAATTACTACACCTATGAAAATAGTGGAACCAAAGATGCGGGCGGATACTATCAGCCGATTGGGGCCCCCTACAAAACCTTCAAGCTGGAAAATATCGATCCCGAACCGGACAGCTATAATCATATCAGGATTACTGAAACTCAGGGTGACAAGTCATGGATAACAGACTATAAATATGACGACGCCTTCGAACAATGGGAGATGATTGAAGGGAGCGGGCTACGTAAAGAAACAAAATATCTGGTATTTTCAGAAAACGATACGGAAATCTTCATTCGCGAATTAAGGGACAAATCAGGCAATGTCGTCTCGAAAACACGAAAGACCGTGAAGAATTTTTCCTGGGATGATAAAGCCAAACGCCTCGTTGAGGTGGTTAAGGATCCCGACGGCATTGCCCTGACGAAGACCATTGACTACTATGATGATCCTCAAGAATCAGGACGGTATGGTAATGAAAAGGAAACTATAAATGCAGATGGTTCATGGATACGCTATGACTACGATGCTCAGGGCCGTAAAACCAGGGAGATCACGCCGTGGCTTGATAGTCCTGCGGACGCACCTGAAAATGAGGCTAAAGTAACCGAGTATGCCTATACTCCGGTGGATATTAATGATGTGCCGTTGTCTTTCGATAAGCGCCCACGCATCGTTACCGAGAAAACGCTGGGTATCGTGACCGCTAGAACATTCCATGCTTATTTGACCAATGCCGAGGGCGAAAAAGTTGAAATTGTCGAACAGGCAGCTGCTCATGATTCTGTTTACGGCGATCCCGAAAATCTAAAAACTGTTCGAACCTGGTACGCGTCCACTGCATCTGTAGAAAAGTCCGGCCGATTAAAGTCGGTTGTGTACCCCAATGGCAGGGTCGAAAGCTATGATTACACACTGGACTCGGATGCCGGGCGGTTTACTGAAATGATCACCTTACAGGCCATATTGAATGATGTGGCAACGGACATCGCTTACGAGTCGACCCGAACAACAAAGACCTGGGACTTTCAGGATAATTTTATCGAAGAGGCCTTTTTTATTTACTCAGATACGGACTACGAACTCGTTACGAAGACCACCCACACCTACGATGATCAAAGGCACTTGCTGGAGTCGGTTAAAGACGGCCGTCCCTTGGTAAACCAAGTCTGGGAAAACGGTGAACTCATTTTAGTTATCGATGAAAGTGGAACGGAAACACGCTTCAGTTATGACGCACTGAAACGTACGGATTCGGAAACCAAAGTCGGCCACGGAACACAGCCGGATGTTATTACTCTGTATACCCGCGATCTGGGAGAGATCGACTGCGGGTGTGATGGTAAGCTGACAAAAATCATCCTGGCCGGAGATCTTAGCCTGGAAACTTTGCAGGAAAAAGATCCCGTTGGTCGCGTGTCGCTCGAGGTGGATGCCTCCGGTTACAGTACCAGCTATGACTATGCCAACAGCGGTCAGACAGTAACTAAAGTAAACCCAAACACGTCGACGGTAATCACAGATAATTACCTGGATGGTCGACTCAAGTCGGTAACCGGAGATGGGGTCGTTCACAAATACTACACCTATGGTGTAAATGCCGACGGGACAAAATCGACGCGCGTAGATACTGCCGATGCTAATTATCATGAAGTGGAGACCATCGATTCGGATTCCAAACTGCGCTTTGTTAGAACAACAACCGACATGCTGGGGCGTCTGATCAAAGAAGAGCGGCCTGCCTTCAAACATAAAAGTATTCTGGAAACGACCTACATTTACGATGGCAGGGGACTACTTGCCAGACAAACGGAGACAGGTATGGCAGACACACTTTTTGAATACGACAGGATGGGAGATGTCGTGCGCAGTGGACTGGACATGGACATTAATGGTCAGCTGGATCTAGCCTCTGCGGATCGCATAACCGACAATTTTCAGGCCTACCAGCTTAGTGAAGAGGGGACTTGGTACAATGTTAGTAAAACAGTTGTGTACCCGTTTACCAACCGATCAAAGGTCAGAACAATTTCGACTTCAAAACGCCAACTCTCCCGGTTTAGCGGAAACACCGTAGCTAAATACATCGATGTGGATATTCATGGGAACCGGACGAGCCGAAGCACTCGAATACGCCGTGCGGACAAGACCGTTACTGAACGGACGGATACTCCCTTCAGTTCCATTGATGCAAAACGCGTTATTGTAAATGGTCTTCTGGTTTCTGAAAATACCGATACGATCGCTGCGGCAACAACCTACCGGTACGACGCGCTGGAGCGTCTGATTTCAGTCAAGGAACCACGCCATACCAATCGTTCACAAATTGAGTACTATACCGGAAAAGATCAGATATTTGCCCGAACGGATGCCGCTGGTAATACAACCACATACAAGTATTATCTGAATGGTAAAATTGGCGCCGGGCGTGTGCGTTTTACCACAAATGCCCTTGGGCAAAGAGAAAGTTTTCGCTACAACAAACTGGGCCAGCAGCGACTTTCCTGGGGAGATGCCGTCTATCCTCAGAAGTACGGCTATAATGGATATGGTGAACTGAAGTCTCTGACTACTTGGCGCGATACGGATGACGCCCATGATTTTTCTGCCCCGCCCTGGCCAAATCTGGATGACGGAGACACGACTGTCTGGAATTATGATATCTCCACGGGTCTCCTGAAATACAAAGAGTATGCCGATGGCAGTAAAGTGCGTTACAACTATAACGAAGCCAATCGTCTTAGCCGACGTACCTGGGCTCGTGAGGAAGGTCTGCACACGATATACAGATATAGCAGAAGAACCGGTGAACTGATAGCTGTTGACTATGAAGATCCCAACACCGCCGACATCACCTATCGATACGACCGCCTAGGCAGGCAAACAGAAATAACCGATGCTACCGGAAAACGAACGTTCAGTTACGATCCGGATACGCTGCAACTCATTTCCGAAACACTGGACAGTGATTTCTATAAGGGGCACGCATTAACACGTTCGTATAATGCAAAAGGGCGTCCCTCAGGCTACGCATTGCAAGACTTCCCGCTTCGCTCGGAGAGCTTCGCAGGACGGGCCTCAGTCAATTACTCCTACGATACTCATGGTCACTTATCGACGATTTTCGATGGCAGTGATACCTTTACCTACGGCTACCTGCTAGACAGTAATTTACTTGCATCCATCACCGCGCCTCAACACAGTGTGAGCTACACTTATGAGGGCAACCGTGATGTAATGACCACCATTGACAATCAGGTATCTGAAGGATCTATCTCCAAATACGAATACACCTATGATGCTTTGGGCCGCCGTTCCGATCGCCTGCAGAGCGGCAGTGCAATCAACAGCAAAAGTACGGATACCTTTAACTACAACAATCGCAGTGAAGTCATCGGCTCATACAACAGCGTGAAAACTGCTGCAGAATGGAACCCAACCTACAGCTACGACAAGATTGGCAACCGCATCAGCAGCACCGGCTTCACCACCGCAACTTACACAGCGAATGCTCTGAACCAATATGATACATTTACTCCAGATTCCTCGGAACTCAAGACTCCCGATTACGACGCAGATGGAAACCTTCTAAGCGACGGAGGCAACTGGAGCTACACTTGGAACAACGAGAATCGCCTTACTTCAGCGACAGACGGCAAAGAAACACTCAGCTTCACCTACGACTATCAGGGCCGACTGGTGAAAAAGGACGACGACAAATACATCGAGATTTACATTTACGATGGCTGGAACTGCATCGCAACCTGCACCTTTAAAGATGAAAAGCTGAAGGTTCACAAAGCCTACCTCTGGGGATTAGACCTGAGTAGAACCTTGCAGGGCGCTGGTGGCGTCGGCGGACTGCTCAAAGAGTCCGAGTATAATTCAAACGACACTCTTAAAACTTCACTCTTTTGCCTCCACGATGCCAACGGCAACATCATGCAAAAGCTGGATAGCGAAGGTGAAATTGCCATGTCCGTCGCCTACGATCCCTTCGGCAACATTATCGAAGGCAAACTAGTCGGCGACTACGGCTTCTCCACCAAACTATTGGTTGATGATCTCAACTGGTACTACTACGGATACAGATACTATAATCCGGTAACTGGGAGATGGCCAAACAGAGATCCGATAGGAGAATACGGTGGATTGAATCTTTACGTAATGGTTGAAAACAAAGTGATAAATCAGTTTGATTATCTTGGTCTTAAACAAAATTGCTGTGGCAAGGTAAAAATTCCGACCTTTCATTGCTGTGCAGACAGCACAACAAGTACATTAGGGATGAAAACTGCATACTACAGATGTCAGGGAATTGGTTTGGACGAGTGCATTGATAACCGTTGTAATGATGATATGATTGATGCAGCTAATGAACAGTTTAATGTTCCGGGTAGTGGAGAAGATGTTGCTATGCTTGCATTTGTTGCAGGTGCGATAAATACACCTACCGGAGTCGCGCTTGGAACACCATCTGCAGCAGGGTGGGTAACGAAAAAATTAACGAGAACATTGTGTCGTAACGCTGCGAGAATTTCCTGTCAGAGAAAGGTTTGTTGTGCAGGTTGGGATACTGCATTCTAATCCCTTAGGATTCGAGTTCTCCACCATCAGTAAGCGCTAATATCAACTTTAACAGTCTGCTAGGGCTCGGTTTCGCAGTCAAAAAGGAAGCTTCAAGAATGATTTCTTCAAAGATATCGGATGTAATACTAGAGTTGTTTTATTCGGTTATAATTTTGATTATAATAGTCAGTTATTGGCCAGAAGATGATTTAGTGTGGTATTCATCACTTATTGTTGTCCTAGGTGTAGTTGCTTTGTTGATACAATTTTTTAAGATACTAAAGAAAATGAAAGGATGAACGACTGAAAAAGGGATATGTTGTTATGTTTGCAATTTTCCAATCCTTAGCCGCTTCTCCGATCAATTCGCAAGGGGGTAACAGATCTCCACAAGCAACGGTTCCAATCGGGGCCGTCCCGCTCCGTTAGGAGGCAGGATGATGGGCATTTTTTGGATGGATTTAGCCTGCCTGATGTCGTTTTTAAGAATTTCGAGAAAGGTGTGGTTGCGAGTTTGGGCGTCGGCAACGATTGCATCGAAGGACATAACAAAGATGGGGTCAGGGGTCAAAAAAAGAGTCAGTCCACGCATTCTAACATTTTTTTAGTCGCTTCTCCGATCAATGCTTCAACGCCGCAACTGGCTTCCACAAGTGATGGTTCCAATTACCCGTCCTGCCCCGGTTGCCCGACCTAGACCATTTTGACTCCTTTTAAAACCCTGATTGTGTCTATCAAGACGTTGACGAAGACATAAATATTCAGATTCTTGGTTATTTATTATGGAGCTAAGTATTGTAAAAATTCTGACCAGCATTCTTTTGCCGCCCACCAGTTTGATCATACTGGGAATTTCAGGTATTGGCCTTTCGATGATTTGGAGAAAATTGGGGCTTTGGCTGGCAACAATCAGTCTGGTAGGGATGTTACTGTTTAGTATGCCGGTGGTCTCGGCAGGTCTGATCAATGTGCTGCAAAGCGATGCGCCGATTCCGGCAGATGAATTGAAACAAAAGATTGCTGAAGCTGAAGCCGTGGTATTGCTGGCAGGTGGGAGGCGCGTACTGGCCGAAGAGTACGGTGGTGACACGGTCAACTCATTTTCCTTGGAGAGGTCACGTTATGCCTCATGGATCGTGCAACGAACTGGTTTGCCTTTAATTATTAGTGGTGGGCGAGTGCGCGATGAATCCAGAAGTGAAGCAGATTTGATTCAAGAGTCCTTGCAAAAAGAATTCAGCGCTATCGAAGATTGTCATATTGAAGAACAAAGTCGTACGACTTATGAAAACGCCAAATTCACAGCTGGGTTTCTCAAGCAAAATGGCATTCGAAAAATCGGGTTAGTAACACATGCTTGGCACATGCCGCGGGCCAAAGCCGCTTTTGAACATTTTGATATTCAGGTAATTCCAGCTCCTACTGCGTTCTATGGCCGTCATTTAACTAATTCGGTCAACAAATTCTTACCGTCAGCAAACGCCTTGAAATTTTCCGAATTAGCATTCCATGAGCTATTTGGGCATTGGTGGTACAGAATACGGTATTATTAATTTCGGAAGATAGTTAAATAATAACTAAATGTCATAAAGCTAAAAGTAGAATTGTCCTTCTCGTGCCAATTTTCATAATAGTTTCCTTGTGATAGATTTTTTCCGCTCTTTTGTTAAATATATATGGGTAGCAAACTGACTCGATAGCGATCAACCGAGATGAAGTCTCGAAAAATTAGAGTTGGCCCCCAATAGATTTCAATGAAGTAAGGATCTGGCATAATTGGAATGCCGTAAAGCGTGTATACGCCGTTTTCGTCGGTTAATACAGGAACACTTTTGCCAAGATTCGGATGAACCAAAAAAACTGTTAGACCCGGGATTGGGTAACTGGTAACATTCGAAAACAGCTGTCCTTGTACAACTGCTTGATTTGCATTTGCATCAGTGACTAAAAGGATGCATAAAACAAGTACTGCCAATAAATGTCTCATTATCGTGCAACTCCGAAGGTGTGATTAGGTATATTGGCTGAGTCAGGAATATCCACTATTTTAGGCGTGATATCAGCTTTTGAAACCTTTTGATGCAATTCGATGTCGCCCAAATCTTCTTTTATGCTTTTTGAGCCAACTTGAATCGTTTTAACGTAACTGTCGTAACCTGGAGCTGAAACCACTATCTGAATGGTATCAATGTTTGGGTAGAACGTTTCCAGTACATCTTCTTCATGGGACAGGCTGGAAATCCAGGTGTTCGTTTTTAAAGAAATTTTTACAGGTTCAGCCACGTTAACTGCTCTCCCTTTAATGATTAACTTATTCAATTCCGGTTTCCCCATAATTACTGAGAAAGCGACAAATAATAGTCCAATTATAAATATCCCCAAAGCAGGATATTGGGTCGATATCCTTAGTTCTTTCTTATACTCTATCGTGAAAGCATCTTCTCCCGACACATTTGCTAAGGAAATAGCGCCATTGTAGAGAAGCACAATGCCACCGATGACCATTACAAGACCACAGAGTGAACTAGACAATAAAAGCAGATCATATACCATCCATATCTCCTTAATTCACGAATTACCCCACAAAACGAGTTAAAAGCTAAACCAGACTAAAGTTGCACCGAGGAAATTTAAGATCCAAAGATGGCACACAACCGTTTCTGAGTTAGCTTTGCAAGCTTACTTTATTGAAAAAACATGGTAACGAAAACACACTACTTTTCAAAAACGGGTTTGGATGTTAGTGCCTCATAAAAGAGTTGATTTCCAACTTATGCTATCTAGGTTAAGAGCATGAAAATCAAGGTATTAGTTTGTTTATTGATAGTTCCTCTTATTGGTATGGCGGAAGAATATGAGCAGCTAACTATAGAAGGTCATGAGCAGTTAACCATTGAAGAAGGTGAGCAGTTAATCATCGAAAACGACGAAAGTTTAACTGAAGAAACCGAGAAGCCACTCACTTTAGATGCAGTGGAAGACAATAACCAGCCGTTTGCAGTATCGCTGAAGTTTAAGAGGGTTTATACGGAGGTAAATTTAGGCAATGGTCTGGGTGCTGTTAACAATACCAATGAATTTCTCTTTGTTTCACAAGTAGACAGTGGTGTGACTCCGAATGAATGGGGCGAAGCCTACGAGTTAAATTTTGATAATTTACATCATTTTACTTTAGCAGATGAAGACTATTCAATTGGAGCCGCATTTGGAATGGAATTATTTGAGTCAAAAGAAAGCTCAAGCAGATCCCTGACTAAAGGTGAAGGTGAAGGTATAACAAATGGTTATATAGACATACTTCCAATTAACGGGGAAGTCTCTCCGGGAGCAGTTTTTTCTTTTCCGGGCACAGGTTCAGCAAATTACCGGTATGAGGCTGAATTTAGAAGACTTTACATGGATTTAAGTGCAACTAGAGAAATCAATCCAAATTTTAAGATAAGTGGTAGTTTATATTCGTCGTTATCGAAATTAACACTGGATTCGGATGTTTTTAGCCCAAGTGAAATTGATGATAGAGGCAGAATAAGCCTGGATCAGAGGGTTGATAGCTACTCTCTGGGACCTTCTGTACGGTTGCAAACGAATCGCCAAATTGATGAGAAGTTCCACGTGTTTCTGGATGCAAAAGTAGGCATTCTTTTTTCCTACGGAAAGATGGAAGCAACACAGGAAAGTGTCAGTGAAGAGGATCCCGAACCTGATGGAGTAGCCGGTTTACGTAAAACAGACGATAGATCAGAGGATTTTGCGATTTTTTGTGGCCTTGAATCAGGACTAATTTTCCAAATAAATGAAAGTTCGGGAGTTACTGTATCTGTCGGCGCCGAATATCGAAACGATAGCTACGAGATCATCAACCCCAGAAGCTCTGTCGGTACTGAAGTCGATGATCCTGCCTTTTTTGGTGGTACGTCCTCTTATGTAGAGCAAGTCGACCAGGTCAATCTCTATGGAGGGATTGAATACACCCATGTGTTTTAGTGCAGTTCGAAGGGCCTGACAATCAACCGTAAAGTCGGTTCGGTCCCGCACGAGGCTATTTTCGAGGACGGGTTAAGTGGATTTCCGCTTGCGTTTTATGGGTAAAAGTCCTTTAACCTTAATATCCCCATTATTCAATTACCCCGTCTATGAAAGCTGTCTATTACCTACTGACTACTTTACTGCTATACTCCTTCGTTAGCGCGGAGTCATTTGTCTATTCAAGCAAGGTGGCTCAAGTTATCTGCGAAGACTTGCAA
Organism: uncultured Opitutia bacterium; assembly: GCA_963922575.1. Taxonomy (GTDB): domain Bacteria; phylum Verrucomicrobiota; class Verrucomicrobiia; order Opitutales; family Coraliomargaritaceae; genus Lentimonas. Next base: position 27,707 of record CAWUII010000020.1, read on the forward strand.
GGATACAGTTACGAAGAGCGTTTCAGGGCGATTCATACCTTGGACGAAGCTATTTCCGCAGGTGATGTAGACTACTATTTAAACTTCCTCAGCCGTTCTTTCAAAGGAGATGATCTGCGTGCAGGTGAATTTGACACTTTAAAGAACGATCTTGCAGATAAGTTGTTAGTGCAGCGTCGTCTTCCAAAAGATATTACAGGACGTTTCCTGCACATGATTGATCAAAAGGCGTTAGGAGTTGTCTGGCGTGATTATGTGCTGCAGAAATTACCCGACCTGTATAAACGTGTGGAAACAGAGGCTCGTGTTCGGATATTGGAGAAACTCTGGGAAGAAACAGCTAATGCTCAACATACCTTTAGCGGAACTGCGCTATTGAGTCTTTCCCGAATGGATCAGCTTTATCCGGGTGTCGTTGTATCAGAAAGATTTGCTGAAAGAGCGCTCGCAGTTGTTCAGGAAGCCACGTTTCCCGATCAGAATAAAATCACGGCGCTACAATTGTTAGCAGAATCCAGGCATCCCGAAGCTTTAAACCTTGCCCGAGAAATTCTAAATGCAGAATCAACAGTAATGCTCCGTGTATCTGCTATCGGAGTGATCGGACTTATGGGGCAGACAGTGGACAGAGAAAATCTACTGGTGTTTGCCAAAAGTTCAGAATTTCGTCTGCGCCGAGCCGCAAAAGCTGCACTGCGCCGGCTGGATGGTTAGAGGGTGCTTTGGAGTAATATGTAATCTAAAAAGGTCTAACTGAGTTAATCCAAATCGTTATCTAAATCGAAATCGTATCACGTTGGAGTTTTGAGCTCTCCCGATTTACCGAACAGGCTTACTTGTTATACCAAACCAAAAAACCTTTTGCGAATTGGTATTAGTGGTTCGAAAAATTCCCTCGATAGCGAGTTGGATTTAATAAACTCAAATTTTTTTAGAGAAAGTATCAGTAAAAGAGATTTCGGTCCAGACTGCGATATTGGATGGCTTCCAGAAGATGGGTTGTCTCGATTTTTTCGCTGACAGCCAGATCGGCAATGGTGCGCGCAACTTTTAAGATGCGGTCGTACGTGCGGGCTGATAAGGCCAGTTGCTCCATGGCTTTTTGCAGCAGATCGCCTTGTGTTTTGTCAATTACGCAGTGTTTACGGATTTCCGCGTGGGACATTTGAGAATTACAGCGTGTGGGTGTATCAGTTTTTTCAGTGAAACGATTCTGCTGACGACTGCGGGCGGCTTCACAGCGATCACGAATTGTTGCTGAGCTTTCACCAAGCTGGTGGTTGCGAAGTTCTTCGATTCGCAAGGAGGGTGCTTCGACGTGCAGGTCGATTCGATCTAGCAGAGGGCCACTGATTTTTGAGCGGTAGCGTTGTATCTGCGGAACCGAACACCGACATTCTCTTGAAGAATCGCCGGTGTAGCCGCAGGGGCATGGGTTCATGGCACAGACCATCATGACCGAGCAGGGCAGGGTGATCTTGCCGGCGCTTCGTGAGATAGTAACCACTCCGTCTTCCAGAGGCTGACGCAATACTTCAAGCGCCGAGCGTTTGAACTCAGGAAGTTCGTCAAGAAATAATACTCCATTATGAGCCAGTGAAATTTCGCCCGGCCCGGGAATGGAGCCACCACCGAGCAAGCCTACGTCACTTATGGTATGGTGCGGAGAACGAAAGGGACGCTGGAAATAACGGTTTTCGTTGCACAGGGTGTTGCCAGCGGCGGACTGAATGCTGAGGATTTCAAGAAACTCATCCATGCTAGGGCGTGGCATGATGGTGGGAATGCGCTTGGCAATCATCGATTTTCCAGAGCCCGGACTGCCGATCATTAAAAGATTGTGGCCGCCGCTGACTGCAATCTCGACGGCACGTCGTACGGCTTGCTGACCTTTGATCTCCGAAAAATCGATGCGTTGTGATTCCGGCGGCGATTGAAAAAAACTGCTTTCATTGGAACGAACCGGCAAGATTTCATGAGCGTCACCCAGGAATTGCACGGTTTGGTCAAGGCTTTGTACCGGATAAATTTCAACACCGCTAACCAGCGATGCTTCATCCGCAGATTCAGTCGGCACGATCAGGCCGCGTTTGCCGAGTTTGCGGGCCAGAAGAGCCATGGCCAGCGCGCCGCGCACGGGCCGGGTTTTTCCAGAAAGGCTGAGTTCACCGGCAATCAGGAAATCATCCAAATGTTGATCGGAGCATTTTTTCATCGAAGCGAGGATCGCTATTGCTATCGGCAAGTCGTAGGCAGGGCCTTCCTTGCGCAGTCCACCGGGCGCCAGATTGATAGTGGTACGTGTTGCCGGCATACGGTAGCCACTGTTACTAATTGCTGAATACACACGATCCTGAGATTCCTTTACGGCTGTATCAGGAAGGCCCACCAGTATGAATTTGAGTTCGCCTGTCTCTCCAGTGTTGACTTCAACTTGTACTAAACGCGCTTCTACACCGGCTAAAGCGGCGGACTGGATAATTGCTAACATGGGGTATGTTTAGGGTTAGAGATAAAAAATGAATCAATAAACACAGATGTCGATCATTTAATCACAACCCGGCAGAGCCGGAACCAAAAGGAACATCGAACGTTAAACGTCGAATGCTGCCTAAGGTAGCGCAGCCGCGTCTCGCCGGGGCACCTGCGTCATGTAAGCGGAAGCGGTCATGCGGCACGAGAGGACGCGCCTGCGCTACCCTTCTGTACGAATCTGTGCATTTATATATTCAAAGTTCAAAGTTCGATGATCATTCCGGCTCTGCCGGATCAGGTTTTTATGGCGTTTTGATTGACTCTGACTTAAAAACGGCATTTTGGTATGCAATGATTGGATACTTCTGAAATTCCATCTATAAATTAACAACAAAGATATATTTTGAGTGCAACTGTACGACCCACATTTACAGCCCGTGGCTCCTTTTTTTCAACATTAAGGAGTCGTGTTGATGACTACTTCAAAAGTAATCAAATTGCGCCTCGAGATCATTGGCGCTGGTACCTGAAGGGTGCGATCATTGTTTTAGCCTTCGTTTTTTGTTATGTTCAACTGGTGTTTTTTACAAACAATCTGGCAATGGCAATTTTATGGGCCTTTGGATGCGGACATGGCATCGCCTTAATTGGCTTCAACGTGATGCATGACGCTGCCCATGGCGCTGCGTCCAAGCGAAATTGGGTGAATCGTCTATATGCACGCACGCTGGATTTTATTGGTGCCAGTGTTTTTCTCTGGCGATTTAAGCACAATGTTCTGCACCATACATATCCTAATGTTGAATCGTGGGACGAAGATCTGGATTCGGGTGGGTTGTTGCGATTCAGCCCTCATTCTCCTAGAAAACCATGGCATCGTTTTCAGCACTTCTACGCCTTGATTCTATATGGTGTTCTTTCGGCATACTGGGTCATTAGCGATTTTTTTGAATTAATTAAGGGTGAGGTCGGGGGCCACAAAATTCCTAATATTACAGCTAAAGAAGTCGCCCTCTTCTTGCTTGGTAAGTTCACGTTTATTGGTTATGCAATTGTGCTGCCGCTCTTTTTTCACCCATGGTGGCTCGTTGTACTCGGATTCTTATTTGTAGAAATGGTCGCAGGGATTATCATGTCACTGGTATTCCAGCTTGCCCACGTAATTCAGGAGAATGAATTTCTCGAATTGCCACCGAACGGTAAGATTGACGATGAGTGGGCCATACATCAACTGAAGACGACTGCCAACTTCGCCCCGGATAATCCAATTATTAACTGGTACACCGGTGGGCTAAATCACCAAGTAGAGCATCATTTGTTCCCAAGGATCAGCCACGTCCACTACCCGGCGATCTGCAAGATTGTTAAAGCAACGTGCGATGAGTTTGATGTTGAGTATCGAGAACATAAGTCGTTTACTTCGGCATTGATGTCTCACATGAGAATGCTTTACAAATTAGGCCGTCCCGTGGCAGCATAGTGAGGGATATTTAAGGGTTTTGAGGAGTCAAATGGGGCTCAAGTCCTTTACCATGTCATCTTCAAAAAGTCCCCTTTACCGTTGCCTCAAAATATCGTCTTTGGATTGAGTCACTAAAAATAGCGAAGCAACTGTCATCGCTACAAGACACCCTGGCACCTCCTAAGATGGAACATCCCGAAGGCTTTTTCGAGTCCTTCCTCCGACGAGTTAAATGGACCCATTCTCGGAAGGACTCAAAAAGCTGGTTATTCATGGGGACGTAACCTACAAGAACCACATGTAAAATCGCCCTGGGGGACCTCTGGGGAGGTCACAAAATCATTGACAGTGTCTCTGAATCAGAATTCAAAATTTTTTTTTGATATTGGGAATATATCTAAATTTTCTGTATTAATTCCTTATTTTTTAACCAAGCCAAACACAAACACCTTCACGATCATGGGAGTTACAAATATAGCTAAGAAGATTGCAGATGCTTCCTTATTTCAGAATTTTGTAATCGGAGTAATCATATTTGCAGGAATATTGGTAGGAACTCAAACTTACCATAATTTTTATGCTATACATGTTGAAATTATAGATCTTCTCGATGCTATTGTTCTGACCATATTCACTATTGAGGTTATCATTAAGTTGGTATCTGAATTTCCAAAACCGTGGAAGTATTTTGCAGATCCGTGGAATGTATTCGACTTTTTAATTGTAGGCGTTTGTTTCATCCCATTTGAAGGAGAAGGTGCGGCTTTCTTGCCGGTTCTTCGCTTGGCCAGAATTCTAAGAGTATTCAAGCTGGTTACGGCACTTCCTAAATTGCAACTGATCGTAGGGGCATTGCTCAAATCTATTCCTTCGATGGGATATGTTGTGATGCTTTTGCTGTTGCACTTCTATATATTTGCTTCTGCTTCAGTTTTCTTTTTTGGAAGAAATGATCCATGGCATTTCGGGAATCTGCAACATTCGATGCTTTCATTGTTTCGAGGGGTTACCTTTGAGGACTGGACTGATCTCATGTACATACAGATGTATGGTAGCGATCATTATGGTTATAATGATGAAATGCGGTTGTGGGCCAACGAAAATGGATTTGAAATAGTATCGTCTGCTTCGGGCATGGTTGCTGCCGTCTTTTTTTGTATCTTTGTTGTAAGCGGAGGACTCATTATTTTGAATCTGTTCATTGGTGTAATTATGACAGGTATGGATGAAATGAAAGCTGAAGCAGAACTGGATGCCCTGGTTGCTCAAAAGCGATCCGACGGATCCTTTACGCTTAACGGAGAAATGGATATTCTAGCCAATAAAATTGAGGAGTTAGCCACCTCCCTTGAGCTTATCAAAGTTCTAATGGCCAAAGCGCATGATAATGCAGAGAAACTGGAAAAAGATAAAGCCAGCTGACTGATAGGAATTTGCTTTTTTAACGGTAGAAGTAAAGCGGTGTTTATTGCTTTGAGTCAAGGGGGCACTTAATTCTGTACCGACGTGCCCCCTTGATCATTTCCGGATTATGCATTAGCAAACGAGAATAGAGTCTGAGCGTTCTCGATATTTTGAAAAAGGGCATTCACTCACGGTTGTTTTTTCTTAGCCTAAGTTCCGCAGTTTTTTTGAGGTGATTCCTCTTACTTACCGGTCTGGCGAGCGCTACGCCACCCATTTTAGGGTTGTAGCTATGCTCGGATCTACACTATAGCTAAATGTAATTATATGGACACATGATTCTTATCCAAAATGGTAGCGCAGGCGCGTCCCTGCGCCGCACGAACGTTTGAATGCTCAGGCTTACGCGACGCCATTTCGACAAGCTCAAGACCCTCCAGGCAGGTGCG
>CAWUII010000021.1:0-32615 GCA_963922575.1 uncultured Opitutia bacterium
CCGCCCCCCCCCCCCCAGCTCTCGCCCCCCCAGATGTTGCCCCACGAGCTCAGGCGCCATGAGCTCTGGCCCGCTGAGCTCTGGCCCCATCTGCTCTGGCTCCGTCAGCTCTGGCTCCATCGGCTCTGACTGCAAACTTGCTGAACTAATGATTAAAAATAATGCAAGAAACCAGATTCGAATGGATAAATCCTTACTACCAAAAAATGCTTTTTTAAACATGTCCAAATATATGAGTTGCGCTACGATGCGCCATTAAAGATACAACTCATGGACTCAAGACAGGGAATTTGAACGGAGGCAAGATTATTTCCCGTAATTAATTTACTATTCGGAAATTGAAATCTTTAATCCGGTCTACGCAACCAGATGGGACTGAGTATACTTAAAGCGTACTTTGCTTAAACCCGGTCCATGAAGCATGTGCTTTACAAGTGACGCCCCCGGGCACGTATAAGTACACGTAACCGCGGTGCGGAAAGGCAATAAAGTGCGCGCGTTGCCTAATAGTTTATCAAACTCGATTACATAATCCGGGTTAAACTAAGCGCGAATTTGAAGTCATACATCCTCGATCTGACCGTCCTTCATGTGCACAGTACGATTGCAAATCCGCGTTGTTTCCGGATCATGAGTAACCAATAAGATAGATACTGAGAATTCGTCAGACATCTGCTCTATCAGGTCCAACACCTGATCGCCACTGACTGAGTCGAGGCTGCCCGTTGGCTCATCGGCAAGAATCAGCCGCGGACGATTCATGATCGATCGAGCCAGTGCAATACGCTGCCGCTCGCCACCACTTAATTCCGACGGACGATGGTCTTTGCGATGCTCCATGCCTACTCTTGCAAGCAAATAGTTCACCCGCTCACGGCGTTCTGACAATGGCATACCAATCAGTTGTCCCGGGAATTCAACATTTTCAAAAGCGGTCAACGTCGGCAATAAATGGAATGTCTGAAATACGTAGCCAATGACTTCGCGCCTAAGCTGTTCCAACTCCGGTTGCGACATGTCATTCAGCCGCTTGCCGGCAATCACGATCTCGCCTGCATCAAAGGATTCGATACCGCAAATACAGTTTAACAGCGTAGACTTACCACTGCCACTGCGCCCCATGAGTGCCACCCGTTCACCGGCTCGAACCTTCAGATCGACGCTATTTAATACTTCGGTTGATCCATAGGACTTCTGAAGACCACTAATGGAGAGCACCTCGGCAGGTACCTTTATGTCGTCGGTCGTCTCGGTTTCCGTGTTACATTCAATAATTTGTTTCACCTCAAGCTATCGCCCGAAACTAACCAAACATTACATACTAGTTCTTACTTGAAACCAATATTGTATTACATAGTTTTACGGAATGATTAAAACAATTAAGAAGATCGGCAACTCGCAGGGCATTATCCTGGACACGACCTTGATGGAAATGACACATCTCAAAGTGGGTGATGAAATGAATGTTACTATCCACGACAGCGGATCAATTACGCTTACACCTGTGAGGCCTTTAATTTCAGAAGAAACTGCTGCTAAATCGGCACGGCGCATCATTTCCAAGAACGAAAATTTATTCAAACGTCTTTCGTAATGAGTGAATTGCTCCACCCTACTGTTGAAGCAGTAATAGCAATTCATCGCGAAGTTCTGGCTGCACATGGAGGCAGCGAGGGGTTACGTGATCGTGGTTTGTTGGAGTCTGCGGTTGCTGCACCACAAGCTACAATGTATGGTGAACCAATCTTCAAAAACGCGATTGAAATAGCTGCTGCGTATTTGTTCTATATTTGTAGAAATCACCCTTTTATTGACGGCAATAAACGAACAGCCCTAGCCACTTGCCTTGTCTTTTTGGCCGAAAATAAATTACTTGAAAATGAAGTGCTAAATGCAGACCAATGGGAATCACTCACACTGGATGTCGCAGCAAGTCGGCTGGACCGTGATCAGACGACTGAGCGCCTCAAAATGCTAGTTCACCCGACATCCGACTAAATCGCAATACAATCGCAATACCAACTTTTACTTTAATGAAAACTGCTCAGAAACAAACAGACGCATTTGACAGCATCGAACTGGCAATACGTGACATTGCCGAAGGAAAAATGGTCATTGTGACCGATGATGAGGCGCGTGAAAATGAAGGCGATCTCGTGATGGCTGCTGCAAAAGTAACACCGGAGGCAATAAACATGATGGCACTGCATGCACGCGGGCTGATTTGTGTACCGATGCTCAGCCATCAGCTGCGTCGGCTTGGCATAAGTTCGATGGCTTCCGAAAACCGTGAATCGCACCAGACCGATTTCGCAGTCTCCGTCGATGCCGCAAATGGCATCACTACCGGCATCAGCGCCTATGACCGCGCAGAGACGATTCGCATACTCGCGGACCCAGATTCACATCCGGAAATGCTCGTTCAGCCGGGTCATGTGTTTCCACTACGGGCCCGGCCCGGAGGTGTCCTGCAACGGGCTGGTCACACGGAAGCGGCTGTGGATCTTGCCCAGCTTGCCGGACTGCACCCAAGTGGCGTCATTTGTGAAATCCTCAACGAAGACGGCACCCTGGCACGCGTACCTGACCTGATTGAATACAAGAAGAAGCACGGTTTAAAAATGATATCAATCGCAGACCTGATTGAGTACCGTCACAGTCGCGATCGCTTGGTTGAGCATGTACTTACGGCTCCATTCGAATCGGAATTTGGCGATTTCGACCTGCACATCTTTCACAGCATACTGGATAATCGCCAGCACTATGCACTGACAATGGGCAAACTGAACGAAGAGCCGACTCTGGTAAGGGTTCAGAGCGAGAATCTTCTATCCGATGTATTTCGCTCAAAAAAACTCAGCGGCTACAACGCACTCACATCAGCATTAGAAAAAATTGCAGCAGCGAAACAGGGTGTACTCCTGTACATTGAACAGCCTCAGGGCGGTGTTCGCATTGATAAAACGAAAAACTCGGCCAATCCTAAAGATGCTGACTCAACCAAGATGGACTTTCGCGATTACGGCATCGGGGCACAAATTCTAGTAGAACTTGGACTTAAGAAAATTCGGCTTTTATCGGGAACCGCTCGCAAAGTTATTGGACTGGACGGCTATGATCTCGAAATTATTGAACAAGTGAAAATTTAAGTAACTGAATACTTGACGGTAAAAATTTCTGCTCTTTATTAGAGAGTTTCCATAGTATCAACGTACCTTAATAGTAATACTATATTTTAATCAGAACAATCATGGGACAGCCAAAACGCAAACATTCAAAGCAACGTAGTCGCAAACGTCGCGGTGCAGTAACTTTCAAATTGCCACAATTGTCAAAAGACCCTCAAGACGGAACGCTTTTCAGGTCACATCATGTGAACCCGCTCAATGGTCTGTACAGAGGTCGTCAAGTGCTGGATATTGATCTGTAAGTTCGCCACTTACCATCAACGATTTAAAGTCATCTCATGTCATCGATGGGTGCCGCAACAACTAACTGCACCATCGCTGTTGATACGATGGGTGGAGACAAGGGTCCTACTGAATTCATAAGAGGACTCGCTTATGCAATCGAAGATCTAAAGCTCGATTGCAATTTTGTCTTGGTAGGCAAAGAACGCCTGCTTGAACGCTTGTTGAAAGTTCGAAAGTTGGATGTTTATTCAGATCAAATCACTCTGTGCAATGCAACACAGGTAATTGAAATGAACGAAAAACCAGTTCAGGCACTAAAAAGTAAGAAAGATTCTTCGATAGTAAGAGCCATCGCTTTGCTCAAAGACCAACAAGCCGATGCCGTCGTAAGCTGTGGTAACACTGGAGCACTCATGGCTTGTTCAACATTGCGCATGCGACAGATTAAGGGCATCGAACGTCCGGCACTGGGCATAATTGTACCGAGCAGAAAGGCTCCATTTGTACTGATTGACGTCGGTGCAAATCCTGAATCAACAGTGAAACATTTAGTTCACAACGCTGTGCTTGGCTCAAACTATGCAAAAGCCGCTCTTAAAATTGAAAAGCCTAAAGTTGCATTGCTCACCATAGGTACAGAGGAAGGCAAAGGTAACAACTTGATCAACAGTACACATTCACTACTGCAAAAGATTGATGGTATCATCAATTACGCCGGACCGATTGAAGGCTTTCAACTATTTGATGGAGATATCGATGTTGTGGTCTGTGATGGGTTTGTGGGAAATATTGTGCTGAAATCAAGTGAAGCCGTGTTTAGTTTTGTCAGTGCAACCATGCGTGAAGAACTGTTGCGCAACATCAAACGTAAAATCGGAGCAGCCCTATCCAAATCTGCTTTCAAGGATATGAAAACCCGACTTGGACCTGACAAATACGCAGGCGCACCGTTGCTCGGCTTACGTGGAAACGTCTTGAAAACACACGGTTCTTCAAACTACATTGCAATTGCAAGCGCCCTCAGAATTGCCAGAGAAGTTGTTAGACAGAATATGATTCTATCGATAAGTAGTGATATAACCAACGCTAATGAATTGATATCCGAATCAGATACCAACATTGTATAACTTCGTGAATTTAACCTGAAATTTATTTTGTATGACTCATAAGCCAAGATCATCCATTATCCTAGGCACTGGCTCATATACTCCAGACAAAATCGTAACTAACGATGATATGGCTAAAATCGTCGATACTTCAGACGAATGGATCTATACGCGCAGCGGAATCAGTCAACGCCGGTTTGCTGCTGAAAATGAAACCACCAGCGACATGGCCTGCGCTGCAGCTGAGCGAGCCATTGAAGCTTCCGGAGTCAAAAAAGAGGCAATCGACCTGATCATCGTCGCCACCATGACGCCGGACATGCCGTTCCCATCGACTGCCTGTCTGGTTCAGAGCAAACTAAAACTTAGAGAAGTAACTGCTTTTGATATGCAGGCAGCCTGCTCAGGATTTGCCTATGCAATAAACATTGCCAATTCGATGCTGCTTTCGGGGCATTTTAAAAATGCTCTCGTTATCGGTGCAGAAAAGATGAGTAGCATACTCGACTTTCAGGATCGCAGCACCTGCGTTCTCTTTGGTGACGGTGCGGGTGCTATTGTGCTCTCGGCCACAGAGAACAGGGGAGATCAGACGGTAGGCATACTTGGCGGACTAGGCGGTTCGAATGGCTCTGACCCAAGCCTTCTACAACAGCTTGGCGGCGGATCTACAATACCCGCTTCAGTAGAATCGATTCAGCGTCGACAACATTTTGTTAAAATGAATGGTAAGGAAATTTTCAAGCTTGCCGTGCGAATTATGGGACAGGCAAGCACTGACCTCGTCGAGAAATTTGAGTACCGGACCGACGATCTTGATCTGGTCATCCCCCATCAGGCAAATATGCGAATCATAGAGAACCTTGCAAAGCGTCTGAAGATACCTCTGGATAAATTTTACAACAATATAAAGCATTATGGGAATACGTCTGCTGCCTCAATACCGATCGCGCTCGACGAAGCGGTTCGCAGCGGAAACGTTAAATCAGGAGATCTGGTATTACTGGTTGCTTTCGGAGCTGGATTGACTTGGGCTTCAACACTCATCAAATGGCAATAATGATAACTCGTCTACTTTGCATATTGTTTAGTCTTGGACTGCTGGTTGCGACTGGCCTGGAAGCAAAAACTTCACCAGGCTCAGGTGAAACATCCGAGGCGAAAAGTAGCCTTCCCGCGGACAAAGATTCGCAGGAAGCAGCTGCAACCTTTGAAAAAGCTCAAAAAAAGTATGCCGACGGAAAGCAAAGAGCAGCAAAACGGCTTTCTAATAAGATAGTTCGTCGTCACTCGGACTCATCTTTTGCTGCTCAAGCGCTCGCATTAAAGGCAAACATCTACAAAGATAACCAGAAGTGGGTCAAATGCTTCAATGAACTACAACGCATCATCGACGAATATCCACGCTACCAGACATTCAACAAGGTAAATGAAACCCAGTTTGATTGTGCAATGGCACTGATGGAGGGTCATAGAGGCCGAATACTATGGGTTTTCCCAGGCTTCAAACAGTACAGTACAGCCATCTATCAGTTTGAAAAGATAATCGAGAACGCTCCATACAGCAATCTGGCTCCATTTGCTCTGATGAATGTTGCGCTTCTCTCTGAAGAAACCAATGACATAGACAATGCAATCGATGCACTGGACCGGCTAATCAATTATTACCCGCAGAGTACCCTGGCACCTGACGCCTACTTCAATTTGGCAAAAATTTACTCAGACCTGGTAAAAGGATATGCTTATGATCAGGGGTCTACTCGACGTGCAATCAGTTACTACGAAGATTTTCTAGTTCTCTATCCAAATGGCAAATACACAGGCGAGGTAGAAGCCAACCTCAGAAAAATGGAAAACCTGCTCGCTAAAAGTCGACTGGACTTGGGTGATTTTTATTATTACTACCGGAATAACACGACTGCTGCACTGGTCTTTTACAACGAAGCCATCACCACTGAGCCTGACTCAGATTCTGCCAGAGAAGCTCGTCTACGTATTGAAGATATCGAATCCGGTGTTCGGCCAGTCAGTAATGCAAGTATTATCCGTAAGTTGCTTGGCGTTCGATAATCACCCTAAATGATTTAGGCAATTCATATGCAAAATAAATACCGACTAAAAACACTTTTTACGATCAAGACCCTCTTACTGACGGCCACACTTGTTCTGTTAAACGCTTGTCAGCACTATCAACTAGGCTCACCGGCTGAAATCCCATTCAAGTCAATCTATATAACTCCTGTTTCGAATCATAGCTATGCACCCCAGGCACAAGCCATTGTAAGTTCCATGCTGCGTGAAAATTTCATACAGGATGCACGTGTGAAAGTTGTTGCGAAAAAAGAAAATGCGGAGGCGGTATTACTAGTTGATCTTACCGAGTACGAGCGCAGTAGCACTGCGCGCAATCAACAGGATACAACGGTTGCTGATAGCTTTGATGTACGGCTATCTGCAGATGTTTCACTACTGAATCAAAAAGCAGGCACCTACTTCTTCAGAAACCGTTCGGTTCAAGCCACCACAAATGCTTACACAAGAAATCCCTACGAAACGGATTCAACCATAGCCTACCAACTGAGTGAACGGCAAGCTATGGAACAAATTGCTCGTGAAATTGCACGCAAAGTGAGCAATGAGATCCTGAACCCTTGGTAGACTTAGCTCAAATCTTCAAATCTGTGCCGGATCGACAAACTCCAGTGTTCCATCATCATTTAATCGACGATAGTAACAGCCGGAGCGGGCATCTCCTGACTTATTTTTTGTATGACAAGCGCCCTTCCCGGCCGGAGTCACTCGATACAGAATTGAGTTTTGCTCACAATTGACACGAATCTCGTCGATCTTCAAAAAATCACCACTGGTTTTTCCTTTAACCCAAAGCTCATTCCGGCTTGTACTCCAGAATGTTGCCATGCCACTCTCCCGTGCAGTCTCCAGCGCAAGCTCATTTGCATAACCGACGATAAGCACCTCGCCCGTATTTGAATCCTGAGCAATCGCCGGCAACACATCGGCTTCACGAGCAGCAACTTTGCGCAGTTTAGTAAAATCAAGGTTCAGAATTTCACCGTCTTCAAGTTCTTTATGTTCCATTCAGAACACTTTCTGTATGCAGTCCGCTCCAAGTCGAGTATAGAATTATACTGAATCCTATTGATTTCTGGTGGGAGCTTCAAAGTTATCTCGGAGATACAAGAACCCTTTCTGCCCGAAAAATGTAGAGCGCAAAAAATGGGAAAACAGCAGACAGTTGTCACAAAATATACTGAGTAAAACAATATCCTTAATCGAACTCATCCAACTACTTACTATTCGTTTTTTCCTTTTCATCGAAGAACAGTAGCTCATCATACGTTTTCTAATCCAAAATTTAAACTGAAGGTAAAAAAAATTACTCATGGACCAAGCCAAACTCATTCAACCCAAAACACTCTCAAAAGCAGCTAATCAGGCGCGCGGGCTCGCTATCGACGCCGTACACGCCTGTAGTTCCGGCCACTTGGGACTACCACTCGGTTGCGCAGAGATCGGCGCCGTCCTCTTTGGCGACAATGGTTTAAACTACAATCCGGAAGCGCCAAAATGGCTAAACCGCGACCGTTTCATACTTTCCGCCGGTCATGGATCGATGTTTATTTACGCATGGTTACATATTGCAGGATATGATTTACCTCTCGAAGAACTGAAAAACTTTCGTCAGCTGGGCTCGCACACCCCTGGCCACCCTGAGTTCGGTGATACCGTTGGTGTCGAAGCAACCACCGGACCGCTCGGACAGGGTGTCGGCAATGCTGTTGGTTATGCGCTCTCAGGCAAGCGCGCAGCGGCAAAGTTCAATACTGCTGAACATACACTATTTGATCACCATGTTATTGCGTTAAGTGGTGACGGCTGCCTTCAGGAAGGTGTCGCCAGGGAAGCCATCGCCTTTGCCGGTCACAACCAGCTCGACAACCTGATTCTCATCTACGATTCAAACGACGTCACACTGGACGCGATGGCAACACTGACTCAAAGTGAGAATGCAGAAATATATTTCAAATCGCAGAACTGGGATGCAGTCACCATTGACGGTCACGATCTAGCCGCGATCAAAGATGCCATCACGCATGCCAAATCGAATGACAACGGCAGGCCAAAAGTAATCATCGCAAAAACTCTTATTGCCAAAGGTATTCCCGAAGTTGCCGGATCAGCCAACGGGCATGGTGAAGGCGGCGCTAAGTTTGCTGCTAAAGCGCGTAAAGGCCTGGGACTTCCGGAAGAACAATTTTATATTTCGGAAGATGTTCGCGATCACTTCCAAAAACAAATCGAATCCAGCAAAAAGAATTTTTCAGACTGGGAAAAAACCTATACAGCCTGGAGCGCTGCCAATCCGGAACTGGCTGATGAATTGCAGGTAGCGCTGGATGACAGAATCCCCGAAACTCTAATGCAAAGCATCCCCGAGTTTGACACCGATGCTGTAGCAACACGTGCATCCGGCGGTGTTATTATGCAAACGCTTGCCAAAGAAATTCCACAGCTGATTACTGGATCGGCCGATCTCTACGGTTCCACTAAAAACTATATCAAAGACGGTGGCGATTTTTCCGCCGAAAATCCAACCGGACGCAATATCTGGTTCGGCATTCGTGAACACGCAATGGGCTCTATCTGCAACGGCATTGCCTACGATGGTCTTTTCCGGCCAAGTGGAGCGACATTTCTTGTCTTTGCCGACTATCTCCGTCCGGCAATCCGTCTGGCAAGTATCGCAAAACTGCCGGTAACTTACATTTTCACACATGACTCCGTCGGTGTCGGCGAAGATGGTCCAACGCATCAACCGGTGGAAACCGTCAGTAGTCTTCGGGTCATTCCAAATCTGGATGTAATCCGCCCTGCCGATGCAGAAGAAACCGCAGCTGCCTTTGTCGCAGCCATGCAACGCAAAGATGGCCCTACAGCGCTCATCTTGACCCGCCAGTCCATTACCGCAAACAAAGCCCTGAGTGCAAATGCTCGACGCGAAGGCACATTGAAAGGCGCTTACATTGCTAAAAAAGAAGTCGGCGACCTAAAGCTTATCATCATGGCCACGGGCTCAGAAGTACAGCATGCACTTACAGCAGCCAATCAGCTGGGTGCAGGAGTACGTGTTATTTCGATGCCCTGCTTTGAACGGTTCGAACGGCAATCCTCCGAGTACATTGAGCAGGTTTTGCCTTCAACATTTACCAAACGCATTGCCATCGAAGCAGGCGTTTCCAACACTTGGGGCAAATACGTCGGTCTGGAAGGACGTACCGTTTGCATCGACCGCTTTGGCATCTCTGCTCCCGGCGACGTAGTGATGTCTGAGCTTGGCATAAGCGCTGAAACTATCGTTAGCACTGCAAAGGAAATTCTCTAAATCATGCACAAAAAGGCGCTCATCATCATACATCCCGGATTTGAAGAAATCGAAGCCGTCACGCCGATCGATCTTCTCACACGAGCTGGCGTCACTGTTGTCCAGGCTGCACTTGACGAAACACTTCAAGTAACTGGAAAAAATGGAATCACATTGCAGACCAGCCATCATCTGAACGATGTTGTCAGCGAACCGTTCGATGCCGTTATCCTACCCGGTGGCCCGGGAATTCAGGAAATCCGAAATCACCCGATTATTTGCAAATTATTTGAGAAGCAACAAGCCGCAAACCGGATCATCGGCTGTATCTGCGCAGCTCCCCTGCTCCTTCTGGATGCCGGCCTGATTGAAAACCTGCGTTATACCTGCTATCCCAGCGTCCGCGACGAACTGCCAAATGCGCTTATAGAACCGGTTGTTCAGGATGGAACGATCATCACCTCACGCGGAGCCGGTACAGCAACCGAATTTGGGCTGCAACTGATTCGCGCGTTAATTGATGAAGATGCTGCCACCGAGATTGCGGAGTCCATTTGCTGGAGTAAGTAAGATCACTTGAACTCCATAAATCCAATGGTCTAATAGCAAAAGAATTAAATGTTAGAAACAGATTTAAACAAGTTCACAGAGTTTACATATAGAATTGATTAAAGCTTTCCCTGAATCATAAACGTATATCAAAAATAATGATCCTCTGGGCAAGCTTCGAGGCATTCATCATCCTGTAGCAAATAAATTTCAGTTAGAAAAAAGGAAGACCTATGCGACCATCATTTTATGACTCTCAAGAGTTTCCAGCGCTTGAAACTCTGGCAAAAAACTGGGACATTATTCGAGACGAATATCGTGAACTTGAGGCTCCACAGCTTGATATAGATAGAGTAGATAAATTGCACGAAGAGGTATACAAAGAAGTTGAAAAGCATGTGGCCAAAAATGGAAAGTACGGTTGGTTGCAGGGCTGGTCTCAAGACGGACGACCTAACAAAGGCTGGACCCAATACGGTATGGTAATTTTAGACTCGGCCGTCCCATTCATTCAAAATGAAATGTCCAGAACGATAAAAATGCTGCTGGAAATTAAAGGGATTAAGGTCTGTGCTCTTTCTAAATTGAAAGCACAAAGCTTTTTGCCCAGCCATCAGCATCCGGAAATTCATGATGAGGGTTTGCTGCAAATGCATCTGACTTTGGAAGCGCCTCAGGAGAAGAATTACGCTTACTTAAATGTAGGAGGTAAATTCGTTCAACATAACAATGGCCAGATGATCATATTTGACGGTTCATTGGATCATTTTGCGGTTAATGCTTCAACTACGGATCGAACTATTTTATACATGGAATTTGACAGAAAGCTATTATCTAAAGCTAATCTTCAATAGCCTTCCAAATATCCTCATGCAACTCAGCCAAGCTCTTCCTGAAAACTTACGCGAAAGCCGCGCCGTTAAAGTGCTGGAGCGGTCGCTTGACCAAGGTCGACTTGGGCATGGCATTCTGCTGCACGGAGAAAATCTCCAGCAGATGGAGGAAGTCGTTCGTGCAGTTGCATCGGTACTTCTGGAAACGCAGCGCGATCCTTTCGAACATCCGGACTGTTTCATGCTACGTCCCCAGGGGAAAGCGCGCCTCATTAAAATTGGTTCCGAAAGTGAACGCAAAGAAGGAGAATGGCCCCAGAATTCCATGCGACGACTGGTAATCGATCTGCAAAAAAGCGCTAATCAAGGTGGACGTAAAGTTGGTATTGTTTTTGAGGCAGACCGAATGAATTTCCAATCGGCAAATGCATTTCTTAAAACGCTTGAAGAGCCATCGGAAGGAACCACTCTTTTTCTACTGACCAGTCGACCTTATGACTTGCTGGACACCATCCGTAGCCGTTGTCTCAATTTCCGCATTCCGGCGACGCTTCAGACGATCGAACACCCGGAATGGGAAAATTGGTCGGGAGATTATCAAAATTGGCTCAAGAACTTGCTGGATGGTACCGGTAAAAAAAACATCCCATCCGTCGTACTGGGGAGTTATGGTTTAAATCTTCGACTGCAGAGAATCCTTGCGGAACTAACGGGTGAAGCTTGGAAAGTTCAAAAAGAAAACCTTCCGGATCATCTCTCCTCCGAGGAAAAAGATGCCATCGAAGCAGGTATAAGCCGTGGATATCGCAAACAACTGCTGGGTGAAATCGAAAAAAACACGGTTCAGTTCGCGCGGAGCATCGAAGGCGAAAATCCCGGAACCTTACCAGTTGCTGCACTTAATCAAACGACTCAAGCACTTGAGAAATGTGCTGGTTTACTGGAGCTTAACTTTAATCAGAGCGCAGCCCTCGAACTGTTTTTCCTCAAGTCAATGCGCATCTGGGCTCGATCACGATAAACGATAAACGATAAGGCTAAATCACATCTCTGTGGGATGACTGCCCAAAAAGGTTATTGATTTCTGAATTTATCACACCAAAATCTTTAGTTAGTTTTTTATGAGCGATACAATGCAGTCAACATCTGAAAAAGATAAGTCCGCATGCATGCATGAGAGCTTTGCGGAACGCTCTTCCCTCTATCAGGAATTTTTAGCGGAACGCGAAGAAATACTCAAACACAAGTGGATTGAATCGGAAAAAGAAGGCAGAGATATTGGTTTCGAGCGAGCGCTTCTGGATTGGCTCCGCCATCACCGCGAAAACTGGCGCAAAAGTCGCTCCGACAAGAAGTAATACCAAATCGCAAAAGGGAGTGTCGGACTTAGAAAGTTAAGATCCTCCCTTTTGCGATTTGGCATAAGCAACCATTTTGAGGTTCTTCTTTGTTTTTAGTGAGTGATCGTTCGATCAAAGATCGACTTCGAATGCATTTTTTCTTCTCAAAAAGCTGGTTAATCATGTAGGGTGACCTACAAGCTACGGCGCTCGCCTGACCTGAGCTTGTCGAAGGGAGCGCCGTGGCTAAAATGCAAGTTTTAGATGAACTATTATTGCACTAAAAATAGCGAGGCGAAGAACTTATTCTGAAAGCGTCCCTTTGGTCGACGGCAAAGCGTCTTTTAGACGTGGATCGCATGTGGTCGCACGATCTAATGCACGTGCAAGGCATTTAAAAAGGGACTCGGCGATATGATGAGGCTCCTCGCCATATTCGAGCTTCACATGCAAATTACATGCAAGGTTACTTGAGAAGGCCTGGAAAAACTCCTTGATCAGCACAATGTTAAAGTCACGCACCATCGGAAACTTATACTCAACCTGATAAACAAATGCCTGACGGTTCGAAAGATCAATAACCACACGCGCCAATGACTCATCCATCGGCAACAAAAAGAATCCGTAACGGTGAATGCCATTTTTTTTGCCCAGTGCCTGCTTAAAGGCCTGACCGAGGACGATGCCCATATCTTCGACCATATGATGGTAGTCAACGTCGATATCGCCGGTCGCTTTGACCCTTAAATCAAACAACCCATGCTTGGAAAATAAGGTTAGCATGTGATCAAAAAAAGGAATACCCGTGCTGATTTCAGACACACCAGTGCCGTCGACGTTTAGTTCAACCTCGATCTGAGTTTCCTTTGTATTACGATTTAACTTTGCGATGCGACTTTCAGCCATGACTTAACTGCGGTTAGGAAGATTTCTATTTCAGTATCAGTGCCTATACTGACCCGGATAAAAGAGCAAGTTAAAGGATGCCCCGGAAAATAGCGCACCAGAACTTTTGAATCATTCAAATGTTCAAACAAGGAAGCCGCTACTTCTGTACTCGATTCTCCGGAAGCATTCCTAGGCTCAGTGAATAGGAAGTTAGTGACTGATGGATAGGTGAACCAGCCGAGCGCATCCAACTGCGCACGTAACATTTCACGAGTCGCCATTACCTGCTGACGCCGCAATTCAAAATATTCAACATCTTCGAATGCTGCCTGCGCGGCAACCTGGGCAATCCGATCGACATTGTAGGCATCACGCACCCGGTTCAGCATTTGGATAACACCCTTACTTGCCAGACCAAAACCGATTCGCATACCTGCCAGACTGTAAGATTTTGAAAAAGTTCGGACAACAATAAGGTTTTCATACGACTTCAGCAAACCAGCTACCGTTTCGCCTCCAAAATCAACATATGCTTCATCAATAACCAGAAGGCCGTCCATCCCCTGCAGGATCGCTTCAATCTGAGACAAAGAAAACGCCACTCCGGTAGGCGCATTTGGGGACGTCAGAAAGAAAACCGATGCATTTGCAGCAACAATTGACTCGACATCCAGCTCCATAGATCGCGTAAACGGCACATCGGTAATACCATGTCCGGACATGCCAGCAACGACAGGATAAAGCGAATAACTTGGAACTGTTTGACCGACCCGGCCATCATGAACATAACAGCGGGTTATCAAATCCAATAAATTATCCGAGCCATTGCCAATAATGACATTATCGGCAGTCAGCCCAAATCGCTCACCAATTGCGGTTCGCAGTTTCAAGCAAGTTGGCTCCGGATAGAGACGTAGTCTTTCTATTTCACCCGCAATTGCCTGGGCAACTTTGGGCGATGGAGGATACGGATTTTCGTTGGTGTTCAGCTTCACCCACCCAGCACCCTGAGGCTGCTGGCCAGGGACGTAGGCACTGAGTCGTTGGATGTGATCCAAAGCTTTCGCATCTGCATCAAAGGTTTTTTTCACAATAGATAGTTACAGTTTTAATCAGGCTTGAGAGAACGTACTCTTTTTCCAACTACAAACAGCACAATAACTCCACAAATCAAACCAAAATGTGAAAGTTCGGGTACTGCCGTCATTGAAATATTGTCCAGACCAAACTGATCCCTACCACCCGTTCCTGAAAAATCATCACCTGACCAGCGCAAATAATAGTTTGAACCATCTCCTACCGATAGTCCTGTGATTATTGTTGTTCGCTGTGTTTCCTTCCAACTCGGTGAATTATCTGCTACTTCAGTCGATTCAAAATCAAGAGCACTTATCTCTGTGTAGGTATTATTATCAAAAGAGTGAGAGAAATTGAAGCTGCTGGAACGATTTTGATCGTTGTACACGTAAAGCGAGTAGGAAGCTAAAAGTGAAGTAAGCGTAGATCCAGTACTATTTTGCAGCCTGAGCGTAAATGATCCGGGAGCAAAATCACTTCCACCCGGCTGCACTCCAAGTGCCGTGTTCACGCCGCCGGTGTTAAACGCATAGATTCCGCCAGTGCCAACAGCATCCGGATCAGATCCACGCGCAAAATCTCCGCTGATTGCAATTCCTCCAAAATCAAGTGAATCATCACTCAGTCCATCAATCGCCCAAAAGTTTGAATCCAACTGTCCGGGCTCAGGGTCCGGTTTGAATCCGGAACCGTCAAAACCGGTAAAATCAATGACGAGTGGCGAATTTAAGCTCTCAATCGAAAGATTTGCAAATGTGTTGGTAGTTGGGGCAAGTACAAGGAGTACAACAATAGTAATGAAGAATGGGGATAATTTCATGATTTGGGGTATTTAGGGGTTGGGGGGTAAAGCGAAATGCTGACTCGTTAAAGTGCAGCAAGCGCTGAATTAAATATTTGGCTCGGTCGCATTGCTTCTCGAACCAAATCAGTATCAGGATGATAATAACCGCCGATGTCAACCGTATTGCCCTGAACACGGTTTAACTCATCGACAATTTTAGTTTCATTGGCTGCAAGTGTCTCCGCCAGTGGCTCAAATTTAGACTTGAGCTTGGCATCGTCTTTCTGGCCAGCCAGCTCCTGAGCCCAGTAAAGCGCGAGGTAGAAGTGGCTGCCACGGTTGTCGAGTTCGTTTACTTTTCTTGATGGTGACTTATTTTCTGCAAGAAAACGAGTGTTCGCCTCATCCAGTGTTGCAGCCAATACCCGTGCTTTCTTGTTATCAAAAACAGTTGCCAGATGCTCCAGGGAAACCGCCAGAGCGAGAAATTCACCCAGCGAGTCCCAGCGAAGATGATTCTCTTTCTGAAACTGTTGTACATGCTTCGGCGCTGAACCACCGGCACCGGTCTCAAACAGACCACCGCCGTTCATCAAGGGTACAATCGAGAGCATTTTGGCGCTGGTTCCCAGTTCAAGTATCGGAAACAAATCCGTCAGATAGTCACGCAATACGTTGCCGGTCACTGAAATCGTGTCTTTACCTTCTTTCGCTCGTTGTAGAGTCAGTTCAGTTGCAGCAACCGGAGTCAGAATACGAATATCCAGATCTTCCGTATCATGGTCTTTCAAGTAAGTAGTTACTTTCTCGATCAATTGAGCATCATGCGAACGATCCTTGTCGAGCCAGAAAATCGCAGGTACACCCGTGGCACGGGCACGAGATACTGCCAGCTTTACCCAATCGCGAATCGGCGCATCTTTCGTCTGACATGCCCGCCAGATGTCACCCTGCTTGACGTTGTGGGTCAGCAATACCTCGCCCGATTCAATAACCACCTGCACTGTTCCATCCTTAGGCATTTCAAAGGTTTTGTCGTGTGAACCATATTCCTCGGCTTTCTGGGCCATCAGACCCACATTGGGTACTGTGCCCATTGTTGCCGGATCAAACGCTCCATTGCACTTACAGAAATCGATCGTCGCTGCGTAAACGCCGGCATAAGAACGATCCGGAATGACGAAATTGGTATCCTGAAGCACGCCTGCTTTGTTCCACATCTGTCCCGATGACCGGATCGCGGCCGGCATGGACGCGTCGATAATCACATCGTTGGGAACGTGCAGATTGGTAATACCCCGTTCGGAATCGACCATGGCTACATCGGGTCTTTGTGCATATGCGGCTGCAATATCGGCTTCTACTTTAGCTCTCTTTTCCGGGGAAAGCTTTCCAATTTTTGCATGCAAATCACCAAAGCCATTTTTTACTTCCACTCCCAGTTCGTCGAAGACATTCGCATGCTTCTCAAACACATCTCTGAAAAAGACACTGACCGCATGACCGAAGATAATCGGATCAGAAACCTTCATCATCGTAGCTTTCATGTGCAGTGAAAAAAGAATACCCGCTTCTTTTGACTCATTAATCTGAGCCTCTAAAAACTCGCGCAAAGACTGAACGCTAATAAAAGTAGCATCCAGGACTTCCCCGGCTTGCAGAGCGAGACCGTCCTTCAATACTGTTTTACTGCCGTCTGCTGCAATGAATTCGATTTTTGCAGTTGTCTCAGCGGGAACGGTAACTGATTTTTCATTACCGAAAAAATCACCTTCAGCCATGCTGGAAACGACTGATTTTGAATCAGTACTCCACTTGCCCATGCGATGCGGATTGTCTTTGGCATATTGCTTGACGGCCGAAGCCGCACGACGATCCGAATTACCTTCACGCAGCACCGGGTTAACTGCACTACCCTTCACTTTGTCATAAATCGCCTTTATTTCTTTTTCCTCATCCGTGTTCACATCTTCGGGATAGTTGGGAAGCTTGTAACCTTTGGACTGAAGTTCGGCAATGGCCGCTTTTATCTGGGGTACTGAAGCTGAAATGTTTGGTAATTTGATAACATTTGCTTCTGGCTCCTTTACTAATTTACCCAATTCTGCCAAGGCATCTTCAATCTGCTGTTCTTCAGGCAGCCGACTTGACATACTGGTAAGGATACGACTGACCAGCGATATATCGCGAGTTTCTAGATCGATCCCTGCAGCACCGGTATATGCTTCGATGATGGGAAGCAGTGAGTAGGTCGCCAACGCCGGCGCTTCATCGGTAATCGTGTAAATGATCTTAGCTTTGTCACTCATAATAGGATACTTTTCCCCAGTCATAGGAGGAATTAATTCAGGAAAAGACTATTAAACATAGCCATGCGGTAGCTTCTGTAAAGTGTTGATTAACAGGATGAGATATTAATCTCGGGGGTTCTTCGCTATTTTTAGTGGGAGAATAAAAGACACAAGCCAGACCAACCAATGAAGATGTCACACAATCTTTACACTGTTTATATTGCACAATTTTCGGTAAAAGAGGAAATTAGTTGCTTACATCACCTGATACAGAATTTTCAATTTGTTACCTATAAAAACCAATGAAAAAAAACGCTTTAAGAAACTTAGTGTATAGTTTTATACTTAGCTTATTCTTATGTGTATCTGAAGCTAGCCCAGACATACCAATAAAAGTACGCGGTCTCGCCAAATTAGGTGGAAATTACATTTTTTCTATCCAAGAAACCGCAACAAATAAGTCAAAATGGATAGAAAAAAACCAAGCCTTTAGTGGATTTAAGGTGATTGATTATGATGAAATCAGCTTAACCATTAAGGGATTATATAATGATCAAGCGATAATGCTAACACTTGTAGAGAGTGAGCTCACAACAATCGCAACCAAAACAAAATCAGGAGGTAAAGGAAAACAAATTGTCTACAGTCAAGTCGAAATCAACCAACTAGTTCATGATTTCAAACAAAAAGAATTTACGAAATTGCCCAATGAAAAAGACCCTTTGTTTCACATTTTGAGACAGTCTGCAGAAAATAGGATTCACTCATACAAAAATCATTTATTGAGCCTGAATGGAAACAATTTAACTGAAAATATAGAATTTGTAACTGAAGAAAAAACAGAGTCCTCAAGAAACAAGCCGCGTATTGGTAGCCAAAGAAAACAAAATAGTGTAAATTCTAGAATATGGGCCTCTGACCACATCGAAGAATTTGGCTTACCTAGTACCTAGTCCTATCATTCAAGAAAAGTACGGATCTGATCAAGGCCCATATGTTTTGAAACAATACGACCTGAAGATTGTGTCTCTACAAGAACCGGAAATTCTTTTATGTCGTTAAGATGGGCAAGGCTTTTGGAATATCCGCGAGACAAGTAGCCAGGCATTGACTGTATTGAAGGCTTCAAAGTATCTGCAATTGATTGAATGCCAGCTTTGTTACCTGTTATATCCATATAAATAAGCGCTGTCTTCGCACGATCCATGTCCCTCAATTCACGATAGTAACTATCGGCAAGCTTTACAGCCTCAATTGTTGATGCTTCAGATGAATCGCCATAAAGGAAAATCCAACGCGAAAAACAGTTTACAGTATCGGATCTCAACGGGTATTGCCAACCACTCTCTCCACTGATAATCCGATTAGCCAAAAAATATGACATGCGTGGAACAAAATTAATGGTTACTGCATTAGCCTTTGTCTCTTCAATGTACTTAGGTACATTGGTTATAGACGATGATATCGCATAAGTGCCTTTACGCGGGAACTCAACAAGAAGTTCACCATCATCCAATGGTCTTAAAATGATAAACCGCTCCCCCTTTTCTAATTCAACAGAATCATCTTTGGGTGAAAAGTCCTCTGTGAGTTCTGCATAAAAAGGAAGGAAATCTTCGTCGTTTCCCTCCACATCAGCATACAGCCTGACACTTACAGGAACAGAGGTTAGAATTACTAGAATTACTAGAATTGAAAATTTAGTCATAAAGCAAGTTCAGCTATCTTATAAATTTGTTAGAAATATTGTCATAATTATACAAAAAAGCACCTCTCCGAAAAAAGGTGCTTTTGTCGTAATTAAATTAGCTTAAATTTCTATTTACGCCGACGATATGCAACGAAAACAAGTGCAATTACCCCAAAAATTGCTGCATACGTAGATGGCTCAGGAACAACAGTACCAGAGATCGCAAAGTTGTCATAAAGCCCATCGGAAGTAGGAGTAAAATCATAGGTTGCATTTGCCAAACCATTTAAACTATCTAGATCTACTGAAATAAGCGTGTAGTTTGCGGAATTTCCGGTAGAAGAATAAGCATATTCTAGCTCAAGATTTTCATAGTTTGTACCATCGAAACTAAGTGAGAATACATCGTTATTTGATAATGACTGAAACCCGTATTCAGAAGGAGTAGCTCCAGGTCCATCACTAAATTGGTCAAATCCAGTTATAGAATCCGTCCCGAAACTGAAAACATCATTGGCAGATGTATCATTGAAGTCTCCAGAAAACCCAAATTCTGAAGTGAATACGATTGGTGGAGAAGCTGGATCGTGTGTCCAAGATGCTGTTGCAAAACCAGCTTGAACACCCCAGTTGGCAAAATCAGATGTATCCGCAATACCAACATTGTCGAAATCCCAACCAGCTATAAATGTCTGAGCCGAAAGCGAAGAAGTTAATGCTGCAAGAAGAAGTGTGATTACTTTTTTCATGTCTAATATTAATTTAATAATTGTCTTACTAGTTAGTCAGCGAAGTAGCCGAGCTTAGATGGAACGGTCCAGCCAGATGTCCAAGCTGGTGAACTTGGGTCAAAGGCTCCTTTGTAACCAACAGACTTAAAAAACGTACCAATATATGGCTCAAGGTTCTCAATAACATCTCCAAAAGCAGGAGGTTTGAGATAAACACCGCCGACTGAATAGCGCTTAGCTGTTGCCATTGTTGCATAGTTAGCACCACCAATGAATGGGTTGGAAAAAGTGTTGTTGTTGCTAACGGGTGTAAGTGCCAAATCGGCATCACCTTGGTCGTGATCTGCAACAACATCTGGATTTGAAGCATCGCTAACATCACGAAACCAGATGTTGCTGCGAACCCGAAGAAGACCATTATTGTATTGATCAGCACAGGTTCCATTGAAATCGAGTGACGGTATTCCTGATTCAACAATAATAGAATTAAAGAGTGAACCGCCCGCATTCGCATCATAGTCAATTTGACCACCGCCATTGCCAGACTTTACTTCACTTCCAGTCCCGATAACTGTCATATTGTAAATAACTGGAACTGCAAATGGTTTAGCACCAGCCTGGTCGTCACCGTCAAACTCACCACCTTTGTCACCATCGTTGCTGTTATCTGCCATTACAACAGCCCAGAACTGACCTAGGCCACAAAAGCCCTGGTCGTAATCGAAGGCATCATCATTGTTGTATGCGGAGAGTAGATACTTGCTGTTTACGGTACCACCGAACCATTCAAAACCATCGTCCTTACCAGCGATGACTTCAATATATTCGAGAACTGTACCCGAACCGACACCACCCATAGTTAGACCGTTAATTTCGTTGGCTGCAGAAAGATTGAATCCACCATTACGAATGGAAACATAACGCATGATACCGCTACTGTCATGACAATCATCACCCCCGTAAATACCACGGAGATCAGGATTATCATCACTAGGGTTAGGCTCTACCAGACCTTCGATGAAATCTGTCCCTGTTTCGAGAAGCGAGTTTGCGGCTGATTGATCGTTGTTTGTCGGAGCATTGCCAAGAATAATAACACCTCCCCAAAGACCGGTTATAAGAACATCATTGATAACTGGTACTGTTGGATCATTCTGGGGGTCTGGGTCTCCATTAAAAGTGAAAATAATCGGCTGATTTGGTGTACCGATTGCCTCAATCTGACCAGTACGAGTGATAACTAAAGTACCAGGTTCTTGTTCAACAGCACCGTTATTATCCAAAGCACCTAAAGTTCCACGAATAACCGTTCCCGCCGGAATAGTTATTTTAGCATCGGAAACATAGACAATTTCGGTAAGAAGATATTCTTTTGTTGATTCGAGTGTTAGGTCAGAATCAATTGGATCTGTTATTTCGTATAGGCCATCAATATTTTGAGTAGCGGATACACCTGCATAAGCAGAGTAACTCAGTGCAACCGCAGTAATTACAATTAATAGAACTTTTTTCATTTTTATTTAGTAGATTTGATTAGTTTAAAATAGCCGAAGGCATTGGAGATAAATTAACACTTACGTGTGTAGATTTGATGTCGTTATTGTTACAAAGTAGTTAAAACTCGTAAGAGGCACGTAATGAAGTGCTACGCCCTATTTTATAGCTATCTCGGTCAACTTCACTTCCTTCTGCGTCATAGTAGGTCCCTCTTTCCGAATTGGTTAGGTTCTTAATGGAAAAGCTTATTTTGAAGCTCTCACCAAAGATTTTAGAAGCGGTTAAATCGAGTGCGCTGTAAGCTTTGGCATACACATCATAGGAATCTACAAGAGAAACACCCTCAAGGACTTCACTAATGTGATAAACGATTAATGAAACCTGAACTCCTAGCTCAGGATTGCCGTAGGTTATGTCCCCATTAATAATATATTCCGGTTGATTGGTAAGTGTTCTGCTTTCCGAAACAGGGCGCCCAACAGCGCTTTTGGCAGCAATTTCAATTGGAAAGCGATCGACCTCACCATCAATATACGTAAAATTTCCACCAATTGAAAAATCAGCCAGAAAGTCAGAAAAGAGACCTAGACTTTTACGTCCTTCTACCTCAATCCCGGTCAAAGTTGCTTCGTTTGGATTATTATACCAACTGAATAACGATGCATTCAGATTTTCCGAAAAGGTAAGATAACTGTAGCTACCAAGATCAAATGGATCAGTACCTGTTAAAGCAATACCATTGCCATTTAAGCGTTCGATACGATCTTCAACTTTTTTGTGAAATAAGGTAACGCCCAATGAGTCACCTTCCTGATTAAACCAGGAAAAACCAAGATCGAAATTTTCTACGTTTGAAGGTGTCAGTGCTGAATTACCAATATCGATATCAGAACCAGAGAAAGCAGAAGATGCGTACGGCGAGACCTCTCGTGCAGATGGTAATGCCAGTGTTTTGGAATAGGCTGCTTTAAAGCTTAAATTATCAATTGGCTGGTAAATAACAGTTAGCCCGGGAAACCAACTATCGTCATCATACCCCCCTTCGGTGGGAAGACCGCTCAGTGGATTGTTTGCACCTGCACCTCTCAGTTTAGGCTCTCCGTTCACTCGAACATCAGCAGAGTTTTTTTCGTATCGATACCCTCCAATTACTGTCAAGTCTTCAAATAATTCCTGCTCAAGCATGAAGTAGTATCCAGCTTGCTTGGTTTCTAAATTGATATTTGCAGCTACTTCGTAACCACTTGCATCCAGATTATCAAGATTACTTAACGGAGCACCTGGATCATCCGATTCATCGACAGTTGTATCAGTTGGCGTTGATAAGTCATCCCCTAATAAAGAAACGTATTCGTCAAATAAAGAACGTTCGCCTTCACTTGTAAGAAACCCCAATTTGAAACTGGAAGAAAAGCCATCAGCAAACGTTTCGTTAAGGTCCAAATCAAGACGTTGACTGTCACGTTCTTCTTCAATTTCACGCCAGATTACAAATGAAGGAAAGGCTGTGTTGGGAGATGTGGAATCTTGAGACAAAGTAAGGTCTCCGCTATCTAGAACAATAGCACGTGTTTGAACATATCCTGGCTCTTCCTGAGTTGCAGTTTCCTGACCAATTGCCCAATCTAATCCAATATCGCCAAAGGCGATATCATCGGGTAATTCAAAGCTATGAGTTCCAGACAATTGATCACTAACTAGCCTCCGTTCGGTGTATCTTAATGACTCCGCAATCTCAGTATCCAAAAAGTCTGAATCGGAAGAAAATGGAAACCGATTAAAAACATCGCCGGATAAACGAGTGTTTTCATCTTCGCTTTGTCTAAGATCCAGGCGGCTAAGGCTAAAGCTATGGTTCTCTCCCAACTCTAATCCAAAACCGGTTAACCAGGATAAAACGTTAATAGATGTCGACTCCGTCCTTTTTTGGTTTCTGTAACCAATTGCAACGTCTGGATCGACAAAGTTCTCAGGACTCAGTGTGTTCGTACCAGAAATCTCCGTAGTACTACGAAAATAATCAGCTTCTTCCACCATACGAAATTTACGATTGTAGTTAAGCCCTCCGATGAAACCAACTCGGATGTTGTCTTTAACATCGTAAGCATCACCAAAGCTGAATCGAACGCCATAATCAGGACCGGGTGCTTCGCCATAATTATGAAAATCCCTTCCTATAGAATCCGTAATCGCAAGTGCTTCTGCAACCGCAGCATCTTTTTCCGCCTGAGTGATTGTCCCGGGAATAGGAAATGGCAATGTATTAACTGGCCGATTGAGATCTTCTGGAAATTCTTTTGCGCCCTCAGGCAATCCCCTTGAATCAGCTCCCATGGCAAACTGGTCGCGAGATGTCTCACGATTGTTTACTAAGAAATTGTCGTTTCCTGTCGCAATCGAATGGTAGCCAACACTGGTCGACACATTCATGAAAAATTCATCTGGTAATCCTTTAAGCTTGAGATTCAGAGAACCGGTTGCGGTCGCTGACTGATCTGGAGTAAATGTTTTACTCACCTCAATTGATTCAAATAAAGATGAGGGAAAAAGGTCCAGCTGCACTGCTTGTTTATTCGGATCAGGGCTCGCAATAGGTAGTCCATTCATAGTCGTCCATACATAGCGGTCACCTAGACCTCTTATCACTACATACTTACCGCCAACAACAGAAACACCTGATACACGTTTAACTGCATCACCAATATCACTCGAAGCATACTTCGAAAAATCCTCAGAACTCATGACACTAAGAATCGAGCTAGAGTTAGTAGTTAACTCCAGTTTCATCATCAGATCATTCGCTTCACTGGCCGTAACCGTAATCGTGCCTAAGTCGTACACATCGCCCGATGTTTCTGCGGGTCGTGGTGGCAGGGCGAAGTCGAGTGTTTTGACTTCGCCTGATTCAACGGCTACATCGGTAATATTCGCCTCCAGATAGCCAGTCTTAAAATACGCCAGGGTGTAGCTGCCTTCAGGTACTGCGTTCAGTCTAAAATTACCGTCAGCATCGGTAATCGTTCCCAAATCAGTACCTTCGACTGCTATCGCGACGCCGCGTACCGGAGCGCCGGTTTCTTTATCAAACACCTGGCCAGCGATGCGCCCTTCTCCCTCGGCAAGTTCTTCTTCAGCGACTTCTGTTATAGGTTCTAAAAATGGAATTTCAATAAAGTCGTCGTTGGCTTCACCGTCTGTTGCTTTTTCGGTCTCTGTAGATTCTACATCCGGTAGAACGAATTCAGGGACCTCTCTTGCAGGTCTTCCAAACCCACCTAACGGATTTTTTGTATCGCCGTAATCAGTTCCCTCACTGGGTAGACTTGATGACTCTTCTTCAGCAACATCTTTTGGTATCTTAAATTCAAGTGCCGACAAGGATATCGGTGCAATTAGAAGGCAACTAAGCAATATCCAACGGGATTTGGGAAGATTTTTAGTCATGGACGATGGTTGGCGCTAAGGAAACCCAAGGAAATTTAGCCAACTCAGGCTTTGCTTTGAAACCTACAATCTGAGACCGATTTATCTGAACTATAAAGAGTACCCGAATAGTAAAAATTCATAAAATTTTAATATAAAAGTGAATGTAAAATAAATTTGTGTTCATCTGTATCCATTCGCGGCTTCATTATTTATTTGTTTATGACGCCACAAGATTCGTCGTTTTTGCTCTGATTTCCGAGTGGCTCAATACTAAATCCAGCACTGCCATCTTTTATAACATGCCCGTAACATTGGCACATTTTCGTAACGTTAGAATGCTTTAATCACAGAGTAGCTAAAATGCACAAACGCTTCCATCCTGCTCAAATCCGATTGGGTAAAATGCTCAAAGAGACTTCCATAAAAACCTGTAGATCAATAAGAAACCACTTTCATATTGGTTCTTCACTATTTTTAGTGGGACGGTAGCTTAATAACTATTTCCCTTGTCTTTTAAAAAAAGTTGTAGCCACAGCGCTCTCTTGACCATCGACAAGCTCAGGTCAAGAGAGCGCTGTGGCTACAACAACATGAAGTTTTTAGATCAAACGAAATCCATGTAACATCTCTGACACATTGTAGACACGTAATGTTAACTTTACTTAGCTTTGATTTACGAAAGCTTTCTGTTAGACAGGTATCTTCTTAATTTTTTTATGAAACATCCTTACTCTATTTTCCTCCTGAATATTTGTCTCTGTCTAAGCAGCGTAAATGCTCAGGTTTCGATTGATGAAACACGCGCTCTACTGAGCGAATGGGTTGAAACACGCCAGATAATTTCAGAAGAACAGCAGGACTGGCGCGTTGAAGAGTCGATCCTCAACGAAACACGCACACTGCTCAGCAATGAACTCAACCGCCTGCAAGAGAGTATTGAAGCACTTGAAAGCTCAGCCACCGCCGTCGACGAAAAACGAAGCAAGCTCACCGAGGAAAAAGATGGACTGAGGGCTGCATCCAATGTTGTTGCTGCCAAAATTGCTGTACTGGAAGCAACAACCAAGAGACTTCTACCACTCTTCCCTGATCCGCTCACCGAAACCATCAAACCGCTGATCCGACGTCTACCGAAAGATACCGAAAATGTTGAAATATCTTTGGGTGAGCGCGTGCAAAACATTGTCGGCATTCTAAGTCAGGCCAACAAGTTTAACAATACCATCAAACTCACCAGTGAAACGCGCACGATCGAAAACGGCAAAGAAGTTCAGGTAAGTACACTTTACTGGGGGCTTGCCATGGCCTACTACGTGGATGCCTCCGGTGAGTATGCCGGTGTCAGTTATCCAACAACGGATGGCTGGCAAACAAAGCTAGTTGAAGACGCCGGTCTACAAATTCGGCAACTGATCGATATTTATGAAGGTATCGATACGAAATATCGGTTTGTCGAAATACCCGCCCAAATTCACTAACATCCATTGCTAGCCATCGTCGCCACGGTAACAATAACCAACCTTTTTCTGAATTTAACAAATTTAACAAGCCATGAAACGCTCTTTTGTTCTCCTCTCATTACTTGCACTGGTATCGGCCTTAAGCGCACAGGATTTCAGATCTGCGAGTGACATCGCTAAGAAAGATCTGCAAAGTTCGCTCACAGAACTGGGCACGGTACGCGAGTCCATTGCAAAAGAAAAAATTCCCCTGCTGCAGGAAGTCACCCGACTGGAAAGTCAGGTGGAAGAACTCACACGCGAGCACAAGCAGCTACTTCGACTGCGTGATAATAATGATCTTGGCCTGAACCAGCTTGAGAATCTGGTCAAGTCTCTCAAAGATCAAAACGAATACACCGCGGGACTGCTTGACGAATTTGTCCGCACGTTTGAAACCCGCATCCACTTCAGTGAAACTCAAATCTACGCGGAAGTTGCCGAGGAAGCGCGCCTGGGACTTGACGACGTCAACATCAGCGAGGCTGAGCGCTTTAGTAAACAACTAGATGTAATCGATACCGCACTTGACCGCCTGGAACAACTTGCCGGTGGCTACACTTTTGAAGGCAAAGGACTCATGCCCAACGAGACTATTGAGGAAGGAATTTTTGGCGTTTACGGACCGTCCGTTTACTTCAGTTCTAAAACATCTGACTTAGCGGGAATCAGCTACAGCAAGCTGAATGCAGCCGAAGCGGCAATCGCAATCCCAGGTGAAGGTTATGCAGAGGGTATTCGTCAATTGCTCGAAACCAAAAAAGGCACTATACCAGCCGATGCAACTCTGGGAAAAGCACTTAAAATCGAACAGGGCAAAGATTCGATCTTCGAACACCTGGCCAAAGGTGGAAGCGTCGGCTACGTGATTGTCGGACTTGGTCTGATTTGTCTGCTGTTGAGTGTTATAAAAAGTATCGACATTCTGAGCTTCGCGACACCAAGTCCTGAGGAGGTACAGTCAGTATTAAATCATATCGAACAGGGCGATATCGAGAAGGCCAACGCAGAATCAGAAAACATGAAAGGTATTGGCAGCAAACTCCTTCTGACTGGAATTGAAAATATCTCCGAAAAACGTGGTACGCTGGAGGAATTACTCTTCGAAAAAATCCTCAGTGTTCGGCCCAAACTGGAAAAATTCCTCCCTTTTATTGCAATCACGGCCGCAGCGGCTCCTCTACTTGGTTTGCTGGGCACAGTGACCGGTATGATTAAAACCTTTAATCTGATTACCATTTTTGGCACCGGCGACGCAAAATCGCTCTCATCCGGTATTTCAGAAGCACTGGTTACCACGGAACTCGGGCTGATCGTAGCCATACCTGCGTTAATTATCCACGGCATGCTGTCAAGAATGGCTAAGGGGAAACTCGGTGCACTTGAACAAACCGCTCTAAGCTTTGTAAATGGTGTAATTGGAGCACGTTCCAGTAAGGATTAATATTGTTTCTGAAAATGCACCCTACTTTAGAAAAGATCATAGGTATTTGGTTCAGTGGAGGCTGGGTCATGATCGCACTAGTTGGACTAGCCATTCTGCTTTACGCAAACGGGTTCCAGTTACTCTTTTTTCTGCGTAAAGGTAATCTTGAGTTTGGCCATGACTCCGAGTGGCTTGGATGGATTAAAGATCCAGAAAAAGCACAAGGCCGGGCGGGTGAGATCATTCGCTATGCTCAGGAAAATGTACACAGTGACAAACACATCCGCAATCGCTTTGACGAAATCAGACAATCACTCATTCGTCCCGTTGAGCGAAAGCTGCTTTTTCTAAATACTTTAGTCGCGGCTGCACCGCTCATGGGACTGCTAGGCACTGTTATCGGTATGCTGGGCACTTTTGTGGCGATCTCCAGCGGTGGTGGTGCTGAAACTGCCAGCATGGTTGCCGCCGGCATTTCTGAAGCATTGATCACCACTCAAACTGGCTTGTTTATCGCCCTGCCTGGATTGTTTCTCGCGCTCGTCATCCGCCAACGTAAACACGCCGCCGAGGCAACGCTGGCTCGTATTGAAAGCCTTATTTTGTCTAAACATAAGTTCCACTAAACAATATTTTTAGTCCCGTTTTCTGACTCCTAATTTTCAATCTTTAATTTAAATGCGCCGTTCACTTGCATCCAACGATTCCGACGACGTCGAGATCAACCTCTCGCCGATGATCGATATGGTTTTCATACTGTTGATTTTCTTCATTGTCACTACAGTCTTCGTTGAAGAATCTGGTATTGAAGTCAACAAGCCTGAAGCTGCTGCTGCCGTACAGCTTGAAAAAAACAGCATCCTTATCGCCATCAGCAAAGAAGGCAAAGTAATCTACGGAGGACGCGAGATCGGTGTCAGCGGCATTTCTCCGATCGTCAAACGCCTCACGCTCAAGGAAGACATTCCAGTCATCATACAAGCTGACGAAGGGGCCAGCCACGGAGTATTTTCACGCGTTTACGGTGAGGCCAAACTTGCGGGTGCAAAATCGATCAATTTCTCGACCAAACAGTAAAACCCAATCCAAATCGAAATCCTCATCGAAATTTGAATCCAAATTCCCCTAACTTCTAACTTCCAGCTTCTAACTCCTTATATAAATGTCTGCTGTCTACAAAGTACCACAAGGAAAAGGAACCGCCATATCGGGGACCCTGATTGGTATTGGCGTGGCGTCACTCCTCTTTCTGGCAATTCCGCTGACACAACTGTTTACTGAATACGAAAAAGCCCCAGCAGAGATTAACGCGATTGACGTAGCGCCTCCCGCACCGCCACCTCCTGTTGAAGAACCACCACCACCGCCCGAGCCGGAAGAGGAGGAACCCCCACCTGAATTGGATACACCACCCCCACCAATCAGTCTCGAAGCTCTGGAAATGTCCCTTAATCCTGGAACCGGCGGATCACTTTCCGGAGATTTCACTCTTCCTGGATTTAATGCGAATCAAAAAGAATTAGGGGGTCTGGACATTTTTGACATAGGTGATGTCGATGAGAAACCACAGGCACAAAAACAGGTGCAACCACGTTACCCCAGCGCTGCAAGACGCGCCGGTAAAGAAGGCTTTGTTGTTGCCGAATTTATCATCGACTCTACAGGTGCAACGACAGACATACAAATCAAGCAGTCCAGTGATCCCGTCTTTAATCAACCAACCATTGAAGCAATTCGTAAGTGGCGCTTCACTCCTGGTAAAATGGGAAACCGGGTAGTAAAGACCCGTACACGCGTAAAACTTCCCTTCCAGCTAAACTAACTTTAAAATCATTCACTCATTCAAACATCGTTACAACACATGAACTCACACTTTGTAAGACTCTTTTGTGCATTCTTCTGCCTAGCGGCTCCGCTTGCAGCCAAAAATCCAGCAGACGCGCTGTGGAAAGATCCTGCCTTTATAAAATCGTTTACCGGCAGTTATGGCTTTCTTGCAGGTGCTGAGCCTTCAGTCTCTACAGAAGAAGTCGAAGCGCTCAGGAACTTGATAGATGTCATTAATGTACGTCCCAAAATAGCCATTGAACAACTGGAACAACAGATCACTGCAGATACCAGTGCCGCATTTGATTTCATTCTGGCCAATCTTTATTTTCAAGAAGGTCAGCTCATAAAGGCTGAAAAACACTATAAGATAGCAATTGAAAAATATCCTGACTTTCGCAGAGCCTACAAAAACCTAGGGCTGCTTCAGGCTCAGGACGGTAATTTTGAAGATGCAGTCATCACTATTTCCACTGCCTTGGAGAAAGGGGTTGTTGATGGTCGTGCCTACGGGCTTCTAGGCTATGGCTATCTCACTCAGGAACTTTATTATCCTGCAGAAGCAGCTTACCGTCAGGCAATTTTAATCCAGCCAAAGGTGGATGACTGGAAAATTGGCCTCGCACGCTGTCTTTTGCAAACAGAACAATACGCAGACGCGATTGCACTGTTCGACACTCTGCTGAAAAAAACACCCGATAATGCCGACTATTGGCTTCTGCAAAGTAATGCATACCTCGGAAATAATCGATCACTTGCCGCTGCCCAGAATATAGAAATTGTCCGTCGCATGGGTAAAGCTGAACTTGGGACACTTACCCTATTGGGTGACATATACATGAACAATGAGCTACCAGATCTTGCCTTAGATGCTTACATCGCAGCGTCTTATAAAGCTACTAAGAAGGATTTTGCAGCGATCCTTCGTGCAGCATCGCTGTTTAACCGTTCAGGTAACAACGAGCAGGCAACTGCTATGATCTCCAGAATTCGCGAAAGTTTTGGTGAGCAGATTAATGATGATCAGGAACTCGAACTGTTGACCCTGGAAGCAAAAACTGCCCGTACAACCGGGGATGACACAAAAGCAATCACCCTGTTAAACGAAATCGTCAAACGCGACTCACTTAACGGTGAAGCCCTTATTGAACTGGGAAAATATTATGCTGAACAAGGTGATATGGCCCGCGCAAGGACCCGTTTCCAGGAAGCCGAGAAGATTGAAATGTTTGAACGAGCTGCACTGATTGCGCATGCACAGGCCCTTGTCCGTGAAGCTGACTACGTGAAAGCAGTTCCGATGTTACGCCGCGCATTACAAATAAAACCAGAACCACATATTCAGGAGTACGCTCGAAGAGTTGAGCGTGCCGCCAGTCAGTAACCGGTTCTGTAGCCCCAGAAGAAAACAGCTTATTTATACTAGTGCGCCACAACACTTAGAGTTTCGCATATCAGACCGCTCTATTTGTTGATGTATATACTTGTAGGGCCCAGCTTCAGCAAGCGTTCTGTAGCTCAAATTAATGATTCATGAGGCTAAGCGCTCCAAAAAACATCAAGCTACAAAGTACCAGATTTTGAATTTCTAGAGTTCGATAATACGATAACCGACGCCGCGAATTGTCTTAATCATACCTGAGCAGGCACCCAGTTTTTCGCGTAGACGACGCACATGCGTATCAATAGTACGAGTTTCTATCTCCGTGTCGTAATTCCAGACATTTGTCAGCAGACTTTTGCGCGATTGCACGCGATCTTTACGCTCCATAAATAGTTTCAGCAAACGAAACTCTGTAGCTGTAAGAACCACTTCTTCACTATCCACAGTTACCTGATGAGTCCCCTCGTCTAAAACAATTCTCCCAATCTGAATTTGTTTTGGAGGATTCTTGTCAACAAAAGTTTGCTCGATACGTGACAGCACTTTTTCCACTCTCAATAATAACTCCTGTATGTTAAAGGGCTTGCTTACATAGTCATCAGCTCCAGCTTCCAGACCCTTAATCCTGTCTTCGGCCTCATTGCGGGCAGTTAAGAATATTATAGGTATCTGCCTCATCACGGAGTCAGCTTTTGCTATATGACACAACTGCATTCCATTCAACTCTGGCATCATAATATCCAGAATGATCAAATCCGGCTCGAATTCTCGTGTCAGACCTACAAACTTTAAAGGATTATTCAGCACCTCGCAGCGATACCCACCCTGCTCCAGCTTGTATTTTAGTAGTTCAGTAACGTCGGGCTCGTCATCAACGATCAGAATTCGGTGAGCTCGGATATTTGATTGGGTTGCTGCGCTTTCCATAGCTTTTTCCTTATTAGAGTAGAAGCCAAAATAGTGCTACTTGTCGCTAACAAAGCAAGCCGCAGGGGTTACGTTATGGTGACAATCCTGCTAAGAAAATTGTCACAAAAGTATGAGCGAATAGTTGCTCGCTTAAATGGTGGGCCCTAGTGGACTCGAACCACCGACCCCCGCGTTATCAACACGATGCTCTAACCAACTGAGCTAAGGGCCCTTTTAAAGAAGAGTGAGGTTTGAAAAGTGAAATGAAAAGAGTAAAAAGTGAATGTCGAATCAAAAAAGTCTGAGTAGCTTGGTTTCACTCCTCACTCTTCAAAATTCACTCCTCACGCTTGAAGCCGATGGCTTCAAGCGTGGAGCCAGACGGATTCGAACCGTCGACATCCTGCTTGCAAAGCAGGCGCTCTACCAACTGAGCTATGGCCCCTTTTGAAAATGTTAAATTCCAAGTGGCTGTCTTGCTTTTTCGTCTAAAGAACTTTGTTTTATTCTTCAAAAATTTACTGTATACGATTGTACGGTCCTTGCGCCAATTTCTGCCTCG
>CAWUII010000022.1:0-32422 GCA_963922575.1 uncultured Opitutia bacterium
AACCCACGACCAAGGGATTATGAGTCCCCTGCTCTAACCGCTGAGCTACAGGCCCGGAGAAAGTTTCAGTCAAATAACCAGTTGATGAAATTCACTAAAAGCAAAGAAGAAATTGCATTACCGGACGAACGGCAAGCTTTGTTTGAAAGATACTGCGCTTTTGAACGGTTTATCATGTGATTTGACCCGAAATCGCACATCGTAGCGCGACGCTTCAGCGAGCGATCTGCAGAACATAAGAACCGCGGTAGATCGCTCGCTGAAGCGTCGCGCTACGAATATAGCTGAATAAGAATAGTTTGACCCATTATCCCATAAAAACTGTCTTCTGCGAAATTCCCCAGGCACCGAATCAACCAATCGGTAGAATAAATGACTACTTTTAAGAATTACACCCCTGAGAAAATAAAAGACACTGTACTTTTGCGTTTATTCTTCTTTAATGAGTGTCTGATGCTTCAAGAAATATATAGGCTAATACTTAAATGACAACAGAAGTACTTAGCGTAATCGGGTGGAAGGAATCAATCGATTTACCTGAATGGGGAATACGAAACATTACTGTCAAGGTGGATACGGGTGCACGGCGCTCGGCAATAGATGTCGACAACTTGAAAGAACTGGGAGATGGCAAAGTCCAGTTTGACGTCGCAGTGTCTCGGAAAAGTTGTAGTTTGACCAATACAGTCGTTGCCGACATTCTCCACAGCACCCATGTGCGCTCTAGTAATGGCGAGCAAAGTGAACGTTACTTTGTAGAAACTGTTGTCGTTATCGGTGAACAAACCCGCCGGATCGAGCTGAGCCTTATCTCGCGTCATCAGATGACGTACCGTATGTTACTTGGCCGCAAGGCGCTTGAGGGAATGTTCGTTGTAGATCCTTCAAGGGCATATATGACTCGCACCAATAAAAAATCTCGTATTATCACCGTCGAACAACAGTAAAGTAAATCTGCACACCACTATGAATTCTCTCAATATTGCCATTCTCTCAAGAGGTAGTAAACTCTACAGCACTCGGCGGTTAAAGGAAGCTGCCTTAAAGCACGGACATAAAGTTCGGGTTTTGGATACGATGCAATTTGGGATTTACCTCGATTCCGGTCAGCCGGACCTAACTTTTCGCGGCAAACCGATTTCACATTACAACGCTGTCATCCCACGTATTGGCAATTCAATTACTCTTTTTGGCACTGCCGTCGTTCGACAATTTCAGCAAATGGGCACGTATTGTCTTAACACGGCCGATGCAATTATGGCATCGCGCGACAAACTGGCCTCGCTCCAGGAATTGAGCAGCTATAATATCGGTATTGCCGAAACGGCATTTGTTCGAAATCCTAAAGACGTGCTGCAGGCGATTCAGACTCTGGGCGGTGCGCCGGTCGTCATAAAACTGCTCTCGGGAACTCAGGGGATTGGCGTCATCCTGGCAGAATCTGACAAAGTAGCCGAAGCGATCATTGAAACGTTGGGCAGTGTAAAGCAAAACGTGCTGGTACAGAAATTCGTCTCCGAATCCAAAGGGCGCGACATTCGTGTCTTCGTCATCGGCGATCGAGTAGTGGCAGCAATGCGACGCACTGCTGCCGGACAAGAATTTCGGAGTAACATCCACCGAGGTGGCAAAGCACAGTCCATTGACCTGGACCCCAGGTATGCAGAAGCTGCTGTGCAGGCAGCTAAGATACTAAACCTGAGCGTAGCCGGTGTGGATATGCTGGAAGGCACCGATGGCCCTGTAATTATGGAAGTCAATTCATCGCCCGGACTGGAAGGCATTGAAAAGGCGACCGGGCTCGATATTGCCTCCGAAATTATCCAGCATATCGAAGAACAGGTCCAGTTTGGAAATCTCGATATTCGCGAACGACTGTCGCTTACCAGTGGCTATGCCATCGCTGAGTTTACAATCGATAAAGCCTCGCCTGTCGCTGAAAAAACGATCTCCGAAAGTGGTTTGAGGACTCACGATATCATCATTTTACGCATGGTTCGAGGAAGTCAGCATATTGCCAATCCACTGGGCACACGTAAAATCCAGGCAGGTGACACATTGCTCTGCTATGGCGAAAAAACAGCTCTTCAATCTTATCTCCCAGGTCTGATCAAACGCAGACGGCGCAAGAAGAAAAACCCGTCTGCAACAAATGATGATGCCAAAAAATAATCAACCGTTCACGATCGGAGACCAAACGATCGCGCCGGGCGAAACAAAAGACGCCCGCCTGGAGATTTCCGAAACATATACAGGTGATAAAATATGTATTCCCATACGCGTCATCTGCTCAGAAGAACCTGGTCCGTGCATTTTGATCACAGCAGCTATCCACGGAGATGAAATCAACGGCACTGGCATCATTCACGACTTTCTCTTTGGTGAGGAAATAGTGCTTAAACGAGGAATACTCGTTCTGGTGCCCGTCGTTAACGTCTTTGGATTCGAATCACACGAACGTTACCTGCCGGACCGACGTGATCTGAATCGCAGCTTCCCCGGCTCTCCAAACGGTAGCATGGCAAGTCGGATTGCAGATAAGCTGATGGTTGAACTCGTCGATAAATGCGACTGCGCCATCGATCTTCACACTGCTGCCATACAGCGAACCAATTATCCAAATGTGCGTGCTGACTTGAGTAATCGTGACGTCAGACGCATCGCAACTGCTTTCGGATGCGCTCTGATTATCGATGGTAAAGGCCCGACTGGCTCCTTTCGACGCGAAGCAACTCGAAGGGGCTGCCCCACAATAATCCTCGAAGCCGGTGAGCCTCACAAAATAGAGCCTTCCCTGCTCCAGATCGGTCTAAACGGCATCAGGAATATACTGGTCGATTTTGACATGCTCGACGGAGAGATTGAGAAACCTCCCTTTCAGGCACTGGTTCGTAAAACCCATTGGGCGCGTGCAACCGTCGGCGGCATTCTCAAATTTCATGTTAGCCCGGGTGATTTTGTTAATAAGGGTCAGCCGCTGGCAACCAATTACAGCATACTGGGTCACAAACAGAATGTAATCGAAAGTCCAAACTATGGCATGATCATCGGCATGACGACAATGCCTGCAGTCAAACCCGGAGAACCAATTTGCAACATCGCAGCCATGTCCGAGCGCTTGAAAAAGAGATATTGCGAAAAACTTCAGGCAACCAAACAAGATCCATATACGCAGGCCCGAAAAGACCTCGCAACCAATCTCGACGTAGTTAAACATTGAGTCCAATTTATTGTATCAGTTCTCATTTTCTATGACTTATCGACAAGAAATGATTCGCACACCTCTTCTATTGCTCTTGGCCTTGGCCGTTCTTAGCGGCTGCTCTCAAAAAAAGCCGGTTGTTAAATTAGGTGAAATCTATAATCAATCTGCACGGTCACATCCGATAGATCGCAATCCGGTAATTCTAATCCCCGGAATCAAGGGCTCGCGTCTTGTTGACAGCGAAACCGGGATAGTCATTTGGGGTGCTTTTGGCGGAGTGGGTCTGAATCCTAATACTCCGCAAGGCCTGGATTTATTCAGTATACCGATGAAGCAGGGAGTACCGCTCAATGAACTCACTGATTCGATTGTAGCCGATGGAGTTCTGGATAACGCAAAGGTTCGGCTGGCAGGGTTGTCATTCAACCTCAAGGCTTACTACAATATCATTGGCATTCTTGGTACTGGACAGTATCTGGATTACGATATTTCCCGGGGAAATGAATCAGTCGACTACGGAAACGATCACTTCACCTGCTTCCAGTTCCCCTACGACTGGCGATTAAGCATCGATGAAAACGCTCGTCTTTTAGCTAAATTCATAGAAGAGAAGCGTGCATTTGTAAAAGGACAAATCGAAGAGCTCTACGGCATCCCGGGCTACGATGTCAAATTTGACCTCATTGCACATTCAATGGGCGGTTTAATGGCACGGTATTATTTGCGCTACGGAGGCGCTACGGTAGAATCGATCGACACGAATGCGCCTGTACCCTGGGCCGGTGCCAAAAAAATAGATAAGTTGGTTATGATCGGTACACCGAACGCCGGATCAGTTGAATCCGTAGTCAATTTTGCAGACGGTATGATCGTGGGTCCGCTTCTACCTGCCTTTTCGCAGACACTGGTTGGCAACATTCCGTCAGTTTATCAATTACTGCCACGCAACCGGCACAAACGCGTCGTCGATGCAAACCAGCCGGGAAAAGCCGTTGATGTTTACGACCCGGATGTCTGGATCAAAAATCAATGGGGTTTAGCACAAGCTGATAACGACGCGATGCTGCAAGTATTACTCCCGGACTCTTCAAGCCCAGAGCAACGCAAAGCAATTGCGATGGATCATATGCGAAAGTCCTTGAAGAAAGCAGAATCCATTGCCTCTGCCCTGGATCGTCCAGCCAACCCGCCACCATCACTAAGTTTGCATCTTTTTGCCGGCAGCTCCATAGAAACACCTGCAACGCTGGCAGTCGACACAGGCGGTAGATACTCCGTCGTTGCAACCGAACCTGGCGATGGCACCGTCGTTCGCTCCAGCACCCTGCTAGATGAACGTGTAGGACAGAAGTGGCAGCCTCGTTTAAAAACACCCATCCAATTTAAAGATGTGAATTTCATAGCTGAAGACCATCTGGGCCTGACCAAAGACCCGACGTTTTCAGACAATCTCTTGTTCCTGCTTTTGGAGCAATATTGAGGTTTTATAGCTAAGCCTGTAATCATCCGGACACATAATTCTTATCCAAAATGGTAGCGCAGGCGCGTCCCTGCGCCGCACGAACGTTTGAAATGCTCAGGCTTACGCGACGCTCATCAATTGGATCACCCGAACCATCAAACACGGTTTCAATCCGCGCGCCCGTGAGGGCGCGACGTAAAAATAAAATACCCAGACCCTATTGCTCAGGTGTTTCAATCCGCGCGCCCGTGAGGGCGCGACAAAACTTTGTGACCGCTTTTAATATACCAATCGATGTTTCAATCCGCGCGCCCGTGAGGGCGCGACGCTATTTTATATTCGCCATTATTTAAAAGCAGCGTTTCAATCCGCGCGCCCGTGAGGGCGCGACTGTGTAGTTTAAATTCTTACTCCTGTTTCGTTGATGTTTCAATCCGCGCGCCCGTGAGGGCGCGACCGCGAAAGGTTTAAGTTTATGACCAACAAAGGGTTAAAATCAAACTTACGCGAACGTTTAGATATAAAGATTTTGGCGGATACCTTTCAAACTTTTAAACTGTCAAAGAACTTAATTGTCAGGCATTTATCTGTAAATGCGAACACTCCGGTCATCTTCTGTGAGCTT
This sequence comes from uncultured Opitutia bacterium, assembly GCA_963922575.1. Taxonomy (GTDB): domain Bacteria; phylum Verrucomicrobiota; class Verrucomicrobiia; order Opitutales; family Coraliomargaritaceae; genus Lentimonas. The sequence goes on from CAWUII010000022.1 coordinate 5,293, forward strand.
GGGGTTCGCAACAAACATTAATTTGCCTCAGACAAGTAAAACGCCTTCGATATTGTAATCTTCGTTTTTACCATAGTGTTCGACTCGTTTTTGCCAATTGTTACCGAGATTGTAAATACGTATCGAGTCTGCTTCGGGATCAATCTCTTTGAGCAAGCGTGTCTTCAGTTCTACATAGTGCGCAGGATCCAGCTTGCACTCGAAAACGGAGTTCTGGACGCGCTGTCCGTAATCAAGGCAAATTTTGGCTACCCGTCTCAGGCGGCGGGTACCCGTAGGCGTAGCAGTAGCAACATCATAGGTAATCAGGATATACATTTTGAATATTATTTCGCAACAAATGCCGGGTATGCATCCAGATCACCCCGCAAATAGCGTGCCAGTAATCTCGCCTGAAGGAGTGGGAGTAAACCTATGGTAACTCTCTCTTCCAGCAGAGGATGGGTGATCTCAGTTTGTTTACGCTCCTGCCAGTGGCTTAGCACGACTTTGCGCGCATCTTCGCGCAGGTACACAGCGCCATTTTCTTTGGTTTCGAAGTCACTGACTTGCAGTTGTTGACGATTCAGCAAGGTTAATGCCGCGCGGTCAGCAAAGAGTGGACGGAATTCTTCCATGAGATCAAGTGCCAGCGAGGGTCTTCCAGGCCGGTCTCGGTGTAAGAAACCACATTGCGCATCCAACCCACAGGATTCGAGCGCACTCCGACAGTCGTGGGTTAAGAGATTGTAAAGAAAGGATAGTAAGGCATTGACCGGATCGGTAGGCGGACGGCGGTTACGACCATCGAAATCGGAGATAACGCCGGTTAGCAATCCAGGAAAAGCTTTGAAATAGTAAGTAGCCCCCTCGCCTTCGATACCGCGCAAGCTGTCGAGGTTGCTCGCCTGACCGGCAGTTCGGATACAGCGAGTGATCTGATCGGATGCTCTGGATAGAGTCTCGGCACGGCCATCACCTTTTTTACCATGATCCCGGTTTGCCCGTTGAAGGACATTTCGTGCGTTGGCCAGTTTGGCAACAATCATATTGCGCGCTATTCCAAGGGTAACTTCAGGATCGTCGGCCGCTCGATATTGAGACCGACGCAACAGGATGTTGCCTGAGGTGAACCCCTGCCCCGCCGCCAAAAACTTGCCGTGTGGCGTGTGAAAGGAAAGCGCTACATCTGCCTCGGCACAGGCACCCATCAAGGCTGCACTGGCACAGCAATTCCAGCCAAAACAGACAATGCCGTCCAGATTGTGTAGCGGCACCCGTAGTTTGGTTTTGCCCTCGTGGCGGACTTCAACTGCGGCCCCGTCCTTACGAAGATAGCTATCTTCAAGGGTAACGAAAAGTGTGTTAAGATGTGTTTTCATTCGGCGGACTCCAGAGTTTCGATACGTTGCATGAACCAGTTTCCAACGCCGCGTTTCAATCGCATGCACTTAGGCTGGCAGAGGTGAATAAGCGAACAGCGATCGCAAAGTTTGGATGTGTAAGTGGCAGTGGGCGTTTTTCCTGCCTGAATCATGGAGCGCACTTTTTCAACAATTTCTAGCGTTAATCTTCGGAGTGCTGCGTCAAACGTAACTGCAGTGCGTCGTTGTTGCTTTCCGTAAAAGAGATAACCAGCACGAATGCTGCCCGGCTCACGCTGAAAGCTGGCTTCTAGACAAATCGCCTGACCGCAAAGCTGTATCTCATCCGCCCGATGTACTTTGGGCCGTCCGCGCTTGTACTCGATCGGAAGGATGGTTCCATCTTTGTGAATCTCGACTATGTCACAAACGCCGCGCAAGTCATAAGCATCTGACCAGACCGGAAGACCGCGTGCAATCCTCACCCCGGGGCGGGTCTCACCTTGACCAGAATGCGCCTTCTCGTGCAAGGCGTTGCCCTCAGCGGTGGAAAAATTGTCCGCCCAGACCCGCTCGACGTGGATCAGAGCACATTGCCTAGGGCAGTACAGGTAATGCTGCAAAGCAGACAGTGCGACTGTGGTGGGATTTGAAATGTCAGATTTGAGATTAGATGCGTCGGATAAAAAATTCAGGCCAAATAGATTTCGTCGTCTACTTTAAGTTTAATATTTTTCACAGTGGAGGCAGAGTAGCTGTGCAAATGTGCAAATGTGTATAGTCAAGAATTTGGAAGGAGTTAAAAGTCGAGATCAGGTTCAAAAGTGAGCTTCATAATTTTTAATTCCAAAGAGGATGACTTTTCCAGTCGGTCGGCATACCCAGATCCTTAGGGCTAATGTCAGGGTATTCATCCAGTAAATTGAATAGCCGTTTTTTCCACTGTGTTGTGTGGCTGATTTTGCTTAGCCAAACGTAGCTTACTACGAGTAGAAGTCCCACGCGATCATTTGCAAAGATTGGTGGTTGCCTCCAAAGTGGTTCACGTTTTTTCGCCGGAATTAATGGCTTTACACCAACAACTCGGTTGAGCAGTCGCGAGTGATGTGCACAGGCGTTGCGGATTGTGAAAACAGCCTTCATCCACGAGCGAAGTTGCTCGTCAGCAAAACCAAAATCTTTCGCGACTGCTCTGAATAGTTCACGCTCCATTCCGTAGGCAAATTGCATAGTTGTTTCGCAGGTCATTAACTCGCAGGCCATCCAGAGAGGCAGGTGATCATGCGAATCTCCATATTTGTTGTTGAATCGCTTAACGAACTCTTCGGAAGACCGGCTTTTCTCTTTTTTAAGCTTTTTCAGCCACTCTTGGTGAGGGCACGGCTCCCAACCTTTTAGGAGTAGCAGTTTAAAAGCTTTTTGCCAAAAGCTTCTTTTTTGTTTCCGCATTTTCAGATCGGGCAAGTTCTTTTTTTCCAGATGTCCAAATGAGCCATATCTGTGTGCAAAATGATAGATAAAGCGCGTCCGCACGGATACTTCGATTCGCTCTATGGCATCTAGCAGAAGCATTCTCAAGCAACGGTCAAAGTTGTAACGCCGCCAGACCATTGTTAATGATGTTCCAGATCGAAACTCATCGCTTTCAGGTATGCGATAAGGGTACAAATAGCCCGAAAGCCTGTAGTAACTGACCGCTTCCAACCTTCGGATCAGTTCATTGCGGTCAGCTTGCAATCCACGGTTGACCAACTGATCTGCCTGATCTTCAAAAGCCAAAGGCTCCTTTTCGTACTTCACTTTCGAGCCTCCTTCTTTTGCTGAGAGACAGACACCACCTCACCAAAAATAAGTTTTGATTCTTGGTTAAAACTGAGCGGCACTATGGGCATACTACAAGTTTCTTTTAGAAAATCCAAGGGGGCTGGGGCAAAAAATATCCGCCGAATTGCGCATACTTGTAGAGGCGCGGCGGATTTGATAAATACCATAGTGCTTGGTTTTCCTACTAAATCAAGGCACATTTTCACAAATTTCACGGTTCTTGAAGGCCGGGTCATACTCGCTTAAATGCTGCGGATTTTCTTCAGACCAGCTTGTTCGAGAATGGCGGTGGTATTGGCCTTGTCATCGGCGAATCCGCTGTCGCGGAATGCGCAGGAGACTTTGGTGGCTGGGGCCAGTTCTTGATGCCAGGCTATAATGCGTCTGGTTTCATGGAGGACTTCTTCATCTCGATTGAGAAACTCCCGAACCATTGCACTCACAGAGGTGCCCGCCTGCGCGGCCCGCATCCGCACCTTGCGGTAGGTTTCATCATCAACTTTGAGTATAATGTTTTTCATAGCGCAGGCACAGCAACTGTGCGAAGTCAAAAAGTTGGAAGGAGCTGAATTTTAAGATTAGATGCGCCGGATTAGGGTAACGCCGTTTCCAAGATCTTTTGATGTTCCTGGTTTAATCAATTCATCCAGAGGCTGCCCATTAAAAGTTATTCGATTTTCATAGTCATTGAATTTTCGGGCTGGTTTACCATTTTCTGATGGTGTGTCTTCAAAACTCTCAATTTGTAGTCGATCAAAGAGGCTATGGCTTGAAACCTTGCCGAGTTTTGCTTCTTTCACTCTTTCTTCCGGATTTGGATTTATTCCTTCGTGTTTAAAAATTAAAAGGGCGCGTGGTGCCATGCTACCAGCCGGACGTGCCGCCGACTGATCGAACTGAAATGCATTTTCAAGAGACTGAAAGAAAAGTTCGAGGTCATCTTCGGAAAATCCTGTTTGATTTGCGAGAAAGGGGTTGATGAAGCCGTGGCAACGATAAAGTGCATAAGGCACAGTAAATTTACGGCCCATGGTTCGCTCTTTGCTAAAGTCTTCTTCCTTCGTGACAGCCATTCGAGTTATTGAATGTTCGCTTTGTGTTATTGGATCGATTGAGCGCGAAAACGAAAGCTGGACAGGGCCTCGCACTTGGCCGCAATTAGGTGCCGATTTAATACTCATAACAGCTCCAAATGTGCGAATGTCGAAGTAGTCTTTACACATTTGCTCTCTACCTTGTTCAGTTTCATTGCGTGTGGGCTTTCGGCTCTTTGCTCCTTTTAAGAGATCATTTATAAGTTTAGCATCCTCATTCGAGAGATCAGTCTCTTTGATCCATTCTTTGACTATTTTTTTGTCGGCTGTTCCTTCGAGAATAAGTGTATGTTTGTCCTCCTCGCTAACTTCGATACGAAGTCCATCGACTAGTCCAATTACATTTAAGCGATCTGCCGCTTCTTCAGATATTTCAGCCGGAGGGGAATCTTCTCCGATATTTATCCCTAGTGTTTTAAATGCTGCTGTATGGGCGCGGCCGAGAACAGCACCTTCAGCGACATAGATACCAAAGCCGGATTCTTCGTTCTTGGTCATAGTGACAAAATTTCGAATCTTACGTTTAAGCATAACGTCTGTTGCCAGCCCATGTCCTGAATCAGCGTCAATTCGTGGTAAGTTGCCTGCATCGGGATCACCATTGGGATTGGCGTCTGTGCAGTCGAAGAGGTAAATGAAGTCGTAACGGTTTTTCATAGTAATTTGTTCGTATTTTTTTGATTGATGAATTGGATTTTGTTGAAATTACTTCGCATGTTTCGGGCGGAACTCATGCCTTTGGTGATAGTAACCTATACAGAATAAGCTTTGTTCCTTAAGATTGAGCGAAGCGGGGTAGAATTGCGGGCCACGTATTTTCTGATGGATTTCATCTATCAGATTATCGAAGTGACGCTTCGATCCAGCGGTGAGCTTTGGTAAGTGATGTTTGTTTAACCGATCAAGCCTACCAAAGATCGATTGAGGCGTTGCCGAAGCGGCCGAGAACATGGTTTCTCTGATGGTACGATCGAGTTTGAATTTATGGGCGGCTCGTTGAACCTGTTCGTATGTCGCAAAGAGGCGCCCTAGTTGGTAAGCGGCATGTGGGTTTTCTGTATCAAGTGCTTGTGTCATAATTATTTTATTGTGGTTGAGCCAAGAGCTCTGATTGCGGATTAACCATGCTTTGAGGATCGCGACGCGAAGGTAAGTGACGTTATCAAGGGAACCCTGTCCTTGTTGCTTTTTTTCGATTACGCGAATTCGATTCATTACACCATTTGCCAACGCGTCGGGGTAGCGCGTCCCAGTTAGAATCGCACGCATCAGAGTTCCTGACAGTTGCGGTGCAAGTTTACTTTCATCACGTCGTCCATCCTTGAGTGGTACTGTTTCCAGCAGAAGACGCTTTGCGGAAGGTGCTATGGGATCAGGGTGTAGCGAATTCGTTTCGTCCCATTGGCGAACTATAGCTAGGTTGCTAAAGTGATCCTTTAGCTTTTCAATAAGATCGCCAAGAGTTCCGTTATGCCAAAATCGAATTGAGAGTCGTCCCTGATTTAAGGAAAGTCCTAAGATGTAAAATTGCGCTCTAGGATTTCCTAGTTGGTCTCTGCCAAGTGTGCCTGAAACAATTTTTTTTAAAAGATCTGCTATGCGTTTCTTTGTTTCATCATCTTCCGTAGCTGGCGGACCAGCAAGCATCCAGGGCAGGTTCTCCTCTGCACTCGTCGCTTCGTCTGTCCAGAATGCGATGGTCGAATCAGCTATTTTAAAGTTTCGATGTTGTTTTGAAAGAAGCCAATCAAGTGCAGATGTATACGATAAGGCAGATTTTGCACTGGTAGGAGAATTCGCTCCACGCCCATAGCTTTTTCCTTCTTTACCGTAGGATTCATACGCAGAGTCGTTAAATGAAACCAAGGAGGCTCCAGTGTATGGAGCACCTTGTATATTTTTAATCCCAGGATGTAGCCTCGATATTGGTTCGTTTGATTTTCCTGAAACCAAGCATTGTCCGTAAGTAACTGTATTACTCATGTCATCGGATTGCATTTTATTGACCCAAACTTTCACGCTCGGATTTTCATGAACAAATTGTGTTTTCCCTGATATTTGAAAAACCACGCGCCCCTTCTTTACTTTTAATAGTTCAGGATAGGATAATGTTTGTTCGGCTTTCCAGTTCTTTAAAAATGTGCATATCGCACTAAAGTCTGCATCGTTTAATTCATCTTCATGCTGTAGATGTAATTCTCGAAAAGCATCGAAACACTTTTGGTTGCGAATCGGATCATTTTTAACGCCGTGCCATCCGAATATAAATCTAGTGTCATCCCATAAGAAACAAGGGTCGAATGAAGCTTCCGAAGCTCTAGCTTGGCCAGGGACTACGAGTTCTTTGGCCTTGCGGTAACGCGTCTCCTTCCCGTTTTTTTGAATTCTTACTTTTTCCTCTCGAAAGTCTTCGATATCAAGGAGCTTTCCGTTCTGCGCTAGAACGATTTTCAAAGAGATGTCTTGGAGGCTATAACCTGACGGAGGTAATCCGCTTTGAGGATCACTTGAGAGCCTAGCATGTAATTCTGTAAGTGCTTGGAGGATCATGACAGTTCAGCCCTTCGCTTGGTTGAATGGAGGAACATTGACGATCCCGTCTTTGATTTTTGCGTCGAAGAATCGAGACTCCGTACGAACGAGCTTGCCGCGGCTAGTAAGAAAGGCGTCTTTATCCTTTTTTGTTGCGGGAAGATATGCGATGTCATGAAGCATCCAACCAAGAGAACGATTCTGTTGATCTTCTGGGAGTTCCGAATCAGGAACGGTAGAGTTGGGTTCAATTAATTTGAAACGAGCTGGAAACTCACGTGTACCGAGAGATGGTTGGTGAAAACATTGTCCAGACCTGGCACGTCGGTTGAACATATCCAAGTGCTTGCCTGAACAGTCATGTTCCGAGAGTTCCGATCCATTTTTCTCAAAGCGGTAATCCAGAATTTGAAAATGAGCTTCTATGACGTAGGCAACATCGCGAAGTAGAGTGGCGGCGCGTTGTTGGCGGGCTTCTTCTATGATGATGCCAGGTTGCGCTGCAGCTTTACCGTTTATTTCTGATGAGTTGGGGGTTGAGGCTTTGGATCCGACTTCGTTGCGTCGTATGTTAGTGAAACGGATCGGCTTCAATACGTGGATACGATCGATTACCCAGCGTATCTGCGGTTTCCAGTAAATGGCTTCCAGTATGCCGCGTGCGGCCGATGGTGTGAGGACGTCGTAAGAGACGCGCTCGACTTTCATTTCGGGACGAGTAAAACAGGCAAAATCGCCTGAGATGTGAAGTCGAATACCGTAGGACATGTAATAGTGTTTTTTTAGTGGAGAAGTTCTAAACTAAAAATGCGTCTGGATCATCTGAAGCGGTTGCACGTTTAAGTCCGGAATCTTTGTGATAGTTATTTTCAGCATGCTCTAGTATTGAAAAAGCCCCATCGCAGTATCGTGAGAAATTGTGTTGAGAGGCTCGCCATTCGTTCTCGTAGATTTGGATCGTAAATGTTTGGGCTCTAAGAAAATGAGTGCGGTTGGGTGGTCTACCATGGCGATCAAGTTCGCGTATTTCTTGAGCGAGTGCTTGTGCCTTCCTTCCCCAAGGGATGAAGATGGAGTGGGTTTTATTATCGATTAGATTGAAATCCTGAGCTGCACGTGCGTAATCAAAGCACGTAAAGGGAGACGGGGCATTTTGAGAAAAACACGGCATGTCGCCAGATACGATGTGAGGCTTGTCCCACTGATCTGTTCTTTGTCCTGCTTGCCAAATTGCGTGCTCAAAATAGGTTCGGATAGCTTCTAATGAGAGAAGTTGTTTTTCAGGATGGTTTGGTAGGACATGGCTGCGCGTGATCGCGGCGTTGGTCTTGAGTTCATGCAGCATCTCGGGTATCGGGTGATCCAATGGTTGAAAGAGGTAGATTCGGCCTTTGCCCCGAGTGCCGCTTGCGCCCTTAATTTCACCGTTACGATTACAGCGACCAGCTGCTTGAGCAAAAGAATCAAGTCCGCAGTCGGCTCTGTAAACGACTGGAAAGCTGATGTCGACGCCTGCCTCTATAAGTTGAGTTGAGATCAAAACCACAGATTTTCCTAGTTTTCGTAGTCTCTTAACCTTAGCCAGCACAGTCATTATGTGACGTGGGCACATGCGGGCTGAAAGGTGGAAGGCTGGGTATGCTGATGAAAGTTGCTGGTGTAGACTTTGGGCGGCTTTGGTAGTGTTGACGATAATGAGGCAGCCTTCTGCACCTTCATTGGAAATGTGAGAGATAAGCTCATCATCAGTAAGTTGTCCCAGGTTTTGGGGTTTAACGCGTTCTAGCTCCCGAAAGAGAGTTTCTTCGTCCTGAATGATGGGGGTGATTTCGGTTGCAGGAATTCCAATGTGGAAGTTCTCCCTCTTCTCTAGAGCTGGCTGCGTGGCCGTACAGAGAACTGCCGTGGAGTGTAAGTCGTGAACGAGGCAACGAAGGCTACGAAGAATCGGGTTGAGGAGTCGGGCGGGAAGTGCTTGAGCTTCATCAAAAATGATAACCGAGCGTGCGATACGGTGTAACTTGCGGCAGGAACTGGTGCGATTTGCAAAGAGTGATTCAAAGAATTGAACGTTTGTTGTTACGATCAAAGGGGCCTCCCAGTTTTCAGAAGCAAGACGATTTAATGTAGTTTCTTTCGTGGGGTCGAATTTGGAGTGGAGTTCCAGGACAATGTCATAACTAATCTCCTTTGAGAGTTGAGCGAATACCTTTCTAAAAACATCAGCATTTTGCTGAATAATACTGGTGTAAGGAATCACATAAATGATGCGTCTTAATTTGTGAATACGTGCGTGACGTAAGGCAAAAAGTAACGATGAAAGCGTTTTTCCACCTCCAGTCGGAACAGTAAGTGAGAAGAAACCTGAAGGTTTTTCGGCGGCTTGTGAGCACGATTGTCGAACTAATTCACGTTGCATGTTAACCAAATCTGTTGGTGCTGGCTTTCCAAATGTATTGGTCATGTAATCTTCTAAAGCTTCCGACATTTTACAGATAATGTCAGTTCTTGCAGTAGGACGTTTTTTTGCTTGATCCGAATCCATGAATGCTTCTGTTGCGAGAAAGTCTGCATCCACTAGGCAGGAGAACAAAAATCGTGTAAGAAACGCGAGCCCATCTCCGCCCGCATCAGGACGTTTAAGGGGAGGTAAAGGGGTAGCCAAATTTAATGGCACACCTGCATCTTGGGCATGTTTTCTCCAATGGTATGTCCGCTTTTTAAGTCTTTCATTAAAGAGCTGGGTTCCATTTGACAGTCCCGCATGATGTCCCGCAATTACATAGGAAAAGAGTTCTCCGAGATGTTTCAGTGGCTTTACGTGCTGAGCACCCGCAGTCGAGTGATCAACTTTTCCTGTGACGTCATCGTTATGCGGATCAGCTTTTTTCTTTAAATAATCCTGCCACTCAGGAGCAAACTTACCCAAGTCATGCCAGAGTCCAGCTAGCCTGCCCCATTCGGCAGCCGTTTTGCGATCTTCACTGCCTTCTGGAAACATCTCCGCGGCGAACTTTCTGCACAGATAAGCTACCTTGTTCAGATGCCCGTGCTGCGCATTGAGGTTCTTGCATTCCTCACAATCTCCGCCACTAAGCGTTGCGCACTTCTCCGAAAACAGTGGCTCCCATTCACTTTCATGAAGTACGTTACCCTTCGTGTCTGTTTTGGTGTGAGCATAAAATTCAGACATAACTAAGTTTTCATTTTCTAATACAAACTACCCGAAAAGCCAGACTTGATTTCCCTAAATACAACTTTACAGTTAATTGACGGCATACGCGTTTGATTCGTGGCCAAATGAAAGCACACTGATAGCTAAGCCTATACTTACTTGTACAGATCGCATTCAGGTTAGCGCAGCACCGTCACCGGTGCGCACCTGCCTGAGGGTCTTGGGCTTGTCGAAATGGCGTCGTGCCAGTAAAAGCGTCTGAACGTTCGTGCGGCGCAGGGACGCGCCTGCGCTACCATTTTGGATGAGAATTATGTGTCCGGATAATTACATACTTAGGCTACAGACCCGGCTGAAGTCCGCGTTTGATCCGCAGCCAGACAAGAATATATTAAGATCAATGGATTACTTCCCCGAAGCTAAACCACTTGTAAAAGAAATCCGCAATCCTGCGGTGCGTGATGCTTTTATCCGTACCGATCGCAGTCTCTTTGTGTCGGCCAGTCAGAAGGAGTATGCCTGGGCAGATTATCCGCTGCCAATCGAAGATGGCGCTACCATCTCGCAACCTTCTCTCGTGGCTAAGATGACCGAGTGGCTTGAGCCTGTGGCAGATGGCAAGGTCCTTGAGATTGGCACTGGCTCCGGCTACCAGACCGCCCTGCTCGCCCAGCTGTTCGCTAATGTTTACACTGTTGAAATTAGTGAACTTCTCTCCGGCAATGCTCAGGCTCGGCTGAAATCACTTGGCTATTCAAATATTCAATACCGTATTGGCGACGGTGCAGTCGGCTGGCCGGAAATGGCTCCCTTTGACCGTATTATCTCAACCGTAGCATTTGAGCGGCGACCTCACCGATTGCTCAATCAACTTGCAGCAAATGGCACCTGTCTTGTACCTGTTGGTATGCCTGGCGAAACCCAGCAACTCATCCGGTATCAGAAAATCGGCACGAATATTACCGAGGACATTTTGTGCGAAGTACGTTTCCTGAGTTTACGATAAGTCTCCGGATCTTTCTTCATATGTCTTTGTTTTGTATCTGATCTATAGCATAAGCCTATACTTACTTGTACAGATCGCATTCAGGTTAGCGCAGCACCGTCGCCGGTGCGCATCTGCCTGGAGGGTCTTGGGCTTGTCGAAATGGCGTCTTGCCAGTAAAAGCGTCGGAACATTCGTGCGGCGCAGGGACGCGCCTGCGCTACCATTTTGGATAAGAATCTATGTGTCCGGATGTATTACATACTTAGCTATAAGTGAAGACCCGAAGAAGCGAAGTTTTTGTGATCTTTGGCCATTCCCTTACAGCCTTTCGGCTGATTTTAGTTTGATAAAGAAGCAGTCATGAACAACTATAGATCATATTACTCCTTAATCCAATCTTCGCGGATTTACGCCTTCTGTGAAACATACACTTTGATCCTGCTATCCATCCAGATAAAATTAACCAACGTGATCAGACGACTCCTTACCTTATTCTGCATTGTTTTTACCCTCACAACTTCACTTACAGCTGATGGAGTTGTCGTACTACTGCATGGCCTCATCCGCACTTCCGATTCGATGGAAGCGATGGAAGATGCGCTTCTTGAGGAAGCTTATATCGTACACAATATCGATTATCCCTCCAGACATCTACCGATTGAACAGCTTGCACAAGACGTTCGAAATCAAATTGCAGCGCTGACGGAAAGCGACGACACGATCCATTTCGTCACGCATTCCATGGGTGGCATTCTGGTACGAACGATTCAAAAGGAAACCCCATTGGAAAACATCGGTCGGGTCGTTATGTTAAGCCCGCCCAACCAGGGCAGCGAACTGGTTGACTCGCTTGGCGACTTGAGTCTGTTCGACTGGCTCAACGGTCCTGCCGGAAATCAACTGGGCACTGATCCAGATGGCTTTGTAAATAGTCTTGGGCCGGTAGATTTCGAGTTAGGTGTGATCACGGGTGATCGCAGTATTAACTGGATTAACTCCATCATTATTCCCGGAAAGGACGATGGCAAGGTGTCCACCGAACGCGCTAAAGTTGAGGGGATGCAGGACTACAAAGTCATTCATGCGACCCATCCCTACATCATGAAAAATGATCAAGCAGTCACTGCAGTCATCCAGTTTCTGAAGTCAGGCGCCTTTTAAACCCCTTGAACTCGATGAACGTCGAACTCGTTGAACGAGTTCGACGTTCTCAAAGTTCATAGGGGTCGACCATTGCACGCTTGCGTAAACGCAGTGCATTCAGACGAATAAAGCCGCCGGCATCATCCGGGTTATAATCACTCTCAACGCCTTCCATTGAAGCGATATTTTCGTCGTAAAGTGATAACGGTGATTTGCGGCCTACGGTAGTGACATTACCTTTGTAGAGTTTCAGGCGAACCGTGCCCGTGACAGTCTTCTGAGAGTCGTCGATCAAAGCCTGAAGTGCCTCACGCTCGGGAGCATACCAGAACCCGTTATAAACTAACTGCGCGTAACGTGGGATCAAACTATCTCGCAGGTGCATGAGTTCGCGATCCATCGTAAGCGTTTCCATATTGCGATGCGCTTGCAGAAGGACGGTGCCACCGGGTGTCTCATAAACGCCACGGCTTTTCATACCTACAAATCGGTTTTCAACAATGTCAACACGACCAACACCGTGTTTACCGGCCAGAGCATTCAGATGCTTCATTACCTGTGCAGGATTCATCGATTTTCCATCGACCGCAGTGCAATCTCCACGCTCAAAAGAAAGTTCCACATACTCTGCTTTGTCAGGAGCATCTTCAGGTGCTGATGTCAACTTGTACATCGCTTTATTGTCATCCGTAGTCGGGTCAAACCATGGGTCTTCAAGAATACCCGCTTCGTAGGAGATGTGCAGTAAGTTGCGATCCATTGAGTAAGGCTTTGAAGCACTTGCCTCGACGTTGATAGAATGTTTCTGGCAATACTCGATCATTTCACTACGTCCAGGAAAGGCTTTGCGAAAAACATCCATGCGCCAGGGCGAGATGATTTTGAGTTTTGGTGCAAGGGCTGCATAACCAAACTCGAAACGCACTTGATCGTTCCCCTTGCCGGTAGCTCCGTGCGCCACAGCATCCGCACCCTCACGTTTGGCAATTTCCACATGAGCCTTGGCAATAAGTGGACGTGCAATCGAAGTTCCAAGCAGATACTGTCCTTCATAGATGGCGTTGGCACGCATCATTGGGAAAATAAAGTCGCTGGCAAACTCTTCAACAAGATCGACCGTGTAATGCTTTGAAGCTCCAGTGGCCTTTGCCTTCTCAGTAAGACCGTCCAGTTCTTCTTCCTGACCAACATCAGCAGCGAATGTAATGATCTCCGCGTTGAAATGCTGCTTGAGCCAGCTGACAAGTACGGAGGTGTCTAACCCTCCTGAGTATGCAAGTACGATTTTCATAATTGTCGTAGTAGTTAGATCGGGCTCATTTGGATGCAAGTCAAAAAGCTTCCACCCAGGAAATCCGGATCAGAACAATTCGATCTGTTCTTCTTTCTGTGGAAAAGTGATTTCGGGAAGCTCAGGGATTTGAGCTTGCAACAACTGATGAAACTGTCGGCACAAATAAGGAGCTCGTGAATCATCGGGTGTGTGCATGAATATGTAAGGATGCTTGCCCTCACCGATCCATAGTGCAACTTTTTCAGCAACCTCCCGCTGCCAGTGATCGACCGACTCGATTACATTTCGACCGACAAAACGAACCATGGGCCGCTGACAGGTTGTCTCCCATCTGACGGGCAATTTGGGCTTACGCCCTTGCGATCGCTCCTCCACTGGATCGCTCGGTGGCGCATGAAACAAAGCACGACTGTCGAAAATGACACGATCTGCTTGGTAACTTTCAAGCATCTGATTGAGCGTCTGTACCGAGGATTCATCAACAAAAAAATCCAGGTGGCGCACTTCGACCGCGAGCGGGAATTGCTTTGGCCAAAGGTCACAGAATTGCTCTAGTTCATCCAATCGACTCGGGGAAAAACTCGCATGTAGTTGCAAAAAAGTAGGCCCCAACCGGTTCGCCTGAGCACAGCATTCCAAGCACTGTAGCAGATGATCGTATATCGGCCCTTTGTTAACCAGTTTCCCGGAATGAGAAAGATCTCGCGGCACTTTGAAACAAAATTCAAACCCTGAGGCTGCCTGGGTCGTCCAACGCTCAACCACCTCTAATTTCGGTAGTGCGTAAAAAAAGGAATTGCCCTCCACCGTATTGAACGTCTTCGAATATTCGCTCAGGAGCTCTGACGTTTTTGTTTTCGCTGGCAGAAAACCGCCACGCCACTCGGTAATACTCCACGCAGGACAGCCTAAATGGTAAAAGTCCGTGTATTTTACAACGGATTTCATGGATTAAACACTCTATTGAACTTTTCGACTAAAACAAACAGTACAAAGCCAGATGTAGCACAGCACAGGAAGCAGCGGCAGCGGCAATATCATCAATCACGCAACCCAGTCCGCCAGGAAGATTTTGAAGCTTTGAAATCCCAAAAGGCTTAAAGATATCAAATAACCTAAAAAGCAAAAACCCGGCAAGCAACACTGGCCATCCTCCCTGTTGAGCAATCAATCCCTGTGAACCATTCATGCCCAGGAAAACCACCGGTATGGCAACAAATTCGTCCAGAATAATCATCCCGGGATCACGCATCTGCAATCGCTGCTCGGCTTCATCACAGAGGGCAACTGCCAAATACAGTGAAAGCAGAAACAGGAACAAATATCCCAAAGGCGAAGCGTTGTGAAATAAAACCGCGTAGAACGCAATACCAACCACACTGCCCACGGTACCGGGTCCTTTCTTAACGAGCCCCAATGGCCCTAGCGTCGCAAGATTAACAACCAAGGAAGTTGGCAAAAAGCGAACCCAAGGGAAGTAGCGTTTTATATTATTCATTTTCGTCTCCTTTCTCTCCTTTAAACAAAGACCAGTATTTAATCATATATGTAAGACCCGAAGAAACCGTCAACACCGTGGCCAGCACAAAAAATCCAACACCGCACCAGTACAAACTATCAACTAGTAAATCCGGCAACTGATTAGAAAAGTCGTGGCGTAGGGCCTCCACCAGCAACAGTGTGATCGCCGCAGCCATCTGGCTAACGGTTTTACGCTTTCCGGACTTTTCGGCAGCTAGCACGACACCGGAACTGGCAGCAACCAGACGCAAGCCTGTGATCAAAAACTCACGGCTCAAAATCATAAGTACCAAAAAAAGCGACCAAAGGCCCGGCAGTATACCCATTGCCAGCATTGCTACAAAAAGCCCGACCATCAGTACCTTGTCGGTCAGTGAGTCCATCAGTTTGCCAAAATCTGATACGATCCCCAACTTGCGTGCAGAGTAACCATCTGCCCAGTCTGTGATCGCCCCAACAATAAACAGTAAAAGCGCAGCTGTACGAGATCCGGTAAACTCCAGATTCAGGAGCACAACCACCAGAAAAAGTATTGGTATACGGGAAAATGTTAATATGTTAGGTAATTTCACTTCTTACTAAAAATAGTTTTGCTGCAAAATAAGCCACAACAAATGTTTGATTGCCGGGCATAGATAGTATTTTCCAGATAATCAGATTAAAGTTTCCAAACTTCCAATGACGTTTTGAAAAAACTGGCATCATTCACATCCTTAATTCCATTTATATTACATGAAAAAGAAACCTGTGAAAAAAGTTGCGCTCTTAACTGCCGGTGGTCTTGCACCTTGCCTGTCTTCAGCAGTTGGCAGCCTGATCGAACGCTATACCGAATTGCATCCGGACATTGAAATCATTTGCTACCGCAGTGGTTACAAGGGCCTTTTGCTCGGTGACAGCATTCAGGTGACTCCTGAAATACGTGCGGGGGCCTCCTTACTTCATGCTCATGGTGGCAGTCCGATCGGCAACAGCCGGGTGAAGCTTACCAATGTAGAGGACTGCATTAAGCGTGGCCTTGTCAAAAGTGGGCAAGACCCGCTTCAAGTTGCCGCTGATCAACTGACCAAAGATGCTATTGATGTACTGCACACAATCGGCGGTGATGATACTAATACCACAGCCGCCGACTTGGCCGCTTATCTAGCTAAAAATGACTACGCACTCACAGTAGTCGGCTTGCCAAAAACAATCGATAACGATGTCTTTCCCATCGCACAAAGCCTGGGTGCCTGGACTGCTGCGGAACAAAGTGCGCGATACTTTGAAAATGTGGTGGCCGAACATAATGCCAATCCACGCATGCTGATTATCCATGAAGTTATGGGACGCAACTGTGGATGGCTGACAGCGGCCACAGCGGATGCCTATCGCAAGCGACTGGATAAATTAAACTGGCTGGAGCCCATTGGACTCAGTCGGACACGTAAGGAAGTACACGCCGTGTTCATCCCGGAGATGGATATCGACATTCAGGCTGAAGCGACTCGCCTGAAAGCGATCATGGACACTCATGATAACGTAAACATTTTCCTATCGGAGGGCGCTGGCGTTGAAACAATTATCACGGAAATGGAAGTTACCGGCGAAAAAGTACCTCGCGATGCCTTTGGACATGTGAAGCTGGATGCGGTTAATCCAGGCGAGTGGTTTGGGAAGCAATTTGCAGAAATGCTGGATGCGGAAAAAGTTCTGGTTCAGAAGAGCGGTTACTTTGCACGCTCTGCTCCTGCAAACGCAGATGATATCAGCCTGATCAAAAGTTGCACTGACTTTGCAGTTGATTGTGCCATTTTGCGCAAGAGCGGCGTAATTGGCCATGACGAGGAACATAAGGATCAATTACGCGCAATTGAATTTCCGCGCATTGCCGGCGGCAAACCTTTTGACATCGATGCATCTTGGTTCGAAGAATTACTTAACTCCATCGGTCAGCCCAAGGGTGCAAAAAAGGCTGTCTCATCTTGAGACAGCCTTTGTATTAAATTTTTACTGTTGAAGGACTTACTTGAGTCTTGCTTCATACAGGCGCTTTTCTTTCACCTGATTTGCAGCCTTACCGATGCGATTGCGCATATAATACATACGTGCACGCATAGTTATGGACTCACGGTCGATTTCAATTTTTTCAATCGCCGGACTGTGTACCGGAAATACTTTTTCGACACCGACACCGGACGCAATGCGGCGCACAGTAAACGCTTCTTGTATACTTCCGCCTTTACGAGCGATAACAATGCCAGCAAAGATCTGAATACGCGTCTTGTCACCTTCCTTAACTTTTAAGTGCACACGAACACCATCGCCGACTTTAAAGTCTGCGCGGTCTTCCTTAAGCTGATCGTTTACAATTTCTTCTAAAGTTGCCTGGCTCATAATTAAACTGGTTTGTCTGGTAAAAGGTTTGTTCTCAACCGCCGGGTTTTTTCAATCTGTTGTTCATACCTCCACTTTGCAATGGCAGCATGATTTCCAGAGAGCAAAACTTCCGGCACTTTCATCCCACGGAATTCCGCAGGACGTGTGTATTGAGGAAAACCTAACAAATTGTCCATAAAAGATTCGTCCGTCAAGGATTTTTCATCACCTAAAAATCCGGGTATGAATCGACTTACACAATCAATCAGAACAGCTGCCGCCAGCGTTCCATTGGTCAACACATAATCTCCAATACTAATTTCCTGATCGATCAAATCATCGCGTACGCGCTGATCGACCCCTTCGTAATGTCCACTCAGCAAGATAAGATGCTTTTCCTGAGCCAGTTGACGAGCCAGTTGACTCGTCAACGGCTCACCATCGGGCGCCATATAAATAAACTTTGTCTCTGGCCGGCGCAATGAATCGGCAGCATCAAAAATGGGTTCTGGCTTCATGACCATGCCTGGACCGCCACCAAAGGGTATCTCATCTGTTTTCTGATGTTTATCCGTTGCCCAATCGCGCAACTGATGTGTCTTGATGTCAATCAATCCATTTTGCTGACCACGGGCCAACATACTGGATGATAAAAAACCCTCTACCATTTCCGGGAAGAGGGTTAAAATCTCAAATTTAATTTGCATGGCGCAATCAGATGATTGCCCTGAAGCAAGCCCTAAAGGCACTAAGCTTCTTCAGTGACCACTTCTTCAGCGACCGGAGCTTTGCGACGGGCTTTTCGGATAATACTAGCTGCAGTATCGGTTGGCTTTGCACCCACAGAATGCCAGTAATCAATGCGATCCAGCTTAAGTTTTATCTCATCCACAGTATTTTTAGCCTGTGGTTCGTAAGTACCGACGATTTCAACAAAACGGCCATCACGACGCGCAGATGCCTCGGTAACAACCATACGATAAAAGGGGCGATGGCTTGAGCCATGACGTTGAAGACGAATTTTAAGTGCCATAAAGGTTTTGGAGATTATGAAATTTTCATGAAAGCCCTTTAAAAAGTTATTAGAGCAAATTAATGTCAAGCCTTAACCGGAATTTAAAAGCATAGCTGTAATCTCATTTTGTCATGAACAACAATTTAGAACTAATCTGGATGCACAACATCAGGCGAGTCTGTCCAAGGTAACGGAAATGCGCTTTTTTGCCAATCCTTGCGCACATCGCCAATCGTTGCAAATTCATCTTCAAGTCCATCAATCAGTTCTGCGGAAAATTTATAGCGTGTCTCTTCGCCCGTCAGTCGCACGACGTGCTTGCCACTATAAGCATGTAGAACTCTTGGCTTGGAGTAATCGATCTGACGAATCTTTGACATAGTTTTAATTATCTATCCCTAAAAAACTATAATTTCCGATTGTGACGATAAAAATCCAATGGCTGCGAATCCACATCCGATGGTTTCTCAAAAGCATTTCTAATATGAAACTGCAATTCCTGCACTCAATCGAAGTTCGCCTTGCTATACTTCTGTTTTAATTGGATGATTTGATTACTGTCTAAACTGAAAATTATTTACTTCACTCAACACCAAAATTCACTCTGCAATGGACTTCAAAACTCAACTGGGACTGGATCCAGAAACTGCTGATGCAACGTATGGCCAGCAATCTTTACTTGAATATGTAAACCTGAAACTGACTTCTATCGGACAGCCAATCTTCGGGGATCTGGCCAGCTCCGATTTCTTTGGACTCAGCAAGTCTTTGATCGAAAACTATCAGGAAAAGTCACGCCTACTGTCAAATTATCTACCTCCCTGCGATCACCGCATACAGGAATTTATTGTCGATTATTTCTCTGACCTGGAACCCTCAGAAGTACCCCAGCTCCCAAGCAACACACTCGTCCTGGATCGTCACGGAATTGCACGCACGCTTTCGCTTCCAGCCAAAGGAGACCACTTCTCTTCGGAAATCATTGATTCCTATCGCATACATCAGGGCATTTTGCACAACCCAAAGAGTGATCGCCGCACAACCAAAGGTGTTTTCCACGTAGCTGAAGGTGGATTGCCAATACCCAACGATAAAAAAGCGGTCCCGCTAATTGCGGCAGCAAGACTTTTAAGAAAGGCGCTGCAATCGCCGGAGCAGCAATCGATCCTGCCCTACCTTGCCAACGAAAACGAACAGGCAAAGGCTTGGGTTTCGCTACTGCTGCGTCCCGTCGTTCTGCCTGAGGTCGCTGGGTTTTGTCCGGAAAAGACGATGGAAGTACGCTTCTTTGCGCCGGGCAATTTAGTTAGCAATCTGGATTTTGTTGAATCTATTTTCGGTAATGGCGGGGATCCATTCATTGCCGAAAATGATACTGCGCTCGACCCTGAACACTGGACCGGGCACAGTGGTTGTGTGATTCTAGCACCACATCTGATTGGCACCACTAAGAAAGAACTCGGCTTGCCAAAGGTCTCTGAAGCAACCGAACGGCAACTGCGAGACGGAATGTGCTGGGAGCACGAAGATGAGCTCTACAACGAGGGCCAGGCCTTCAAGATCACCTGCCGTGATGCATCGGGAAAAATTGTCACGGCAATTGCTGATAATTATTTCGGCTACTGTAAAAAGGAAGTAAAGACTCAGATAAGCTTTTCTGCAAACTTACATGGTCTTGCAGAAGAAGAACACGCCGGTGGAACACTCGCATCTACCTGCTACGATCTGGGTGAAGACTTTGATTTGTCGCAGTATTATCCGGATTCCAAATACACGTTCAGTGAAGTGATCAAAAAATATGCCGACCTGATTCAGATACAGCCTGAAGGCTACGGTATCGATAAACAATTTGAAAATATCCTTTATGTTCCTGAAAATGCTCGTTTCGAACTCAATAAACAGCAAATCTTGTGGGACAAGGATGGTACACAACAGAGCATCAAGTTGTTGTCGCAGATACACTATATTTTCCCTTCAGGCTATCGCGTCCAGATGCTTCAACCAGCAGAAGGACGCCGCTGGAGACTTGTTGGCTGCACTCCGGAAAGCCATTTATGCCATAAGCCTTGCACGGTATCAGGCGGTGGAAAATCTGAAATCTCCAAACCCATCACTGATGCAATCATTTCAGGCCCGGTACTGGTTAAGGATTTCAAGAAAGACTTCGATCTAGTTGAAGAAATTATCAACAAAGAATTCGGTGATCGCTTTATCGACCCTTCCGAATGCAAACCTAAAGGCCGTCCAATTCTGAGTAAAGAGCGGTCACTCGGTTCTGTTGTAAAACTGCTGACACCTTCGGTAAATACCTACAAAGAAGACTACAATAACTGGTTAACAACCATACCTCAACATGTGATCGACCTGGTGTTAATCATCAAGCGCTTTTACAAAGAAAGCTGGGGCGAAGACTGGCGCCAGCGCTTTAGCGTCGATGTAATCAATGGCGAACCGGGCAACATTTTACGCTACCGGGGACAATCTCTCCTTACTCAATACCTTCGGGTTGGATATACTGAGAGTGGCGCCTGGCGCACTTTCTCACTGCGTAAAGACTTTATACCAGCTGCCAAAATTTCCTTTGAAGACGATATAAGTGCATCGGTCGTCGCGCCTACTGCGTCTACCAAAAGTTTACCACCCGAATGGAAAGCACCTTCCGCAAAATTTGTCCACAACTGTGAGTATCGCTTTTTCCAACGTCCTGACGACGCAATCATCCGTGGCTATGACAAGCAGGCTGAGATTGATCTTAGCTCTCAAGGGAGTTTCCTCAGTAATTACGAACCACTGAAACGCGAAAAAGTCGAAGAAGAAATTGAAGACGCGATTCGCTTTGGCCAGTACACAAAGCCAATGCGCTCCATGATACAGGCTTTTCATGAAAACACTTCGCCCGATTACTACGCAACCAATGCGTATCCGCGAATCGTTGATGGCAAACCTTCAAAAAACCCCCGCTACCTTCAGGTACGACCCGATCTGCGTGATCAACGCTCCGTATACTTGGCAGATATCAGCACGCGACTTTACCGCCAACAGGATGCCCACTCCGCGATCCTCCGCCCGGTAACTGCTATCCTACCAGGTCGGCGCAATAACCCCGAAGATCTGGCAACTGGCGTCAAACCGCTCTGCGTCAATAATCCAATCCACTATATGGAACTACCGGAGCTTTTCATGGAGTTTATCGCCAGTATTACCGGCAAATCTCCTTCGACTACAGGAGCCGGATCAGAAGGCGCATTGACCAAAAAGCCCTTTAACGCTCTGTTGCCTATTTATGATTTAAACAATGCTCTGGTCGCTTATATGGTTACAGAGCAACCTGCCTTTGTGACTGCCGCCGGCTACGTTGGACCTAACTATAGAGTTGATCACGACATCAGCCTACTCATCCCGGAAATATGGTGTCGCATGCGGCCCAACGAAGCCGACCCTCAATTCTTGATTGAGCATGATTATCTGGAAAAGATAAGCGATTTTGAACACAAAGGTGAGCTCATAGAGGCAAGCCGTATTGGCTACCGAATTACTGCGAAGTTTGTCCGTATCTTTTTTGGCCGTGTCTTTAGCCATCCGGAAACAATCCTAAACGAAGAAATGCTAAAACCAGAGCTACAGGATAAAGATGTCTTTGCCACTGGCATGAGAACTATCATTGCGGCACATAAAGAGGCTGCTCTTAACTACTTCGAAGATGGCTCCGTCGAGCAGGCATGTCCTCCACTCAAAGCGTTGCTACACATCATGGCACATGGAAAGTACGAAGGCAACGGCCTCGAGTCCGAAGCGGTTCGCAAGCTTTTCACACGGGATTACTTGCTCAGTAGTGACTGGTATCAGGAACGCCTGCAAAGCCAGCAGAAACAAGATATCGCATCTTACCAATCAAATGTAAGTTACCTTGAGAATTTCCTCTCAAAGACATCGCATGCAGGAGTCGCCAAACGGCTGGACATTCAATCCAGACTGGAAAAAGCCAAAAAACAACTTGTTCATTTCAGTTCCGACGAGTACTTGACCAGTTTAGTTGGGACAATTGGCAGACAACCCATCTAGGCCGTATGTCTCACCGGTATAATTTCAACCTGTGACTTTTTTGGTAATTTAATTTTACTTTGGTACATTGAGTAAATCTGTTTGCTCATTTGGAGGGCAACGCTGTCGTTACCGCGGAGCCAATGAGCGGAAATGACGCATCCCACCCCAATTATCTATCTACCAAAGTAAAATTAAGCCTGTTACCGTTGAGGCTCTTTGTTTCTCAAATAAAGCTACCACTTTTTCCGCGAGTAACAAAAGCGTCAGTACGTCGGACGGTAGAGGTTTCGGGATTTATGATGGCGATAGCTTTCTGATTTGTCAGCAATGGCGTCAAAATCGACCGCACAATCATTGACTTCCTCCCACCTCTGCCCGGCTTTGCTCCAAGCTTCTGTGGCGATGTCTGCAAGCAACGAAAACTGGCTCTCGGATAAGTTGTCTTTTTCACCGTAAAGTGTCAAAGCAGCTGTATGTTGTTTTTGTTTTATCTTGTGGGTATCTGTCCACAGCCTCCCGGACTCCTCACGCGAAGAGTCTGGTATGTTGAATTCCAGTGACTTTCCGCGAATACTCAATTCGGCACGGCAAATACCCATTTTTTTCAGAACAAACTTAAAATCAGACCAGAGATGCACCACTTCATCAGCACGCTCTGCTTCTAAAATCAACCAGTCCTTCAAATACAATGCATTGCGTATGTCTCGTCGTGACTGTAACGAATCTGCTAAAAAAATCAGCAGGCTGTTGATCGATATGTTCTTACCATATAGTACAAAAAGGACGACAACAAAGCCAAACCCCAGAAAAATCGGAAGGTGGCGCCCCCGTTCAATCAATGCAACCATGGCACCCAGCAGGGCAAAGAGTGAAACACTGTAAAGCGCCAAAACTGCCTTGCGATGCGAAAGTCCCATCTTGACTAGGAGATGGTGAATGTGACCGCGATCCGCTCGAAAGAGTGGTAGCCCTCTGACTCCTCTGCGAAGAATCGCAAATACGACATCAAGTATAGGCAGTGCAAGCGCCAGGGCGGGGCCGATCATGGCAGCCATCACAGCCCCCTTCTCTGAATTCAACAGAGAAAGCGCGGCAATTATGTAGCCAATAAGATAAGCCCCGGAATCGCCCATGTAGCATTTTGCCGGCGGGAAATTGTGCAAAAGAAATCCGAGAATTGCACCAATCATGCCAAAGGACAGAACGGACGAAAGCAGAAAGCCCCGCTGCATCCCAAGGTATGCTATCAATACCATGAGCATGAGCCCAATGCCTCCAGCGAGCCCGTCGAGTCCGTCAATTAGATTGATCAGGTTCATGATGGAGACAACCCATAGTATAGTCAGCAGTAGTCCGAAAAACTCCAGTTCTATAGTAAAGCTGGTGAAGGGCAGCGTAAGATGATTGACTGAGAGTCCACACTGGTATGCGCCTACCGCAATCAAGACCTGAAAGAGTAGTTTGACCTTAGCTCCCAGTGGATATAAATCATCAATGAGTCCTAGTAAAAAAGCTGCACTGGCTCCTCCAACAACTGCAAAATGTGTTAGAAGTTTACCCTCTTCAATGTTGAGCTGAAGAAGACAAATCGCGTAGGTTACCCAAAGACCTAATACAATGCCAAAGCCACCGATCCTCGGGATTTCTTCCTTATGCGTGTGATGGTGTTGCAGACGTCCGCTGATTGCTTTTACAAAACTAAGCCTTAGTAGGCAATAGATCGCCAGCCATGAGACGACACAGCTTGTAAGACTGTAAACTGCAATTTGTAAAAACACTTTTGTAGAAAATACGAATTCTTGTCTATGTTATGGATCTGTATTGGTTTCGCCCGGACTTTCAAAATTCTTAAACAAAATTTCGCAATACGAGATACCAGCCTGCCATCAGACCAAACAGAATAGACAGGCCACCGACAACATAGAGGAAACGTGAAAATTTATGTAAAGGTATGGCATTATTAATGCCAAATAATCGGCTACAAACTTTGCCACGTATCTTACGCTTTGTTTGATTGGAGCTGGTTATCAGAAAAAAACCAAAAATCAGAGGCAATATGCTTAAAGTAATCTTAAGGATTAATATGATAAAGGAAAGGGTGAGGAGTTCCATGACAAGATAAGGCAGAGAATTAATACAAGCTTACAATCAAATAAAGCACAACTTACACGATACGTATCGACCTGGAAGTTACGTTCCACAAACACTTGTTTAGGAATCATTTTGCATGCGATCGGTTCCACTTCACGCAGTCTTTAAACAATATCTGGCTACCGCCAAAAATATCAAGCGCACTGCCGACGGTAAGATTGACTTTGCCCTGACTGAGATCCTGCACGCGTTGCAAATCTTTAATCGAACGAGCTCCACCTGCGTAGGTAACAGGAATAGATGAATGTTGACCCAGAAAAGTTACCAGCCGCGCATCAATGCCTTCGCACTTACCTTCAACATCAGCTGCATGCACCAGAAACTCTGCACATTGATTCGCAAGTTCAGACAGTATTTGCGAATCAATGTGTAAATCTGTCAGTGTCTGCCAGCGATTCATCGCAACTATCCAGGAGTCAACTTCTACCCGACAACTTAAATCAACCACAAGATGCTCTTTGCCTACTTCTGCAACCAGGGTCTCAAGACGCTCCGGCAAGAAGTGACCCTGTTTGTCAAACAGCCAAGAGGTTACAATCACATGACTGGCTCCCGCCTCAAGCCAGCGTGTGGCATTTTCAACAGATATACCGCCCCCAATTTGTAATCCTCCGGGATAGGCAGCTAAAGCTTCACGGGCAGCAGAGTCATTACCAGGTCCCAATTGAATCACATGCCCACCCTGCAAATCTGCGTCGCGGTATAACTCTGCATAGTAGACTGCCGAATATGTGCTCTCAAAGTTTGTTTTCAAGCGGGCGCCATCGTCACTCAGACTGCTACCAACGATCTGTTTGACTTTACCGGCATGTAAATCAATGCATGGACGAAACAGTGTCATAGCAGTGATTTTAACAAAGTCTAGATGTGGAAGACGTCCGTCTTAGACCTCTCAGAGACGAAAATAGTGAGAACCAAAAATGTGTGTTATCGGCACGGGCGATGTCGTCTGTGCATTACACGCGCGACACGTGACTCGAAAACATTAATGCCATTAGGGCATTGCGTTGATACTGACGTTATCAAGCCATGCATTATTGATGTTTTCTTCGGCGGCGGACAGGACAAGCTTGTATTCACCGGCAAATGGGACTTTAAATAATTCAGCCGAATTCTGAACACCTGGGGTTGAATCTGTAAATTTGCCAATCTCTATGTCAGGATTGCCGCTGAGACTAACTAACTTTGCAGCAAATTTCGAACCATCTGTTTTACTGCCCCAATGGTCGGCAGAAAAAATGTAAGTGCCTACTTCCAAGACAATTGGAGCATTGTACGTCACGGTCGAGTCGCTGTAGTTACCCATCTTTACACCCCAACCTTGTGTTGGTGTTTCCAGATCAGTAAATCCTGCCAATGCACTGTTTGCAGTTGCAGTAGGATTTTCAATTACCCATTTGGTTTTGTTCACAAATGAAAAAGTAGGATTGTCGGGAACTTCAGGTAAAAATTTACCCACTTCATTTGAGTAACCAGCTCCGGCGTACCCTTGACCGGAAAGACCGGTCTCAAAGTCCCCGTTGATGATTAGATTTGCTGAGGCACTGCTGCCGACTAATAAAGCGGAGCCCAAGAGGAGTGTTAGTTGTTTTGTCTTCATTTTAGGAATATTTTGTAATTAGAGTTAATATAAGACTGCAATTTGGGAATTGGTTACTTGGCTTTACTATGAGTTTTTTTGCGACGTCGAACTGCAGCAAAACTGAACGCACCAAGACCAATAAGAGCTGCAATGGAAGATGGTTCGGGGATATACACCAGTGTCAAGTCATCAAGCCAGGCTCGGCTCGTCTGATCCAAATTCCCACTACCTGACAATTGCAATTGATAGTCACCCGCAACCTCTAGAGTAAACTCGCTGGATGATATCTGAAGATTACCCTTTGTGTTATCGATGAAGGTGCCAATCATATGATCGACTCCTTTGGTTTCGCCAACTCCAATAAGCATTGCAGTAAATTCAGAACCAGTACTATTGACCAGCTCGCCCCAATGCTTCGCAGAAAATTCGTAATCGCCTTCCCCCAATGACATTGTTGTCGTATTTGTAACATAAGAGCTCGTATATCTGCCCATTCTTATGCCCCATCCATACGGGCTCGGGGATGCCGGATACAAGTCTTTGAATTGTGCTGCCTGATACGTTTGTGCAACCACCCAGTTTGATTCATTCTTGATTGGGTTCGAAGGAGTCGAAGCTGCAAAACGACCGATTTCATTATTGTAGCTACCGTAGCCACCGCCCGAAAGCCCTGTCTCAAAATCCCCATTGATAATGAGATTTGCCGACAGATTGCTTGTTGCAGCGAGTGCAGAACCTAAAATTAAAGGCAGATGCTTTAATTTAGATGTTTTAGGTGACTTCATAAGAAAATACAGTACATAGGGTTTCTAAGTAAATTCAAGCTCATTTTAAACATCTATTTCAGCAGGGATTGTGATTTCCCCTGCGGTGTTTTACTAACAACCAAGCGGCTAGAAGCCGCTGCTACTCTTGTAGCCAAGCATTTAACTACTTTTACATGATTCTTCGCTATTTTTAGTAGAAGAATAAACGATTAACGATCTTTCCTTCTCAAAAGAAGTTGTAGCCGCGGCGCTTGTAGGTTACCTGGCGATGAGATTTACGATTTTTGAGCCCTTCCGAG
>CAWUII010000023.1:0-32281 GCA_963922575.1 uncultured Opitutia bacterium
TGGTTCAACGGTGACCTACACACCAAATGCGGATTACGCCGGCAGCGATAGCTTCGCTTACACGATAAGTGATGGCGCATTAACTGCCAGCGCAACAGTGACGATAACAGTCACAGCAGTGAACGACGCACCAACAAGTATCTCCTTATCTTCCGCGACAATAAGCTTGCCGGAGAATGCCGATACGACCGCTTCGGTTAAAGTCGCCGATGTGGTTGTAGAAGATGACGGACTGGGCACGAACGAACTGAGCCTGGATGACAATTCGATATTTGAGATCGTTGGCACGGAACTGTTCCTGAAGGCCGGCGTCAGTTTGGATTATGAAACGTCCCCAAGCCTGAGTGTGACTGTCACTGTCGATGACACGACTGTAGGCTCAACCCCTGATGGCAGTGTCGTTTACAACTTAAGTATTACCGACGTTAATGAAGCGCCGGTGGCGGTTTTTGATACCGGTGAAACCGATGAGGATACTGCTGTCACGATAGACGTCCTGGCGAACGACAGCGATGTGGATGCCGGTGATACGTTCAGTATCACAGCAACCGCTGACGGTATTAGCGGCACAACAACGACCGATGGTTTAACTGTGACCTACACACCAAATGCGGATTACGTCGGCAGCGATAGCTTCACTTACACGATAAGTGATGGTAATTTAACCACCAACGCCACAGTGGCAATTACGATTAATCCTGTAAACGATGCACCAGTTGCGGTTATCAACAGCGCAACAACTGATGAAGGTAATCCGGTGACCGTGGATGTCGTAAGTGCAGGCACAGACGTGGATGGAGACACTCTTATCATCAGCACGTTCACTCAAGGTAGCAACGGCAGTGTAATTGACAATTTTGATGGCACACTGACCTACACACCTGTGGAAAACTTCTCTGGCACAGACAGCTTTGGTTACACGCTCAGTGACGGTGATTTAACTGCCAGCGCGACGGTGACGATAACAGTCACAGCGGTTAACGATGCACCGGTTGCCAGCGCCGGATCAGATCAGACTTTGACTGACACGGATAACAATGGTTCAGAATCAGTGACTTTGGATGGCAGCGGCAGTTCCGACAGTGATGGTACGATCGCTACCTACAGTTGGTCGGAGGGTGGCACGGAGATTGCCACCGGTGTGAGCCCTACGGTGTCGCTGGCTGTTGGTGTCCATACCTTGACGCTTACCGTTACTGATAACGACGGCGCCACTGCCAGCGACACGGTAATCATTACTGTCAACGCAGCTCCCACTATGTATGTCCACTCTATCGAACTGCAAAAAATCGATATGGGTAAAGGCCGTAAAAAAGCACGTGTGCTGGTGGCCATTTATAATGGCCAAGGGAATCCTCTCAGCGGGGCAACTGTGACTGTAGAATTACAGGGAGATTACAATGAGACTCTGACAGGAACAACAGATGCATCTGGTGTTGTAGTGCTAGACAGTAATGCTGCTGTTAAAGGCAAAATTAGTTATACGGCTTCAGTAATAAACGTGACACATCCAACAAATAGTTACGATTCAGATAGCAATGTAGTGATCTCGGCTAGTCATTGACCACTTAAACAGACCGTCGAATATTCGACGGTCAAAGTTCGATGTTTAGTGTTCGACGAGCTGCGTCAATCCAATCAGAAACTCGCGATTGCCGTCGGTGCCTTTGATCGGTGAGTCCATGGTGCCGATGAGAGTAGCTCCTTTGAGTTGCGACAGGGCAAAGTCTTGAATTTCACTCAAGACACGTTCCTGTACCGCTGGATCGCGAATGATACCTCGCCCGGCATCAACTTCGTGTTTTTTGGCTTCGAATTGTGGTTTGACCAGTGCAATAAGCCGACCTTCCGGTGCGAGGAACTCCCAGACCGCGGGAAGGATTTTGGTCAGCGAGATAAAAGACACGTCGATGACGATGAGTGGATAGTGATCAAAGGGGAGATCGCCTGGTTTCAGGTGGCGCGCGTTGGTTTTTTCAATATTGGTGACGCGTGCATCGTTGAGAAGCTTGTTGTGCAATTGCGCACGCCCAACGTCGACGCAGGTTGCGCTGACGCTGCCACGTTGCAGGCAACAATCGGTGAAGCCACCGGTCGACGCACCGATGTCTAGATGGTGCAGCCCGGTAACATCAATTTTGAAGCTATCCAGAAAGCCTTCGAGTTTCTCACCTCCACGGCCCACAAAACGCGGGGGCGCTTCAACCTGGATCGGTGAATCCACTGCAAATGCATGTCCTGGCTTTTCAAGACGCTCGGTACCCAGCCGTACTTTTCCAGCAAGAACAAGTGCCTTTGCCTGGGAACGAGTGTCGGCAAGTCCCTTGGTTACCAGTAACTCATCAAGGCGAAGCTTTTTCGGTGTGGAATTACCACTCATTGTATAAACGCATCAAACGACGAATATTCAAAGTTCGATGTTCAAAGTCCGACGTTCGATGTTCTAAACTCAAGACGGTTCCTCGGTGGGTGTCGGCCTAGGTGCAATCAGGTCTATCGAGCTTGAACGAATATGAAGATCTCTCTGTGGGAACGGAATCTCAATATTGTTTTCTTTCAGGGTATCCCATAGGTTCAGCAGAACCTGACTCTTCACATTGCTCACTCCATTTACCGGATCCGAAATCCAGAAGCGTAGCTCAAAGTCGACAGAGCTGTCTCCGAACCCCATCAGATTGCAAATCGGTTCCGGGTAATCCAGTACACGTCCGATTTTTTTTGTAGCTGCAATGGCTAGCTCGATGCACTCGTGCGGATTGGCGTTGTAAGTGACGCCGAATGGCACCTTTATGCGCACCATGTTATCGGTGAATGTCCAGTTGATCACGTGTTGAGTGATCAGATCTTCGTTGGGAATCAGATGCTCTGTGCCGTCGCGAGTGATGACGGAAGCGTACCGGGCCCGCAGATTGTTAATCCAGCCGTAGGTGCCATCAATCTCGATCACATCGCCAGGTTTGATTGAATTGTCTACCAAAAGCAGAATGCCGCTGATAAAGTTCGAAACCACTTTTTGCAGACCGAAACCAACACCCAAGCCAATTGCACCACTGAGCACGGTAATCGCCGACAGATCAATCCCCACCGAACTCATTGCAACAATGATGGCAATGGTGATAAAAGCGATGCGCATCATTTTAGCGGTCAGCACTTTGAGTGAAGCGCTTATTCGCGGGATACGCTGGATTTGAGTCTCAATTATACCGGCGATCGCCATCACAATCCAGAGAGTGAATGCGAAGGCAAAAATGCCTGAAAGGATGCTCCAGGCGGAAATTGTGGTTGATCCGATATTAAAACTAAGGCTGCGGAGTGTTGCAACACTGGAGTCGATGTTGGAAAAGCCCAGAACACCAGTCACAAGATAGACAACGGCTGCTGCTGACTGAGCCCAGAACAACTTCGGGATTAAGCTGGTGATCAGCCCGATAAATATCCAGGCGCCACCAAGGATGTTGAGAAAGCGGAAAATGGGCGTTTCGAATTTTAGGTAGTCGCAGATGAAGAAAATAATCGTCATCAGAATCCAGAATATTAGAAACGATCGATTACGTTTGATCCAAAGCAAAGGATTGCTTTTTCTTGCGATTTCAGTGTCACTGGTTACTTTGAAAATTTTCGAAGTAGCTATGAGCAAGATAAAGGCCACAACAAGCTGCCAGGCATTTTGAAGATCATAAAAACTTTCCGACACCAGAAGTTCTCTCCAACGGTCAATGATAAACATGTTGGCGAAATAATTGCATTTGTTTTGTCACTGCAACCTTTTTGCACGCACAAATAAGGTTGGTAACCTGGAGAGCGTGTTTTTTATTTTGGTAAACCCTGTGAATCTTTACGAATGGACACCAATCGATACATGAAGCCGAGTACACTGATTTACACGGACCCATCGCTGAAAGACTCCGCTCTGAAGTGGGCGAATCGATTGTCGCTAAGTTGTGTTGACGGCAGTTCTGCTTCAATAAGCCCAAAAGCGCAACAGGCATTTATCCGAGAGCGGTGTTTGGGCGAGGGAGCTGCATTCGCCCTTGTTCTCGGAACTGGGAGGCTGGCTCTTCATGCGATTGATCCGGCAGGAGGTAGTGTCGATATTTATGCGGATTTTCATGGATCATCGACGACCTATCGCCGCAAAAAAGGTGGTGGGAAAGGTCAAATGATTGCCAAAGCCGTTGGCGTAAAGAGTGGGCCATATCCCTCTGTACTGGATGCGACTTCCGGACTGGGCAAAGATGCCTTCGTACTCGCAAGCCTCGGATGTCGGGTCACGCTGCTGGAGCGGGTCTCAGTTGTGCATGCGTTGCTTGAAGATGCCATGGAGCGGGCCAGGCAGTTTAGCGCCGCCGAAGATCTGGAATTGCTGGAGATACTGGAACGGATGCACCCTGTGAACGCAGACGCTCTGGACTATATGAACGCGGAATCAGTCGAAGAGCGTCCGGACGTCATCTATCTTGATCCGATGTTCCCGCAGCGGACAAAAACGGCTCAGGTCAAAAAAGAAATGCAGGTATTTCAACGGTTGTTGAGCGCGGATGCGTCGGGCGCCGATGCACTGCTGGAGTCTGCCCTGACATTTGCCCGCAGCCGCATCGTCGTCAAACGGCCAAGAATTGCTCCGGCTCTGCGTGGTCCGGTTCCCAGTCACAAGATCGAGGGCAAGCGCAACCGTTACGATGTGTATGTGCTCGGCAATTGAACCTGGATTTTCCTAATCCGGCAGAGCCGGAACCAAAAGGAACGTTGAATTTCGATGTCCCTTCATTTGTGAGTAAACGTTAATTTGGACTTAAATTTACGTTTTGTGGGATCGGCTTCGTCATAATGAACTTCCAGTCGCCTGATTCTGTTTTGCCGATCGTGTAGAGTCCAGTGAGGCGTTCTTTGCCGCTGTAAGTGACGCGCATTTTGTAGCGTGGTTTAAGCGTCGGGCCGTATTGTGCGCCATTGTGTACAAACTGGATAGTTTCTTCAGAAGCGCCGGAAAGTGGTTCGAATTCGATCGTTTGTACGGGAAGACCTATCTCGTACTGAAGTGCGGCCTTCAACAGCGTGATGCTTGACTCATCACTTCCTTCCAGATGATAAAGATTGAGCATTGGCTCGATCTTTGTTGCTTGATTGGCAGCTCTAAAGTCAGCTGCGAGTTGTTGTAGTCCTGCATTGGGTCTCAGTGAAAACGTAAGCACTAGCAGACAGATAATCAGAATAGAGAAGCTGCCGATGAAAGTCGTTCTGCACTTAAAATTATTCGGGCTCATTCTACGTTTTCATTTTACTTTTACTTTGGTAAGTTGAGTAAATCTGTTTTGCTCATTTGGATGGCAACGCACTGTCGTTGCCGCGGAGCCAACGCGCCGAAATGACCGAGCATTTCCCTCCAATTATCTATCTACAAAAGTGAAATTAAGTTGAAGCCACGGCGCTCGCCTGACCTAACAGAAGCGTCACTTTTCGGAGTCGTCCGATAGTTCCGATTCATCCATTGCCTCATCGGATTGTTCTTCTGCCTGAACTTGTCTCGTTGTAATGGTGGGGATACTTTCAACCGGTATGGGGCGTATTTTACTGCTCTTAAAGCTGGTAACGATAATGTTGACTGTACCCAGTTTTTCGATTCCAAGATCTTTGGAAAGGCTTTCCCGTAGATGATTTTGTAACGTCTCTTCAACGTCTTTGAGCCGACTACCACTGGTAAGCTGAATCCTTATTGTAAAATGCGTAAGACCTTTTTTTGTAAAAACCTTTAGTTTAGGTTTACTTACCTGACTGATTTGCTGGCATGAAGTACGCACCAACTCGACAACTGCAGAACGGCTGATAGTAACATCACCGTTTTCTGTTTTGTAAGCGACAATGTTTTTTGGCTGACGTTTGAGAAGTAGAAACAAAACGGCCAGAAGAAGGAGAAGTGTGCCTAGCAGGTAGGCGTTTTCCAGGGATAAAAATTCGCACATAAAATCTTTGACTGCACAATCCATAATTCTTTCCAAATCGTATACTAGGCAATGAACTGTAATAATAGAATCGTTAACTTAGCTCTTCATGCTCATCCCACTCACTTTTCTTTGAGTCTTTTTCAATGGTTCTGACTTCGTCAATAATAACGTCGACCTTGGCGACGCTTTTGCTGGTCATTTTTTCGACTTGTTCGACAATACGCTGCTGGATTTCGTTTCCTGTAGCGGCAAGCTCTACACCAAAATACAAAATTACGCGGATTTTAATTTTGTAATCTCCGACTTCATCTTTGTCGATTTGGATTCCACGCTCGTCACTTTTTTTGGAGAAAATTTCAGTAAGACCGTCGACAAAACCACCACCCGAGCAAACCTCGGCAACACCGGGAACTTCCAGTGCGGCCAGCCTGACAATACTGGCAACAACGCTATGATTAATATGAATATCTCCAAGTGTGTTTGAGTCTTCGGAGATGGTTGGAATTTTTGATTCAGGGTTTTGCTTGGATTCTTTGCTCATGGTGGCGAATATACGATTGGATTCCTTATGTGTAAAGGTCTTTGGGGACTCTTTTGATAAATTCTTCAATATATTTTGTGGTGGCTTTGCCTTCCCGGAAAATAGGATCGCGGATAATTGCACGATTAAAGAGGATGTTGGTTTTAATGCCTCGAATCAAATACTCGCCCAGTGCCCGATCCATACGATCCAGAGCCAGTTCACGGGTTTTGCCAAAAGCCATTACCTTGGCGATCATACTGTCGTAATGCGGTGGAATTGAATAGCCACTGTAAACATGAGAATCGATGCGCACGCCATGACCGCCCGGCGAGTAGTAAAGACTGATATTGCCCGGGCAAGGGGCAAAGTTATTCGCGGGGTCCTCTGCGCAGACGCGGCATTCGATGCAGTGTTTGGTAATCTTGATATCTTTTTGGCTATAGCTGAGCTTTTTACCGCTGGCAATTAGCAACTGTTCCTTGACCAGATCGACACCAGTGACCTCTTCCGTAACCCCGTGCTCCACCTGAATGCGTGTATTCATCTCGATGAAGAAGTACTCGCCTTTTTGATCAACTAGAAATTCAACCGTACCAGCACCTTCATAATTCACTGATTTTGCCAGCTTCACCGCATCCCGACCCATCTTCTTGCGAACTTCGTGCGAAATAAAGGGTGAGGGCGCTTCCTCAATGATTTTCTGGTGGCGTCGCTGTACCGAGCAATCGCGTTCGCCCAAGTGGATAATGTTGCCAAACTGATCTCCCAGTATCTGAATTTCGATGTGGCGTGGGGCGTCTAAAAAGCGCTCTAGATAGACAGCGCCATTGCCAAATGCTTTTTCAGCTTCAGAACGAGCGTTGTTGTACTCTTTGGCAAACGTGACTGCATTGTGCGCAGTGCGCATGCCCTTGCCGCCGCCGCCAGCGACAGCTTTGATGATAACCGGAAAGCCAATTTTTTTCGCGACCGTCAGAGCTTCTTTTTCGTTTTCAACGATTCCGTCACTTCCGGGAATCACCGGAACTTTTGCTTTGACTGCCATTTCACGTGCCCTGGCCTTATCGCCAAAGTTGATAATTGCCTCAGCTTTGGGCCCAATAAATTTGATTTTGCAACGCGCACACTGCTCAGCGAAGTCAGCGTTTTCGGCCAGAAATCCGTAGCCGGGGTGGATAGCATCGACATCTGCGATTTCAGCGGCGGCAATAATGCGATCCGCCTTCAGGTAACTTTGGTTACTAGGAGGTGGGCCAATGCAGATGGCTTCATCGGCAAGCTGTACATGGAGCGACTGTTCGTCGGCTTCAGAGTAGACTGCAAGCGTCTTGATCCCGAGCTCATTACAGGCACGAACAATGCGGAGTGCAATCTCGCCCCGGTTTGCGATAAGAACTTTTTTAATCATTCAGATTAAGTCGTTTTAACTTTGAAAAGCGGCTGGCCGTACTCAACGGCGTCGCCATTCTCAACCAGTACTTCGGTAATGGTGCCGGTTATCTCGGCGTTAATTTCGTTCATAACCTTCATCGCTTCGATGATGCAGACAATCGAGTCTGAAGTTACCTTTTCGCCGATTTTTGCAAATGGTTGGCTTTCTGGTGAAACCGCACGGTAGAAAGTACCGACCATGGGCGATTTTACGATCGAAGTGTTCGGATCTTCGGCTGGAGGTTGGGCTGATCCAACCAGAGTCCCTGGAGCCGCATGCGGTAAAGTATGCGCCATCGGAGCAGTGGTGACGGGAGCGGCATGGACGATCTGAGTTTCTCCATTCTTGCGACTCAGGCGCAGCTTAAAGCCTTCTTCTTCGATTTCAAATTCAGAAATCTCTGAGCGCTTCATTAGTTCGACGACTTGTTTGATTGCTTTTAAGTCCAAAATAGTTAGCTGTTAGGTGGTTCAGTAGAATCGTAATAACACGAGTATCCAAAAGTAAATCCTAGTATATAGATTAAGCGGCAAATCGAGTGCAATGATTTATTTACATATTCATTGTGCAAGCAGAGCTTTTTCTTTTGGCTGCTGGCAGTCTTTTATTTTTTGAGTTTTGAGTTTTTGTTTATAAACAGCCAAATAAAAGGAATTGCATGGGATAGGGTGGTGTCCAAATCGAGTTCATCAGGTGATTGTTGCCGAATTACATTTGGAAATCCTTAGGCGAGACGCGCCTTTACTGCCTTATACGATTGCATAAAACGGGGTAAATTTTGACCCCGCCAAGGCTATCAAAAAAGAACTTCAGAGCAGTAAGTTTTCTTCTATGGGATGATACACATTAGCTGAATCAATAAGGGAATTTGCTGTGAGTGTTGGTACGCCGTAGACTTCTGTAAATACAGAGTAATCCTGTTTGATTTTTTCCAGCAGTAAATCGAAGTCGCCATCGCCTGACAGTAGTACAACATTATCGACATCTTTTGCCTTTTCCATGACATCAATCGCAATACCCACATCCCAGTCTCCTTTTGCTGAACCATCGCTGCGCTGTATGTAGGGTTTCAGCTTTACTTTGAAGCCTATGTTCTGGAGAGCATTTTGAAATTTGAGCTGTCTATCATCTCCACGATCTGTGGCGTACGCAATCGCGCAAACAATCTCACCCTCGGAGCTTAATTTATTCCAGAGTTTCCGGTAGTTAAACTGCCGACCATAGACCTGCCGAGTAGTATAATAGATATTTTGTACGTCGGCAAAGAGGGCGATCTTTTTCATTAATGAGAGGATTAACTACGTGATCGATTATTGGTATTTCTTTTGTAACCCTTAGGCGAGCAGAATCGCGGACGCCAACATCTAAGGAATAAAATTAGTGCAGAGCCGAAGAGATGTTTCAAGCATGTAGGTTGATTCAAACCAAAATGCAAAAAAACACACTTACCGGTACAACACAGAGATATAAGTAACAGTTAAGACAAGGGTCACTGTCGATTTCTGGTTTTTTTGTATCGCTCGTTGAAGCGGGTTGCCGAGTTAAACGTTATGCGTGCCGGAACTTTATAGGGAGATAAGTTCTTGCGGCAGTACTGCTTAATAGTACGTCTGAATTTCTTGAGGTCCACCAGTACGCCAGTACGAAGAACGATCTCAGCGGCTACGATCTGTCCGGTGATGACATTTGGTTCACCGTAGACCAGACAATCCGCGACTTCAGGTATTTCGAGCAGGGTACTTTCTACTTCCAGAGGACTTACTTTTTCGCCGCCTACATTGCCAGATCCCTGAATAATTGCAGTGCTTTTGCTGATCGGAATCTGTAAATCGTTCAGATAAGACCGGACCAGATACGCGACGCCATGGCCCGTCGCCTCACGCATCTTCTCGGAAACGCCGAGGTTATGGCAATTGACAATTTGATTTTGTTCAGGACCTGTATTTATTTATACTTGTGTGTGTAAAAAATGGCATGGAAGTGATTGTCAAGGGCATCAATCCTATGTCATCTTTTGTTGTTCTATTCGTGTATATCTCGGCAAAATTTTATCCTTATGCCACGAAAAATTCACATCGCTCATATCATGTCGCAGTCGCGCCATCTGGCGCAAGAGCTGCACACGCTTCATTTTGATACTTTTTGCCCCCCCGCGTTTTGGCGTCCGGCGGTCAATATGTTTTACACTCACCAGAGTGTGGAGATCTGCATTGATCTGGCGGGAGTGGATGAAGGCTCTCTTGATGTTCAGGTTCAGGAGCAGCAACTGATCATAAAAGGCGTTCGCTTGTCACCTGAGCCTTCGGCGGGATGCGATGAGAATTTGCAGTTCCGGGTACTGGCTATGGAAATTGAGAACGGGCCTTTTTACCGCAGTCTGCCGTTGCCTTATCCGGTGCAAGTGGAGTCCTTGCGGAAACAAAGTGAAGCGGGGTTTTTCTGGATTAAAATAATGGCATTTCAAGCGCACTTTGGGAAAGTAGAAACCTGATGAAGAGTTCACTTCCAACCATGGCTTCCC
This sequence comes from uncultured Opitutia bacterium, assembly GCA_963922575.1. GTDB lineage: Bacteria > Verrucomicrobiota > Verrucomicrobiia > Opitutales > Coraliomargaritaceae > Lentimonas. The sequence goes on from CAWUII010000023.1 coordinate 10,419, forward strand.
GCAAGCAATCCGAACTCCTTAAGGCCGAGGGTAATGGGGAAGTGGGTTCCGTTGTTTCGGACCATGCGAATATGGAAGCCATGGAAAAAGAGATTTCCGGGGATAACCCTCCCAACAGCAATCCACTTCCTACCATCCTTATTCACGATGAAATTATCTTTCCGGGCACTTTGGCGCCTATTCATCTGAAAGAGCAAGTCAGTCTTAAGCTGTTGGAAGAAAACATGCCGCAAAACAAATTTATCGGCCTGGCCGTACCTATCGAAAAAAATACAGAGAGTCCCAAGCTGAGCGATCTATATCCTATCGCCGTGCTGGCCAAAATCATCAAACTGGTGCCTCGGCTCGATAACACCGTCATCATTCTTGTGCATGCCCGCGAGCGCATCCGCTTAACTGAAAAAGTGCAGAACAAGCCTTACATGAAATTTAATTACCTGATGGTTGAGAACATCCTGCCAAAAACCGAAGACGATTTATGGAAAGCTTCGGTTAATAACTTGCGTGACTCAGCCATAAAACTCATCAGCCTGGTCCTGAAGGTTCCCGCAGATATTCTGGCGGCGCTGAGCCAGATTACAGATCCGGCCTTATTGACTGATTTTCTGGCAGGCAACCTGAGCCTGGAAGTAGAAGATAAAATAAAGTTATTGCAGCAAACAGATGTGCATGCCCGGCTGAAGCAACTACAGGCGGCCATCAACAATCAGATTCACATTGCCGAGTTGCAGAAAAAACTGCACGAAGATGTGGCCCATCAGTTCAGCGACAGTCAGCGGCGAGCCTATCTGCGCGAACAGTTTCGGGCCATCCAGAAAGAGCTGGGCGAAGGCAACAGCAACGAAGAACAGGTGGAAAACCTGCGGCTAAGGTTGGAAGAGGCCAACCTGCCGGAAAAAGTCCAGGCGCAGGCCGAGCGCGAACTCACGCGCCTGGAGATCACACCTACCGCCAGTCCCGAACAGTCGGTCATCATCAGCTATCTGGAGACCCTGGCTGAACTGCCCTGGAACAAACTCAGCGAGGACAACCTTGATTTGGACAAAGCGGAGGGTATTCTGAATCGTGACCATCACGGTCTGAAAAAGATTAAGCAACGTCTTCTTGAGTTCCTTGCCGTGCGCAAGCTCAACCCTCAGGGGCATGGTCCCATCCTCTGCTTTGTCGGGCCCCCGGGAGTGGGCAAGACCAGTCTGGGGCAGTCCATTGCCGACGCGCTGGGGCGGCAGTTTGTCCGCATCAGCCTGGGAGGCTTGCGCGACGAAGCGGAAATCCGTGGCCATCGCCGGACTTACATCGGCTCCATGCCGGGCCGCCTGATTCAGGAAATCCGTCGGGCTGGCACACGCAATCCAGTCGTCATGCTCGATGAACTGGACAAGCTCGGTGGCGACTTCCGAGGCGATCCGGCCAGCGCGTTGCTCGAAGTGCTCGACCCTAAACAAAACCACACCTTTGTCGACCGTTACCTGGATGTTCCCTTTGATTTATCACAAATTATTTTTATAGCTACTGCAAATATTATGGACACCGTGCCCGTGCCCCTGCGTGACCGGATGGAGGTCATAACCTTGCATGGCTACACTGATGAAGAAAAACTTGCTATCGCCCGGGAGTATCTGGTGCCACGTCAAATGCAGGAGAATGGCATCAGCCCGGATCTCTGTTCCTGGGAGGACTCCGGAATCCAAACGGTGATTGAGGACTACACGCGCGAAGCCGGCGTTCGCAACCTGGAGCGAGAAATAGGCGCTGTATGCCGCAGCGTTGCCGCAGATGTTGCCCGCCAGGGCAACCCGGTGAAATCTCTCCTTATTGATGCCCGGCAAGTGAGCCAGCGTCTGGGCATACCCCGTTATGTGCGCGACGAGGCGCTCCGTTTCAGCCAGCCTGGGGTGGTGAATGGACTGGCTTATACACCAGTTGGAGGTGAAGTGCTCCACATCGAGGCCATTCTTTTTCCCGGAACGGGCAAACTGACGCTGACCGGTCAATTGGGTGATGTCATGAAAGAATCCGCCACTGCCGCTTACAGTCTGGTGCAAAGCCGGGCTCAAGCGCTGAATATTGACGCAAAGGTTTTTTCAAAAACCGATGTTCACCTCCACGTTCCTTCCGGCGCCGTGCCCAAGGATGGACCTTCTGCTGGCATTGCCATTTTTACCGCCTTGGCTTCACTGTTTTCTGGCCGGGCGGTCGCGCACGACCTAGCCATGACAGGGGAAATTACTCTGCGCGGACTGGTCCTGCCGATTGGCGGTCTGAAAGAGAAGGCTCTGGGCGCTTTGAGCAGCGGCATTAAAAGAGTCCTCATCCCACACCTGAACGAAAAAGATTTGGAAGAGCTTCCTTTAGCCATGCGTGAGCAGTTAGCAATCATTCCGGTCAGGAACATTGATGAGGTCATGGAACAAGCCATTATGGTCAATGAAAGGGATTATGAGATATGATATTTAGATTTAAAAATCACATTTAATCCGGCTTTTAATACCTTGGAATTATTCATGCCAGATTCCCCGGCATCAGAATCGGCGATTATTTCCGGCCCTGGCAATGCACAGCGTGGGAAACATTGAAGACCATCCTACGCAGAAATTGGAAGCCATCTGATTTAATTCCCGGGATTTTATGAACTATCCGACCTGTACTCTTATAACAAGGGTTACCGTTGATTTCTGTTTTTTTTGTATCGCTCGTTGAAGCGGGTTGCCGAGTTAAACGTTATGCGCGCCGGTACTTTATAAGGCGATAAGTACTTGCGGCAGTACTGCTTAACAGTACGTCTGAATTTCTTGAGGTCCACCAGTGCGCCAGTACGAAGAACGATCTCAGCGGCTACGATCTGTCCGGTGATGACATTTGGTTCACCGTAGACCAGACAATCCGCGACTTCAGGTATTTCGAGCAGGGTACTTTCTACTTCCAGAGGACTTACTTTTTCGCCGCCTACATTGATAACGTCTTCCCTGCGGCCTTTTATGGTTAGAAAGCCGTTCGCGGATTGCTCGACAATATCGCCTGTCTTAAACCAGCCATCCTCTGTGAAACGTGACATGTCGTGGTTCAGGTATCCAAGTATCTGCGTTTTTGAACGCAGCCATAGTTCGCCGTTAACGATCTGATGTTCGGTGTCCGGGTCGCTGATCTTTATCCGGGTGCTGCTCGATGACTGGCTGATCGTCTGTGAAATCCCGGTTTCGCTGGTGCCAAATGTCTGGATGAAGGCAACTTTAGGCAAAGCTGCCTTTAGGCGTAGCAGCAAACTTTCTGGCATGGGTTCGGTGCCGTAAGTGATGAACCGGAGGCTGGATAAATCGAAATTCCTTTGAGCGCCACTGATCAAGAGCAGGTTGAGAAAGGTGGGAGAGGCTGGCAGCAAGTTTACCTGATGGTGTTGGATGGCTTTGGCGACAGCGTTGGGATCCCTTGATGGCGGCACCACGATCAGTGCGCCGCTGGCCAAGGCGTTGAAAAGGGTGTTCAGGCCTCCGATATGGTCGAACAGTAAGAAGATTAAAATCCGGCGCGGACGTGAACGTTTCTTTGAAAAGGTGTTTAGCAGTTGGTCGACATCGTGAATCATGGCCTTGGGCTTGCCAGTACTGCCACTGCTGAACAGAATCAGGCCCGGACTGTTGCTGGCGATGAGTTGCTCGACCAAAGGGTGGGTTGTCTCAGGTGCACCGATCAATGCCAATTCGGGTAGCGGCGCATCTCCATCTGGACGGACGTTCCATTTGGCATTCACTGCGGAACGTCGGCGCTTAAGCTCGGCATCCGAGACGTTAGTGATTGGAGCGACGATTGTCTTTAGTCTGAAAAGTGCGAACAGTGAGGCGATCGAAGACATTGAGTAATCTGCTTCCAGGGTAACAACATCGCCCGCTTGTATGCCCTGCCCGGCAAAGTAGTCGGAGTACCGGCGGGTGAATTCTGCGAGTTCGGAGTAAGTGTAGCTTGCTTCGCTCTGTGCCAGAAAATCTCGTTTGGCATAGTCGGAGAATCGATCTATCAGCCACTCGCTCATCATCAGAATCAGGAAATGCCGCCCAGGTAGAGTGTCTGGCCGGTGACAAACCCACTTTCTTCACGCAGGAAGAAATCGACACAATTGGCAATGTCCGCAGTCGTTCCCGTTCGCTGTATTGCCTGGTGTTTGATGAGTTGCTCGATGGTTTCCTTGGGCACGGTGCGGATAAGGTCCGTATCTACCGGAGTCGGGCCGATTGCATTGACGGTTATGCCGTAAGGGCCTAGCTCTCTGGCTGCGGTGCGGGTTAGGGATTCGATTGCTGCTTTACTGGCAGCATAAATCGATTCGCCTTCGAGATTAAGCGGAGTCGCGACGCTGCTTATGTTGATAATGCGGCCTCGTTTTTGCTGTGTCATTTGTTTCGCGCATTCACGCAGTACAATGAAACTGCCAGTTACATTTGTTTCAAACAGTGCGCGGCAAGTCTCTGTTGGGGTCAGCAGGATATGGTTCATTGAGGCGATGCCAGCGTTATTGATTAATGCATCAATCGGGGCAATCTTCCGCTTGATTTCACGGACCATATGTACGACGGCTTTCTCATCGGTTACATCCAGGCAGTAGTGATGGTAGTTTGCCGACTCGATTTTAGCCGCTTTCCGGCTGCAACCAAAGACAATCCAGCCCTGAGAAAGTAAATGCTCGGCAAGCGCAAAGCCGATCCCCTTGCGAGTTCCTGTGATAAGAGCAACTTTATCCATCATGAATTAGCGTCGATTAGTTCCATAATATAGTCGATGCAACTGGAGGCTCTGCGAAAGGGCGAATTTTTTCGGCTGATTGCGTTTTGATTGGCCAGGACGATTTCGATGTTCAACTCATCTGAAAGACGCTCTTCGACATCCGCGATAAAGTGTACCAGATTCATGCTATCCAGAGCGCTCTTAGTTCCAAAGAGTCGGGTATTTTCGTCGGCAGCTTTGAGCGCATCAATCTCAAGATCCTCGGCCAACTCGTGGAGCGTTCTAAGGACAATCTTGGCAATCTGCTTTCGGTCAGGGTTCATGCTGATGAAATTATGAATCTTTTTTACAAATATTGGGCAAGGAGCAATTATCCTAAAAATAGGCTTTTACTTTTCAATCGAAGTATCCACGGTTGAATTAATCTAGATGATCTAGCCAAAAAATTATGCAGTGGAAATTGGCAGAAGCAAAAAACAAGTTCAGCGAACTTGTTAACCGAGCCCTTTCAGAAGGCCCTCAGGAAGTTGAGCGACGTGGGGATCGTGTGATTATAATCTCAAAGGCTGAGTATGAAGAACTTTCGGGAAAAAAGCCGAGTTTAATAGAATATATTATGGATGGTCCCAGCTTCAATGGGATTGAACTGGAACGTGATCGCTCCGAAATGCGTGAGGTTGATTTATGAGAGTACTATTGGATACCTGCGTCCTTTCAGAGATCAGACATCCGCATGGAGCAGGCTCTGTAAAAAACGCAGTGAGAACGCTGGATGAAGATGATCTGTATTTAAGCGTGGTTACCGTTGGCGAAATTGTAAAAGGAATTCAACGTTTGGATGGAGGTCAACGCAAACAGACGCTGCAGAAACGGATTCAGGGCCTGGAGCAGTTTTACTCAAACTGTATTCTCAATATCGATTTAGAGATTTCCCACATTTGGGGTGAACTGACGGCGAAGGCTCAAAAGGAAGGAAAAGTCATTCTTGTCAGTGATGGATTAATTGCTTCGACGGCGATAAGGCATGGACTTCACGTGATGACAAGAAATGTTGGTGACTTTAAGCCGACAGGCGCAATGGTTATCAATCCATGGGATGAAGTGTAAGTCCTGTTAATTCGTTTAAAATTCAGTTAATGGCAAACTGCAGTTTCAATCAGGTTCAGATCGGAGGGATTGTTGCCTGTGCACCCACACGGGAAATGTGCATTGATGACGAAGTTGAACTATTTGGTGGCAATGTGCAGCAAATAGAGCGACTGAAAAAGACGATTGGCCTGGATCGGCGGCGGGTGGTGGAGCCGGGGACGACGGCAGCGGATTTGTGCGAATCGGCCGCGCGACGTTTGTTTGAACGGACAGAGCTATCGACTGAAGATGTGGATGCAATGATCTGTGTCACCCAAACGCCGGATTATCCGCAACCGTGTAACGCGGCTGTGCTGCATGGTCGCCTGGATCTGCCGAAGCACTGTGCTGCGCTGGATGTAAATCTAGGTTGTTCCGGCTATGTATATGGGCTCTGGCTGGCGCACATGATGGCAAGTGGCGGTGGTTGCCGAAACGTTTTGCTGCTGGCAGGCGATACGATCAGTCAGGTCGTCAATCCGAAGGACCGTTCAGTGGCGTCTTTGTTTGGCGATGGTGGCAGTGCAACCTTGATTCAGAGCAGTCAGCAGGAAAGTACTGCCTGGTTCAATCTGGGAACCGACGGTCGAGGCTTTGACAAATTGATTGTGCCTGCGGGTGGTTCCCGGACGCCCTGTTCTGCTGAAACCAGAATTGAGCGGGAGGATGAGAACGGCAACACGCGTTCTTCCGAGGATCTGTTCATGGACGGTGCGGAGATTTTTAATTTTTCAATATCTGAAGAACCAAAGTCGGTGCAGGATCTGGTGGATTACGCAGGTCTGGATTTTGATTCGATCGATTACTTTGTGTTTCATCAGGCAAATCGCTACATACTTAAAAATATAGCCAAGCGGCTTAAAATTGACTTTTCAAAAGTGCCCATGAAGACCGTCGAGCGCTTTGGAAACCAAAGCTCGGCGTCGATCCCGTTTGCACTGTGTGGGGAGCTTGAGGATGTATTGACCGATTCGACACAGAAGCGGTTGCTCTTGTCAGGGTTTGGGGTTGGACTCTCATGGGCGAGTGCGATTGTAGATGTCGAACATTTGCCGATATGTGAACTTTTTGAACGTCGAACATCGAACGCTGAATTTTGAACGTTGAATATTGAGGATGGGAGTGTTTCATATATCCGATGAATTTAGATGAGTTTGTTCGTAGATTTGAAGCTGCAATTGAAGCCGTTGAACCGGGCACCCTGTCGGCGAAGAGCAATTTTAAAGCCTTGAAAGCGTGGGATTCTCTGGCGATTTTGACAGTTCTGGACGCTGTCGAGATGGAATACGGTGTCTTGCTCAACAAGAAGCATTTCGAGAGCGCTGAGACGATTGAAGATTTGTACCGAACGGTTAATGAAAAAACTAACTTCTAACTTCTGGCTTCTAACTCCTTTTTAAAAATGAAAGATCTTTACATTGTCGGGGCAGGAGGGTTCGGGCGTGAGGTTTATGGATGGTTGTATGATATGGGAGGCGTGTCCGGCTGGAAATTCAGCGGATTTCTGGATGACAATTCCGAAGCTTTGAAAGGCTTTGATTATGACAAAGGCGTTGTTGCTAGAATCAGTGATTTTAAAGTGAAGTCGTCACAGTTATTTGTCTGTGGCATTGGAGATGTACAGACCAAGATAAAGCTTTGTCAGCCGTTGCTGGATCAAGGGGCGGAATTTCTTACGGTAATTCATCCAACTGCAGTCGTTGGTAAAAACGTTTGTTTGGGGCACGGCGTAGTCTTGTGTCCCGGAGTGATTTTAACTTGCGATGTAGACATCGGTGCGATGACGATGATCAACTGCCAAAGCAGTGTCGGGCACGATGTGAGCATCGGTGACTGGTGCACTGTAAGCGCACATTGCGATTTGACCGGACATACAAAACTGGGACGTGGGGTATTTATGGGCTCCGGCGCACGAGTCATCCCGGGTAAATCCGTTGGCGATCATGCAGTTGTCGGCGCTGGATCAGTGGTTATCCGATCTGTTGTTGCCGGAACGACGGTTTTCGGCAATCCGGCGCGACTGGTTTCCTAGTGTCCGAATGAAACTATACTATGGATCCCCAAAGTTTGAAAGGCTTGATCCATCGCCCCACAGTTTTTCAAGTAACGCACAAAGCTCGCCATCTTCATCAAACCGATCAAGGAAATCTTCTAAATTGCCGAATGCATTGGATCTATCACGGGTTACATCAGGTAATGGAGCTTCTGTTATTGTCCCTCTTCTTCTTTTCCAGGCTGTTCTTAATCGGTTGTGCCATTCAACGTACTCGTTGATGTAAGCAGTCGCCTTTGGATCATTCATTATACCTGCACATACACGCAAAATTTCAAGATCTCTATACTCAACTCTAATCGCATCTTCGATGTTCAATTTGTATCGTTTATCCGTAAACCAACCACCACCAAAGCTCTTGACCGCCCAGCAATCGGAAAACAGTATCTCCAGATCTAAAAGCGATGACACTTCGTCGATTTCATTAGGGTTTTCGGCACTAGCGCCACTACTATCAGCTTTCCATAAGCCTTTCGGTGTGACGTCATTCCATGCAGGACCTGACAAGACAACCTGATCCGAGCCGTTTTGCCAGTAAAACTCTGATCGTTGTCCGGAACTGTGCTTTGCATCATTCCCATAAACGATGCAAGCACTCTTTGCACCGCTAACATGCTGAGGCTCAAAAAAAGCCCGAATGCCCCAGGATTGTTTCGATTTGATCGGAAGTATCCTAAATGAATCAACAAGCGGTGATAATTCTACTGCACGTGGTTGCTTGGCGAGGTCGATCTGCCTTCCTAAACGTGTGTTTGATCCACTACCATGCACAGGGTCATAAGAAACGAGTTTTACCGTTTCGATATAGTCAACATAGTTACTGGCTGCGACGTAGTTTGCGAATTTATTAGCAGCTGCGGCACCGCGACTGAAACCTATTATTTCTACCCGAACCACTTTGGGGTCTTTTGAGACCATTCCAAGTTTGACCAAGTTATCCAGTTTGAAATCGAAATCATCCATGGCACTGGCTACAACTTTATCGGTACTATTGTATCCGGCGTCCCTTCCACCTTTTGAACCCAGCCATCCCATCGGTCCGGTGTAATCAACCTGCACGTTGTAAAGAACATCTTCACTGCCATCCATGACGGTAGCTTCTTTTGACTTAGTACCTTTTGGCGATGGTTTGTCCATTGCGCTTGAACCGACTGGAGAATCTAACGGCGTTTCTTCTGAAGAACCAGCGAAATTGTACCGAATTATCTGCATTTTTGGAGTTTCTGTAGAAGGGTTATCATCTCCGCTACCAATCCAGTCTTCAATATGTTCTTCATGTGTCTTACTGCCGTCAGCACCTCGAACAGTGATGCCGCCTAAGCCCAGTTTTCTGACCCATGTGTATATTTGTCGTTTTTCGTCTTCTGTAGGCATTTTATACTAAATTTGGATGGCTGAGTGTTCTGCTTAACTGAGAACTTCTTCAATTTCACTTAGCGTTTCTGTACCAAGAGCTGTTATGCTTTCGTCATACACCGGGCTATCGTCCAGATTCTGTAACAAGTCAGAACCAGTGAAGGTTTTTTTCGCACTCGAGAGTTTGATCAAAAGGGCTGCTTTTTTCGAAGCTAAGCTGCTGTCATCGACCACTGTCTCAAAATCTGCTAAAATTCCGGCTGTAAAAATTTCATTTATAGCTTTGTGTGCTTCTGTATTTATCTTTTCCGATACCAGCAAATCACAATCGCCGTCTTCAGGCAATTTTCCATATAATGCTGCTGTAAGTCGATCCACCCGATCTTCCATTCTACTTACATTAGTCGCCCACTTTTTACGGGCTTTCGAATATTTTTTTTCGGACTTGGATTTAATGCTGTTTAATACATGTCCCATACTATTTTTGTTTTAGTAAGATCATAAAATTCTATTTGTGCGTAGAGATTAGTATAAATTAAATTATTGTCAATTTAAAAATTATTTATCTGCCAAGCCGATTTCGGCCAAGCTATCCAGGATTTCTGAAAATCCGCTTAATTGCTCCAGTTGCTCAATGGAATTGTTACTGGAAAGGCGGATAAAAAACTGCTCTTTGCGCAGGTTCAGGCCGTGATGTTGTATGTCGATCAAGGCGGCGAAAACGTTCGGCACACTTTTTTGCCTGTAAGCATAGGCTTCATTGCCCACCAGATGCCAGAAATAGACATGCTGCTTATCTGTCTTTGTTTCGTAGATACCGTATTCAGCGGGTTGAAACTGGATATTTCCATGCTGAAAGGGGATGCTGTATTCGCGTTTGATGCAGGCCCAACCGTTGACTACCCAGCAGGTGTCCGGTGTGTGAGCGCCGGCCCAGCGATAAGAGGTTTTTCCAGGACTCCAGTAGGCAATGTAAAGTCCAACACGGGTATCGCCCTTGGTGAACACCCGAAAAATGGAGTCGTCAAAATTGAGGAAGTCAGAGACGCGCGCACTGGCCTCGGGTGTATCTGCAATATCCAGATCCTGTATTTTCCAGCCGGGCAGATTGCTGGGTACAATATCAGCCAGCGTTCCGTTGAATGTTTGCTCGGGTGGTGGCACCAGGGCGAAGTAAGCTTGAAGGCCCATGATAAGGGATAGGGCAATGATACCCGTAAAAAGGACTACTTTTTTCATCGCTGTTTGATTTTAGAAGTTTTTATGCAAGGAAGTAACTCAAATCGTTTGTTCACTTGTAATTAGTAAGAGAATAGATGATAATCATCCAATTATGATAGAACTCGTCAAAAAAACAATGCTCGCAGGAGTCGGTCTGGCTGTTGTGACTAAAGATAAAGTACTGGAATCGCTGGACGAACTTGTTGCGAAAGGCAAGTTAACCAAGGAAGAAGCAGTCGAAATGTCTGAGAAAATTGTTCAGGAAGGCAACGAGCAGACTGAAAAAGCAAAAGCAGATATGAGTAAATTTTTCACCGAAATGCTTAAAAAAGCAAATCTGGTAACGAAAGATCAATACGATGCTCTACTTTTACGTGTGACTGCGCTGGAAGGACGTTTGCATAAGGAATTCCCAAACGAAGACTGATTTTGTGTAACAAAATGCGCTTTAAGCAGTTTAGTTACATCCGATGGTGTTTTCCGAGTCTCAGATCTATCGCACTCGTGGCTCATCTATAATTTCTGGCTTCTATTTCATTAGTAATGAAACCCTTTAACTATTTGGCAAACGCAGTACGCGCGCCGGAGATCGTCGCTATATTAGTGCGTTGGGGATTCGAAGATTTATTGCTCAAACTGGACACACCGCAGTTTTTGCTGCGCAATCTGGTACGCGAAAAGGTTGCCCATTTGACGCCCTACGAGCGGGTCCGCAATGCTTGCGAAGAGCTGGGGCCGATTTTTGTCAAACTGGGTCAAATCCTCAGCACTCGTCCGGATCGTTTGCCTGAGCCACTGGTTATGGAGCTTAAGAAGCTTCGCAGCCAGGTAGAACCGCAATCGTATGAAAAGATCGAACCGTTGTTGCTCAAGGAGTTGGGTTGTTCACCGGATGAGTTGTTCGTCGACTTCAGTTCGGTTCCGATTGCTGCCGGTTCGCTGGGTCAGGTTTACAAGGGACGACTGCGTACTAGCAACGAATGGGTAGCGATCAAGGTTCAGCGATCCGATGTTCGCAAAATCATCACTGCAGATATCGAGATCATCGGTTGGTTTGCCCGTCAGCTGCACGCGCGTGTTGAAGATCTGCGTGTCTACAATTTACCCGTCCTTGTGAAAGAGGCGGAAAGTCGGCTCGAAGAGGAGCTCGATTATCGCAATGAAGCGAATAATGCAGAAATCTTCAGAGCTTTAAGCACGAATCTTGATCGTGTGTTTGCTCCCAGGGTCTACTCTGAATTTACAACCCGTCGATTACTGGTTACGGAGTGGGTTGACGGCGAACATCCTGACAAGGTGGAGCTGAAACCGGAAAAAGCCTGTGAGTTGGCAAAGGTCGGTGGAGAGTCCGTATTTCAACAGATCGTCGGAACCGGGTTTTTCCACTCCGACCCTCACTCAGGCAATATGTTAATTACCCCTGACTTTAGAATTTGTTGGTTAGACTGGGGGCAGGCCGGGCAGATTACCCTTAAAATGCGCCATCAACTGGTTGATCTGTTTGCGGCGATTACGAACAGAGATGCTGAAAAAGTTATCGATGTTGCTGAAAGAATGGCGGAAAATAACAGTCGATTAAACCGCCGAAAGTTAAGTAAGGAAGTCGCGTTTCTGCTTAACAAACATCAAGACTTCGGGCCTTCTGGCACAAAGATCGGCACGGTCGGCCTGGAAATGCTCTTTATTTTTGGGCGCAATGGTATCGAAGTCGCCGGCGATTATGCACTCCTCTCGAAAGCAATCCTTTGTGTGGAGGAAACTGCTCGTACACTGGATCCCAATTTTGACATCGTGAGCGTTGCAGAGCCGTTTCTGACAAAACTTAGCAAAGAGCGATGGAGCGCGCAGAGTATCAAGCGTGAGTTTTTCTACCCGGCCAGGATACTTCTGCGTCACTTAAAATTGCTTCCGGAGACAGTCCAGCGCATCCTGCAACGAATCGAGCAGGAAGACCTGCAAATAAATTTTCACCATACAGGCACAGAAAAGCTTGAAGAAACGTTCAGTGCATCCATGAATCGGCTAACAATCGGAGTTATTCTCGGGTCGCTGGTGATTGGTTCTTCACTTATTATCACGACCGGTGTCGGGCCATTTCTCTGGGGTTTTCCTGCGATTGGCATGCTCGGGTTTCTTGTTTCGGGGATTCTTGGTATGTACATAGTGGTATCTATTTTGCGTAACAAACATCATTGATTAAGAGTAAATCGATCAATTAAGACTACTTAACGTATGCTCAAAGAAGATTTAAAGAAATACTCGCAGCTGGACTCAGTAACAAGGCAATCCTTGTTGCGTGTTCTCTGGCGCAGTCGCTTGGGCGACCTGCGAGAGCAAAGTCTCATACGTCAGGGCAAGGGGTGGTTTCATATCTCCGGCATGGGGCACGAGGCCCTGGCTGCAGTCGCTCTTCACATGGAAGCCGATGATTATGCATTTCCCTACTACCGCGATCGTGCTTTTTGCCTGCAACGTGGTATTAGTGATTATGATATGGCGCTTTCTTTTTATGCAAAGCGTGATTCATCCAGCGGCGGACGTCAGCTTACCGGACATTTTAGTGATCGCAGTCTGAACATCTGGAGCCACCCATCACCGGTCGGTGCTCACTTGTTGCCTGCCTGCGGAGCTGCCTGGGGTCTGCAACTGGATGGCAAACCAAACATTGTCTACGCATCTCTGGGCGAAGCTGCGGCGCGGCAAGGTGATTTTTTTGAAGCGGTCTGTTTTGCCAAAGAACGCAAGTTGCCGGTTATCTTTGTCGTGCAGGATAATCGTATTGCGATTAGTACTTCGACCATCTGGACCAATCCCATCTCACTGGGCGTTCTTGATACGAGCGAATGGATGCGCGTTGATGGTAGCAAGGTCGAGGAAGTTGCTGAGGCTGGTCGCGTCGCCGCGGAACAGGCTCGTTCGGGCGAAGGTCCGGCGTTTATCTGGTGCGATGTAGAGCGTTTTTCAAATCATTCAAGTGCGGACGATCAACGCATGTATCGAGCCGCGGGTGAACTGGAGTCAATGAACGAACGCGATCCGATCCGTCTGCTACAGGATCAAATGATTGCAGAGGGTCAGCTGGACGAGGAACAGGCCGCTGCCATTGAAGAGGAAGTGCGTGAGGCAGTTAAAGCAGCCTATTTTTCTGCCAGTAAAGCCGACGATCCAATTGCTAAAGAATACAAATTGCATTTGACCGGAGCCGATGTAGCACCTGCAGAGCCTGATATCGAATTGGACGAATCCTGCCGGATGCTGGACGCAGTTAACCGAACCTTCCATTCAGCACTGGATCAGATGCCGGATGTGGTCTTTTTTGGTGAAGATGTTGCTGATCCAAAGGGTGGTGTGTTCAATCTGACTAAGGGACTGTCCACCAAAGACCCCAGGCGGGCGGTCAACTCGCCATTGGCGGAGTCGACCATCATGGGAGTCGCAGTCGGATTGGCGTCTTATGGTAAGCGTCCCTGTTTTGAGATACAATTTGTCGATTTTATTTACCCTGGCTGGAATCAGCTGGTGTCGAACATGGCAACTCTACGCTGGCGCAGTTTTGGACATTGGACTTGCCCGTTGGTTATTTATGCGCCGTGTGGTGGCTATCTGCCCGGAGGCGCTCTCTGGCATAGTCAGTCCGGTGAGTCTGCCTTTGCACAGATTCCCGGCATTCGTGTCGCTATCCCTTCGACCCCGGGAGATGCAGCCGGGCTCTTCTGGACTGCTTTACAAGGCAATGATCCCACGATTATCCTGCTGCCGAAGCATCTGATCTGGGCCGAATTACCAGCACCAAAATCAGTGGCGGCAGTTCCGCTTGGAAAAGCACGGATCGTGCGCAGTGGCGATTTGCTGACTCTGGTCACCTGGGGGAACTGTATCGAACTGGTCGAGGACACTCTGGAGTCAATGGATGCTGAGCTCGATGTGGAGTTGATCGACTTGCGTTCCATCGCGCCGTGGGATAAAGCGACCATCATGGATTCACTGATTAAGACCGGGCGTCTGATGATTGTTCAGGAGGACAACGTAAGTTGCAGTGTTGCTCAGATGATTGTTGCTGAGATGTTTAGTTCGCCGGAAATACTTGAAAATCTCAAAGCGCCGCCGGTTATCATTTCAAAAGAAGACGTGCATGTTGGTTTTAACCCTATCTATGAATATGCATCACTTCCGGATCAGGCACGCATCATTGCCGGCCTGGAACGTTTGCTTTCGACGACACTCAAGACTTCCCTTGAAGTCGCTACATTAAATGAAACTCCTGAGAAGAAAGTTTTTGAAAATTCATCCGGCGAGAGTGTACAAACAACAATTGCCAGCAACTCATCCCAGATGTCTAAAACAATCACAGTTCCTATTCTAGGCGAAGGCATTCGTACTGCCCGCGTCGTCGCTATCTTGAAAAAGGCTGGAGATATGGTCAAGGCGGACGAGCCGCTCTGTGAGGTCGAGACCGATAAAGCTGTGTTTCCGATTGAATGCGATGTCGACGGTGTTCTGGGTGAGTGGCGCATTCGTGAGGACGATGAAGTTCAGGTGGGTCAGGAACTGGTTCTTATCGAAACTTCGGAACCGATCGGTGTCGGTACAACGTCAGACCTCCAGTCAAATTCCAAACAGCTGCGTGAGCATCCTGACTCTGCCCGGTCTTCCGTACTTTCCCCCGAAGTTATTAGCTCGATGCAGCGGACGGTTCCAGCCACGATTGAGATGACCTGTAACTGGGAAAAAGTACGTGATGCACGTTTAAAGAGTAAAAAAGGACCCGGCGGCACACTTTCAACCTCAACAATGACTGCATGGGTAGTGGTGGAGGCAATGCGTAAACATAAGCGATTTGCCTCGACAGTAATGGGTGACCGGTTGCTTGAAGATCCTGATCGTTTTGATCTCGGCGTTGCGGTTGCACTGCCCGGTGACCGACTTGAAACAGCGGTCGTCAAAGAGGCAAACAAGCTGGAGTGGGAAACCTTCAAGGAATCGTTTAATCAGTCACTGCTTCGTGTGCGGCAGGGCGAGGTAGATTCCAAGAACCGTGTCTCCCTGACAATATCCAGTATGAGTACTTACAATGTGCGCTCAGCGATTCCAGTGGTTGTGCCACCGTCCCTGGCGACGCTTTTTGTCGGTTCGCCCTATTTGATGGAAGATCCAAAATCCAAGGACAAGAGGACTCGGGAGGTCGTTTCACTGGTCCTTACATTTGATCATCGCTGGATAAATGGCGTTGGTGCTGCCGCATTTCTCTCCGACATACGCAAAGGCATCGAACGGTTTGATCTTATCTGAGGACGCACTGATCCAATTATGCTCGAAGGTATCACTACGGGTTTTATTTTATCGCTGGCCTTGTTTCCGGGCACCGTATGGTTGGTCAAGGTGGGTGTGGTCGGTAATTCGAGTCAGGTATTTGTTGTAGCATTTGGCTTTGCGCTTTCCCAGCTATTCTGGCTGCTGGTTTCCGTTTCGGGACTGCTCATGATGACCCGGCATCTGGCTTTGTTGCGCCCGATGATGCACTTGTTCGCAACCTTTGTATTATTTTACATGGCCTTCAAGATGATACGTAGCCGTCGCGTTGAAGCGCTGGACGACACGGGTAAACTGCCCTCTTTGCGTCTATTGTTTCGCAACGCATTCAACCGCGCGCTGGCAATGCCGATGCGTCTTCCAACAGCAATGGCTATTTTGCTGGCGACTGGAGCCTATGTAAACAACCCGCCCGATTGGAACTCCGCACAGTCCGTGGCGCTGGGCGGAGTTGTTGGTATTAGTTGGTGGTGGGGACAGTTCTTCCTGCTGGCCGCGCTTTTTGCCAGACGTGTTCCTCAGCGAGTTACCATAAAATCGATCAATAAGATTCGCCCCTTCTGCATGATTCTGTTTATGCTTCTCGGAGTCATTTCTCTGTTAATACTGCCCCGTTGACGTCTCATACCAAATCAAAAAATGTCTGAGCTGTTTATGGTAGAAGCGGCTTCCATCCGCTTAGTTTGTATTAGGCAAGCGGCAGGATGCCGCTTCTACATCCGCTCCCTCGCTATAAAGTAAAAAACCAGTGCGCATTGAATCGAAAAGCACACGCGTGCAAAATAAAAGCACATGCGTGCAAAATAAAAACACATGCGTGCAAATAAATTTTTCACGCCTGCAAAAGTACTTGCAGCAGGCTTCTTCAAAATGTTACGTTCTTCGGTTTTGAAACTTATGTCTACTCGAGCATCCAGTCGCCTATATAACCGAGCTGCACTTGAAGCATGGTTTGAATATATTGCGAATGACTGGGAATCGTTTTTCACTGCGGATGCACTGAGACAAGGAAGGAGCCTCTATCGAAACGGTGAGGTATCCGGCATCGAATTATCGGATAAGGATGCAATCGTGCACTGTGCATTTACGCGCAAAGATACTTGCTATGCTGTTTTGGAATGGGAGGACGGTAAACCGGTTGTGCGTTTTTCAAGAGAGGATGCCTCTCTCGGTAGCGCAGTTGCGGTAGGGGGTCTTTATGAGATTGAGGAACTGATCGCTGATGAGATTGAGCCGTTACCATACGTCCCCAAGAAAACTGAATCACCAAAGGTGGTTGAGAGGACTGATTCAAAAAAATCAGTCGAAAAAGGACCATCAAAAAAAGAGTCGTTGAAGCCTGAGGACACGCGTCGCCTCGTGCCGCATTTCAGCATCGTAGGGGCTCATTTGAGAATGCGTGCCCGTTGGGAAACCCCAGGCTCATCAAAAAAGGCTTTCTCACAAAAAAATGGGACGACTCTGTCTAATCAAGAGCGTGAACTTCTTGTGCGCCTGACTGTTTTGGCAAAGGAGGCAGGGTTTGAATTTCGCCGCGAATCCGAAGACTTTATCCTGCAAGATCCAGACTCAGTAGCGATTTTTTTTGCGGCAACTTATGAGCGGTGGAAAAAAATATTCGGACATCTGAGCCTGGATCCCAATGCGCAACCATTGGTTGAAGGTATTAAGGGAGTAAAGTTGAGCGGTAGGGCAAGGCAATCGGGCAAAGCTTCAATGCGTGTCGATTGGCGCCTTAAAGTGGGCAAGCAGTGGTTAGAGCCTGAATATGCGGGGCGTTTGGCTCGGATCGGGCACGGTACTCATCTTGTTAAAGGACTCGGGCTCGTTCGGATTAACAACGATCAGGCAGAGACCCTTAAAGAGTGGCAGGTAGCTGCTTCCAATGAAGATGAGTCAATGCAATCCTGGCCGCGGTACATGCTGTTTTCTCTTTTTGGAGACCATGGTGTTGAGATCGATCTGGAGCAGGCCTTGCAGGAGTGGCGGGCGAAACTCGAGTTGGATACATCCTCCGCAAATGCGTCGAATGGTGCAGTTTTACCAGATTTCCTGCGACCTTACCAGGCACACGGAGTGCGATGGATGGCAAACCTGCGAATGCAGAACTGTCACGGACTGCTGGCAGATGAAATGGGACTGGGGAAAACGCTTCAGGTGCTGACTTTGTTAAATGCTTATCCATTTGACGATAAGGACAGTCTGGTGGTCTGTCCGGCAAGTGTGGTGCCGGTCTGGGAGCGCGAAGCCAATCACTGGTACCAGGATCTGGATGTCGCCGTTTTGTGCAGCCAACAGACGTTTACCAGTGAGGTAGAATCTAAACCAAAATTGTGGATTGCCAGCTACACGCAGTTACGTCGTCACAAGCATCTGCTCAGTGAAACCGAATTTGGCTATGCGATACTGGACGAAGCGCAACAGATCAAAAATCCGGATGCAAAAGTGACTCATGCTTGCTGTGCAATCCGTGCAGAGTGTCGCTTGGCATTGACTGGCACCCCCATCGAAAACCGCCTGTTGGATATGTGGACATTGTTTCGCTTTCTTATGCCGGGTCTGCTGGGTTCGCGGCGACGGTTTGAAGACGCAGCGTCTTCGTCGGATCCGCTGGTACGCAACGCTCTTGAGCAAACCTTGCGAAAGCAAATCGCACCGTTTCTGCTGAGGCGTAAAAAAGACGAAGTCGGCAATGACCTTCCACCCAAAGTTGAGGTGGATCTGGTTTGTCCCTTAACCGACACCCAACGCAATTTGTACGAGCGTTTGTTGAATGAAGGCAGCGAAGCAATGGGTGAGGATCTACAGACAATCGTTCGTACGCAATCGATGAACTTTTTCACCCTGTTGACACGTCTGCGACAAACCTGTTGCGATCCAGGTCTGGTGCCGGGTATCAATGCTGCTCCGATACAGAGTGGCAAGGTTCAGATGCTGCTGACCCGTCTCAGCGAAGCATTGACCGGAGACGGGTCGCGCAAAGTCGTGATATTTAGCCAGTTTGTACAGTTGCTGAAACGCCTGAAACCTTTGATCAAAGAAGAATTCCCCGACGTCCAGTTGCTTGAGTTAACCGGACAGACAAAGAACCGCGCAAAGCCAGTCGAAACATTTCAAAAAAGCGACGGCGCAACCGTTATCCTCATCAGTCTGCGCGCCGGCGGCACAGGCATAACTTTGCACGCCGCCGACTACGTATTTCTGTTGGATCCGTGGTGGAATCCAGCAATTGAGAATCAGGCGATTGACCGGATTCATCGGATCGGCCAGCGCAAGCGTGTCTTCGTTTATCGAATGGTTACGAAGGGCACCATTGAAGAGCGCATCCAGCAACTCAAAGCGGAAAAGCGGGAACTGTTTGAAAACACCCTGAGTGATCTGGGCAGAACCAGCGACTTGCTCGAACACTTTGATGACCTGCGCGAATTGGCCGAATTGCTGTAGCTCTGTAATTGGCTCTGACGCTCCAATTGAACCTCGAACATCGAACGTTGAACATCGAACGTCGAACGAAGTTGGGGTGGGATCATCTCCATCCAATCCGCGTTCAATCTGTGACTCCCTCTATAGCTATAGCTATCAGGATTCTTTCAGAAGAGGGTTCATCGTCTGAATTTATTTTTCATAAATCCTGCGCCTATTATTCCACCAACAGCTCCGCCCAAATGTCCCTGCCAAGAGACGGTGCCTTTTTCCGGGAGAACCCCATAAATCATCCCGCCAAAGAAAACGATCACGAACACTGCGATCAGCAATGACTGAAAATTAAGCTGGTAGAATGCTCGGGCTATCAGGAAGCTCCACCAGCCAAAAATAAGCCCGCTGGCACCAATGTGAACACTGCCGGGCTGCCCCAGGAGCATAACAGCCAGGCTACATCCAAGAATTGCCCCGATCGAAGCATAGTACAGATCCTCCCTGCGTCTTGAGAGCAGCAGAGTGCCAAAGACGGCCAGGCCGATCGTATTGTTCAGCAGATGATAAAAATCTACATGCAGGAAAGGCATCAGCAGAATTCCCTCCCAATGACTCCAGTTGCCTGGTTGCAGGCCAAGGCCGTTCAGCCTTTGGTTGAAGAAGACCTGATCAACAATTTCAATGATCCAGAGTAAGGCGATAAATTCCGATAAGGAACGAGTGCTGGGACGTTGGGAGTTCATGTTGACATATAAAGAAGTGAAACAAACTCCTGCAAGCAACGGAATGCGATTTCAAATTATAGACACTCTGCACTTTGCTTTGAAACTGGCAATCCTGGGAAAAGCCGCTTTTCAGACAGTTCGGGGTCATTGACCTGTGGTTAAGTATACACTGCTCAAACCGCAAAATGACACGTAGGATTGACGAGTGCTCTGACTTCTTACGCGGATCCATACCGAGTGTCTGCTCTACATGCAACCGAGCAACCTGTATTTGCTCCGGTAATCCTAAAGGAAAAGCACACCGACTGACTTACAAGGATGCTGATCGGAAATCGCGAATTGTCTATATCCCTGGCACAGACCTTCCTAATGTGTGCAAGCTACTGGCTAACTACGCCAAAAGACGGAAACTAAATGAACAACTCTTTGAAATAAATATGGAGATCCTCAAGAAACAATTCAAATCCTAGAGGATGCAGCTATATTCGTGGGTAATAGTAAGGTGATGTGGGGGACGGGAGAGTTAATGCTCTCGTCTACCCGATTGGGCTTGTTGTTTGATCAGAAGAATGCAGGATTCAGCCAGACGGCTACCAAACTCTTTATACCCCTCCACAGAATAATGGATGTCGTTGTGTATTAATTTACCTTGTTTATTAAGTCCGTCATTCAAATCGTCCGTATCCACCCAAGCGCCGCGTGGACTCGCCTCGGCAACTTCAACTTGAGCTTTACGCACCATGACCCAATGTGGAAATTTCTCATTATCCATATCAAAATCACTAAGGCGACCAATTACAAAGTTGATGTCGTTGCGCTTTAGGTCTTTGGCCAGCTGGGCAATCAAGCCTCTAAAGCTGGCCGCATAGACTTCTCCATGTTTCTCTTGAGCATCCTGTTCACCTTGCATCCAGACAAATGTTACTGTGGTGAACCCGTCCTCTCTGACTGTCGCGCTTACTTTTTTCATCAAACGATCATACAGATCGCCGGTTGCTTTGGGCTCATCGCCCTGTGCCGGTTTCCATTGCTTATACCAACGCCGAATTGGCTGCCCCCCCTCGGCGTCTTTCACAATAGTTACATTATCTTTTCCGAATGCAGCCTCTATCTTTGGCGTAAACGAAATGCCTGGATCAAGTCTAACCATGTTCGACTGCCCTGAGAGTATGATTAGATGTTTGTGTTTCTCTGCTGCACGAACCAACGATATGGAAAACAGCGCGAGTAGAATTGCGATATATAGGTATTTCATTCAGATAATTTTTTTTAGCATTCTCTTTTGTCTTTCTTGCAGGATTTCGTTGTGCCACTGAGGTGGAGTGTATCCAGAATCCTGATTGCTTAAATCTGCCCAAATTGCCTCCATAGTTTGAAGTTTATCAGACAAGCTCATGTCCTGAAGTGGTAAAGTGTAGTTCATGATATAAAACACTGAAATTTTCCTGCTGAAAGACAATTAAATTTTTGAGCGAACGTCGATGTGCCCTGAATAATACATATCTGTCAAAACAAGGAGTCCCCTCAATCAGGGAACTCTGGGTGCGCTTCAAATACGGAGATCAGGCAAAAGTCTGATCTTTGGTCACTGTTTCTTAGGAATCGCCGTGCTACGGACCCGTATGGCCGGTGATGTGGGGGTCGGGAGAGTTAATGCCCCCGACTACCCGATTTCCCACAAACTGGAGGGAAATGCTCCGTCATTTCCGCCGTGGCTTCCCATAAACTGGAGGGAAATGCTCCGTCATTTCCGCCGTGGCTTCCCATAAACGGGAGGGAAATGCTCCGTCATTTCCGCCGCGGTTTCCCACAAACTGGAGGGAAATGCTCCGTCATTTCCACCGTGGCTCTGTCATTTCCGTGCGTTGGAATTGTCGAAAGAGTTGCGTTGTGACGTCCACTAAATGTCTGCAGCAACGACAGAGCATATCGCCCTC
>CAWUII010000024.1:0-31906 GCA_963922575.1 uncultured Opitutia bacterium
CCTGGACGAGTCGGACGCTGCGGCAGTGGCGCTCTGTCATGCATACACCTGGAGAGGGTAGTCTGGATAGACCGTCGGATATTTAATGTCGAACATCGAATACTCCAAAATGGTAAACGGGGTGCTAATTACTTTTGAGAAATGAAAGAGACAATTTACATAACGGGTGTTAGTTCCGGGCTTGGGTACGGTCTGGCCAAGATATATTTAGAGAAGGGTGCTACAGTCTATGGTTGTAGTCGTCGTGAGCCGGAAAATCTGGTTGCTCAGGGGCTTCGTTTTGAGGCGATCAATCTGTCCGATGCAGACGCGGGCAAAGCATTGTTGATCCAGCAGATCCAGGCCGTGGATCGCTTTGATGTAGTGATTCTAAATGCTGCCAAGCTTGGGAAAATTCGTGATATGCAGGATACACCATTGTCAGATCTACGCGAAACGATGGAAATCAATATGTGGGCCAACAAATGGGTGTTGGATGCATTTTTCAGCGAAAATCAAATCGTGAAACAGG
Organism: uncultured Opitutia bacterium; assembly: GCA_963922575.1. Taxonomy (GTDB): domain Bacteria; phylum Verrucomicrobiota; class Verrucomicrobiia; order Opitutales; family Coraliomargaritaceae; genus Lentimonas. Next base: position 512 of record CAWUII010000024.1, read on the forward strand.
TAGTTGCGATCTCATCCGGAGCATCGCATTCCGGTAGCCGTGGCTGGAATGGTTATAGTTTGTCGAAGGCAGCGCTCAACATGCTGGTTAGGTTATATGCAAGTGAGCGTCCGGAAACGCATTTTACCTCATTTGCGCCTGGTCTGGTTGATACAGCGATGCAGGATTACATTACTAATTTGCCTGAAGATAACCGCTATCTGCCCATTGAAGTTTTAAAAGCAGCCAAGGGCACTGAAAAAATGCCCGACGGAGAGACCTGCGCGCGCAAACTCATTGAAGCATTTCCCGAACTTTTGCGATTGGAGAGCGGTAGCTATGCAGACATCCGCAAGTTATGATTAGATTCAATTGTATAACTGACTCGAGACGTGTTCCATTATTTTTATTCAACATTCGATGTTCAACGTTGATTCCGGCTCTGCCGGATCAGGTTCACTCTTTAATAAAAGCGTCGACACGTGCCGGTGGAAAATTTGCCAGCACAATCTTTGAGCCAACATGTCGAAATCTTTTTTTGAGAGCAGATTTTTTGGGTCTCAAATCGTATGTGAATTGGATAACGGTTCCTTTCGGCTTAAGTATTTCGTATTCCTGATCGATTATTTCCTCAACAATTTTGGATGGTAAGCTCTTGAGCGGCAGGCCCGAAAAGATACAGTCTACTTTACCAATAAGTTCTTCGAAGACATGAGTTAACTTTAAAGCATTTCCCTCGCGAACATGAATTTCGGGAAAGCGTTTTTGTAGGTGCTCGACGAAATCTGAAGAAATCTCACAGGCGTAAAAATCGTCAAAATTGATACCGGATTTAATCAAGGTTTTGGTGATTGAACCAGTCCCGGGACCCAGTTCGATTATGGTGCTTTGTTGTTTGTTTTCAAGAAAAGAAACCATAGCTCTGCCAAGAGCGGGCGAGCTTGGATAAATGGACCCGGTCTTTCTGGGGCTTAAGAGGCATTGTTTTACAAAAAGGAACGCTCCTTTTAAAGATTGGCTACTATATTCTGTGTCGGAACTCATAATTGAATTTTTAGAGAATTAAAAACAGCAGAAATTACACCTAACAAACTGAAGGTCAGTTATAATTACTGAAACCTTTTGTTATGATTGATGCTATTGTGCAACTCTAAAACCAGCCCGCTCGGGGTACTTCTCAATAAATTTCAGGAAAATGTCTTTAGCGATCGGGCCAGCGGTCGATCCGCCTTGATACGTCTGGCTTTCTTCAGTCCCTTCGACCATTACCGCAACCGCAATCTGCGGATTTTCGACGGGTGCAAAACCGATGAACCAGGCCAGATTAACCTCTTTACCGTGAGCGCGAAAGTCGGCAGTGCCGGTTTTTCCTGCGATACGAAAGTTGTCGATCTGCACGAGCTTACCCGTGCCATCAGGGCCAACGACACGTTCCATGCCCTCCCATAAAAGGTTCTTCTGTTGTGTGGTCAGCCCAATTGGTTCACCGCCATGATCAACCTGCATAGCTTCCCCGTAGGTAAGCGCGCGGATTGTTGGACGTGTTCGGGTTTCATTGCGAGCGATCGAAGCGATCAGGGTTGCCATTTGCAGTGGGGTTTGCAGAAGAAATCCTTGGCCAATGGCTGTGTTGAGGGTATCACCAGACACCCAGCCGCCAAGACCTGCTGCTTTCTTCCAGCTTTTTGTTGGAATCACGAGTCGGCTGGTTTCAAAGGGAACCTCAATGCCAGTCTTTTGGTCGAGTCCGAAGCGCTCTGCTTCGGAACTGAGTATGTCAATGCCCATTTCCAAACCTTCGGTGTAGTAAAATACGTTACAGCTTTTTTCCAGAGCACCGGGCAGATCAATCTCACCATGGCCGTAACGGGAGTGGCAATGGAAGATACGCCTGCCAATTGGAAAGACGCCCCGGCAGTCGTGTTTGGTGTCCGCATCGATTGTCCCGTTGCGCAAGCCCGCGATGGAGCTGACTAGTTTGAAGGTCGATCCTGGCGGATAAGAGAGTTGAAGAGCACGATTTAACCAGGCGCCGCGCTCGTTAATTTCATTAAAAACAGTGCTCGGTATAAAGGGACTCAAGTCATTTAGATTATAGCTGGGATGACTCAGAATAAGTAGTACCTCCCCGGACTTGACGTCTACTGCCACAGCAGCTCCGGTACGCTCTCCCAGCCCAATCTCAGCGGCTAACTGGAGATCGATGTCGATGCTGGTTATCAGTGAGGAGCCCTGTTTGGGTGGTTTCATTTCAAGTTGGGTGTCTTGAAACCCGAGGGGATCGACGCGCCAGATTTCCGTACCGTTTACCCCGGTGAGCAAATCGTTGAATGAACGTTCGAGGCCGGTCTTCCCCAGCTTTTTTTTGAAGGTAAACGTCTTAATGCCGTCATTAGGGATTTCACTGCGATCGGGAAAGGTATTCTGCACGTAGCCAAGTGTGTGTGCCGCCAGCTCGCCGTAAGGATAGTAGCGGGCGGTACTCGTGTGGACTTGAATCGGTGAGTTCACTGGAATCTGCTCAACCAGTCTCGCGTATTGATCCGATGAGAGATCTTCTGCCAGAGGCAGTGGTAGCAACAGTTGTTCGTTAAAGTGTCGAATTAATTTTGTTTTTTTAACTGAGTCATCTCTTCCGGTTACTGTGTTGATTTGATCAATGTAGCGGTTGACGACGTTCATTCGAGCATTCCATACGCACTCCGAATAATTCGGGGTTGGGATTTTTTTTGGACGGAGTTCTTCCGGAGTGCTTTCGTATTCCTGAATAATTCGTTTTCGCTCAGCTTTAATGATTCTAGAATATTCCTTGCGGAATCCAGCACGGAGATCGTCCAGATAGGTTACCGCCGAGTAATGCGGACGATTTCCAACCAGTAGCTTGCCGTTGCGGTCGTAAATGTCTCCACGCGGGCCTGGCATCAGAATGCGGCGTTCGGTCTGACGTTTCTCGATTTTTTTATATTCCTGCGTGTCAATCAGCTGACTCCATGCAAGTCCGGCAACCAGGGTAAGGCTAGCCATCGCAATAATCTTTAAAAAAAAGAAAATTCGCGGATCATCTGCTTTGTGTGCTTCATATTGCTTCATAGCTCTAAGAATTCGTCTTCATGGGTATACTCTAGATGAAGCAACTGGAGCAAAAATCGCTCGAAGCTAAAAAACCAGGGAGCGACAGCGACTAAGATCACATGTGAAAGTAAGCAGATAATGAGGACCTGCATCAGAGAAGCAGAAAATTGTCCGGTATAGATGAATTGGCTGACACTAAGCAAAATAATACAAGCGAGATTGGCAATATGGGCTAACAAAATAAAACGGTAGCTGGTTTCCGTACGAAAATTGCTTCGTAGTCTCCGAATTAACAGACCAATTATCGGGAATCCGTAAATAAAAAGCCAGTAGGGTTGTGGCAGAATGGCATCAATGAAGAGACCTGTCAGAAAGCTGAAAAAGACAAGGGAGGTAGACTTGAAGTACACCGCAGGCAATATCAACATAGGTCCCAGCAGAATCAGATAAAATGAAAAAGGGGCCAGTCTTGAATTTACCAGCATTGTCAGAAGGAACAGCAAGAGATTGGACGCCCAAAAGACAACTATACGAGAATCAAAGTGCATTGTTATTAAAACCCGATTGTTCAATGGGTATGAGTACAGAAACTTCATGCAGGTTCAGCAAGCGCTTGTCTAGCTGTACTCGACCTGCCTGAAAGATGCCGGAGCTTCCGGGCTCCATCCAGATTACATTGCCAATCGACAATCCGGGAGGGAAGGTGCCACCAAGTCCTGTGGAAACGAGCTTGAGCGGTTTTTGTTTACTGGCTCTCAGATCTTCAGGTGCATCACGTACCGAACCGACCGGATTGCCAAAACCATTTTGCACGATTCCTTGATAAACAACCGGACGACCATCTTCTTCAAAACTGGCAGCCATTCGGAAATTGGGACTGGAAATAAGTTCTACCTTGCTGGTTAGCCAATTGACTTCGACCACGCGACCAGCCACCCCTCCTTCAAAAACAACGGCAGCTCCTTTGACTATTCCGTAATTTTTGCCCTTTTGAATCGTTACTTGCTGCCACCAAAGATTGAGATCACGTTGAATTACACGAGCGACTTCATAACGGAAATCAATACGGCCTGGCATGTTCAGAGTCGCTTCAAGCCTTTTAATTTCCTCTTCAAGAAGTTTGGTTTGCTGCGTTTTCAGCTGATAATAGACTTTTTTTCGCGCGATTTCCCGACCTGCGGTGATTAGCTCTTCTTTAGAATGATTCCTTCGTGACCAGAAATCACCCAGATTATCCAGATAAGATGAGACGATCCAGACAGGTGCCTGAAATTCAGAAAAGCTAACCCGGGTGAACGATTTGACCAGAGAAGGCACTAACCACCAGATAGCAAAAAAGACACCTAGTAGGATTAGCGGTTTAGATTTATCGAGGCGTTTGTTCGCCACGGCAGAAATTAGTTTTTAGTGTTTCCGGTAAGGTCTTTTAAGAGGAAAGCCAGTTCCTCTAATACCATACCGGTTCCATTGGCAACAGCGCTGAGCGGATCATCTGTAATGATTACCGGCAGACCGGTCGCGTCACTTAGAAGTTGATCAATTCCATGAATTAGAGCGCCGCCACCGGCCAGTACAAATCCACGGTCAATTAGGTCGGCAGAAAGTTCCGGTGGGCAGCGTTCGAGAGCGCTTCTAACCATATCAACTATGGAGCCCAAAGTATCACTGAGCGCATCACGAATCTCTGTAGACGTAATTGTGATTGTCTTGGGCAAGCCAGCAACTGAATCTCGACCACGCACTTCCATCGATACTTTCTCGTCCCTGGGAGAGGCCGACCCAATGCGGATTTTGATCTCTTCGGAGGTGCGTTCTCCAATCAAGAGATTGTAGGCGCGCTTCATGTAATTAATGATCGCTGCATCAATTTCGTCACCACCAACACGGATGCTTTTTGTATAAACAATGCCCGCAAGTGAGATAATCGCCACTTCCGTAGTTCCACCACCAATATCAACAATCATGTTAGCTGCCGGTTCGTCAATCGGTAGTCCAACACCGATTGCCGCTGCGAGCGGTTCTCCGATCAGAAGTACATCGCGAGCGCCGGCACGAATCGCAGAATCTTTAACGGCGCGACGTTCCACTTCAGTAATACCGGAGGGTACAGCGACAACGATGCGTGGGGCTGAAAAGATTTTTCCGCGATTCGCTTTTTTGATAAAGTAACGCAGCATTGCTTCTGTAATATCAAAATCAGCGATTACCCCATCCTTCATCGGACGCATTGCGGTAATATTTTCAGGCGTGCGCCCCAGCATTTTCTTAGCTTCCGAGCCAACGGCACAAACTTTCCTAGTGGATTTATAAATAGCTACAACACTGGGCTCACGCAGAACGATCCCTTTATCTTTTACGAAGACAAGTGTATTTGCGGTTCCTAGGTCAATGCCAATGTCGTTAGATAGAAATTTGAGCACGTCAAAAATTAGATAAATTTCAGAAAAGTAAGCAACAATCTCGGTTGGTATGACTGTATGTCAATCTATTAGCGGTTTAAAATTCAATCCTGTATTCTTATCTTTGGATAAATTCAATGAGTGCAATTATAAAAAAGCATGCACTCAATAAATCAAGTGCATGCTTTTTGAATAAGATAGATGAGTACCTGTCTGAAAGCCGATCTACACTGCCAAGGCATTGACGACCTTTAAAATATGTCAGCTAGTGTAAAGCACGGCGACACCATCGACAAGCTCAGGTCAGGCGAGCGCTATGGCTTCAACTTTTTTTAAAAGACAAGGCAAATAGTTATCAAGCTACCTTTCCACAGAAAATAGCAAAGAACCTCTTTAGTAAACACGATCAAGATTTGGTTTCGCCAACCGATGCCCGTACGCCAGGTAAAAGGATATTTCCGTTGAAACACGCAGTATTGACCTAAGGTCCGTTATCCCATGAAACTGATTACGATCTAGAATCAAGACGTTCATTATTTAGTAGTTTATGGAAGCTTTTGTTGGTATTTTTTTATGTTCATTTCTTATTATACTTTGTCTAGTGATTTTAAAGACGAGGGCATTTGTTACTGATTTGACAGTAGCGGCGAAATCCAGGCTTCGTCTCTTACCCAGCCGTTCATCCTTGTTTCTGAGATGGGTCGGCTTTGATCAACTGCTTGCTAATATCAATGAGCTGATTGATCGGCATAATCATTACGCCAAATCTCAGGTCGGACGATTGAATCAACTGGAAGCGACGCTGGGATCGATCCAGGAAGCCGTAATTATCTTTAACAGCAATCACGAGATCGAATATGCTAACGAGTCGGCTAAGCGGCTTTTTCGAAAGGGCGAGCCATTGCGAGGGCTTCGTCTGGAGTCCGTGCTGCGCTCCTCAAGCCTGATCGATCTCCTGAATTCGTATTCAAATGGTTCAAGGGAGCGCATGCAGCAGGTAAGTTTCAAACACGAAGGCGCTTTGCTTTGGTTTGAAGCTTCGTGTGCAGAGGTTCGTGAAGTGACTGAAGTCGACGATGTTTCAACCTTACTGGTTCTGCATGATATTACTCAGTTAAAACGGTTGGAGGAAATCCGCCGGGATTTCGTCGCCAACGTCTCGCACGAGTTACGCACACCAATCACAATTATCAAGGGATACACAGAGACGCTCATCGAGGATAATGAAACATTAGCTGTCGATAAGCGTGCGCGGTTTTTAGAAAAAATTGATAAAAACACGCAGCGGCTCCATTTGCTGGTAGAAGATCTGATGGTATTGTCACGACTTGAGTCAAAGCCGGACCAGATCAACCTATCCGTTGAATCGTTGAGCCAGTTGCTTGAAGAAACTATCGAAAATTACAGTTCGCGATTGGATCATCAAAAGCAGCGGATTACATTGGTATTTGATGATCAGGTAGATGAATTTGCGTTTGATCGTTTTCGTATCCAACAAGTATTTGATAACCTGATTACAAACGTATTCAGATATGCGCCCGGCTTTACCGAATTACGACTGGAAGTGAGCTACGATGAAGCATTAAACTGCATCCAATGCGCAGTAGTGGATGATGGTCCTGGGATTCCGAAGAAAGATCTACCGCATATTTTTGAACGGTTTTACCGGGTCGACAAGGGACGTTCTTACGAAGGTGGTGGTACGGGTCTCGGCCTGAGCATTATGAAACACATCGTCCAGCAGCATGGCGGAACTGTAGGTGCAGAAAGTGATCCAGGCAAGGGAACTGCGATTCATTTCAACCTGCCGTACGTGCAAACCGTCGCCTCGGGAGAGGAATGAACGCTAAATCCAAAAATCTGGGCCAAGTATGCACGTGTTTTGATGAGCATCACAACCCCCGCTTTACCAGTCAGTCATTGGATTTCTGTATTCTGCGAAATGGGCGAATCCATGTTGCAAACGAAGGAACCTGTCGGGTTTGGATCCACAGGCGCCCACGGCCCTGAAATCGTGTGACCAATCCTTCACCGGAAAAGAAAAGCGATTTGTAGCCACCGATGGACTCAACCTTATAGTCCAGTCCTTCGGTGAAAGCGACAATGTAGTTGTTGTCGACGATATGCTCTCCATCGACATCAATTGCGATCATTGCACCGTAGGTCGAAAAGAACAAGTCGCCCACACCAGAGCACTTGATTAGAAACAAGCCTTCGCCGGAGAAGAAACCTTTCATCAGACCCTGCCATTTGGTGTTTAGTTCAACTTCCGGCGAGGAGGCGACATAGCCTGAATTTTGCAAATAGATCGTTTCGTTTTCGAGATATATATGTTCGATATCACCGGTACTTCCGGGCGCGATACCGATTTCGCCAGGCCCATTTTCGGCAGTAAACTCATTGATAAAAAGCGATTCACCGGTGATCAGTCGACCCAGCCCGCCCTTCATCCGTGTTTTCATTCTAATATTGGTGTCCATGCTCGCCATTGCAGACGCTTCGACTTTTATCGTCTCGTTGGCCTTGAGCCGGACAGTAGCAAAGCCGAAATCCGGCCTGGCTGCGAAGTCAAAGTCGTACCCCTTCGGATGTAATTCGGTTGTGGACATAATTTAGCGCTTTATTGGTTTTAGTTGCTTGCCAAGAGCACGCCCGAAAGCAGATGCGTTGTGCGACTGACACCAGACCGTACCTTTTCCTTTGAAGCGACAGACCAGTCCCTCACCGCCAAGTATCGAAGATATCCAGCTTTTGCCCGCTTTTGAGAGTGAGAAGTTCAAGGTCTCGTCAAATGCGACAATATGACCGGTATCGACAATGTACTCACCATCCACATCGATTGGGTAAATCGCACCAAAGGAATTGACGATTACCTGGCCCTGACCCGAAAGATTTAGCCAAAAAAGTCCCTCTTTTGCAAAGAGTGATTTAAAGCCCTGCCAGCCAATATCCATTTCGACCGATTTCTCACAGGCTACGTAAGATCCGCTTTGCACGATGATACGATCGTTGTTGAGCTTCAGAACTTTGAGGTCACCGGAAAGTGTCGGCGACACGGTAACAACCGCACCATCCGAGTTTGCCGTGAAGTGATTCAGAAAGAAAGACTCATTGCCCAGCAAGCGCTTCAGGCCGCTCATTATTCCGCCCTTTCTTTTTTGATGGGTGGTCGTCTCGATCGAAACGTTAGTACTCATTGCAATCATGGCACCGCCTTCAGCTACCAGCGTTTCATTATTCTCCAAAGTTACATGAGCGGCTGCATTGCCGGGGCCGTGTATGGTTTCAATCTTCATGCTCTTATTCTTAAATGGATTAGAAGAGTTTTGGATTCAGCCATCCGACCAGACCGGAGACGCTTCGGGTTTGCAACCAGATCTTTCCTTTACCTTCAACCCGCGTGACCAGACCTTCACCGCTGAATATGCTGGAGAAAAAGCCGCCAGCCATCTGTAGCTTCAGCTTTAGCTGAGGTTCGTAAGCAACCAGATGTGAAGTATCAACGATGAATTCGCCATCAATTTCTTTCTCAATAAGTCCGCCATACGACCCGAACCAGACAGATCCTTCACCGGAAACAGTCAGACGAAAAAAGCCCTCGCGACTGATACCTGAAACGAAGCCTGCCCACTGCAAGCCCAGCTTTATCTGGCTGGTCGATGCGATGTAAGCACCCGGTTGCAGACAGATGGTTTTACTGTGCAGAGCCATATGGGTTATGTCTCCGGGATTGCTCTGCGCAAGTGTGATTCGCCGATTTTCTCCACGTGTATTGGTAAATTCGTTGATAAAAAGCGACTCTTTGCCGAGTAGCTTTTTACAGAGGCCTGAAAAAAGTCCTCCATTTAGCCGGGCTTTAACGTCCAGGTCGGCTGACATTGTTGCCATTGCATCCGATTCAGCGATGACGGATTCCCCCGGGGCCAATTCTATATCAAGGTAGGCAAATGAAGGTGAGCCATGTATGTTCGCTTCCATCGAGATTCAAATGTCACCAGATGCCTCATAAAGTAAAGCCTGAAAAGCTTTAAGATCAAATTCGACTGGCCGGTAGGATTCGTCGCCTTTTTCGTCAATTGCCTTTTGAAGTGATTCCATACGCCTGTCGGTAGCTGGATGCGTACTCAGGAGTGTAATTGACTCTGAAAAGCCTCCCAGCTTCGCTGCAGCTTCTTTCTCTTTAAGCTTTGCAAAAAAATCATACAGCCCGGACGGGTCGATCGCTGTGCGATTCAGGTAAGTAACTGCCAACAGATCAGCCTCCCTCTCAAACTCACGCGAGAACTGTTGCTGCAGTAAGAAGGTTCCATTGGATAAGAAGACGGCAGTGATTCCGGAAACGTCACCAAACAAGCCCGACAGGACGATATACAGACTGGTACTTTCGAGTACCTTGCGGACACCATGTTGACGGGTAACATGAGCAATTTCGTGAGCGATTACTCCAAGTATTTCTTCAGATCTTGAAGCACTCAGGATCAGCCCAGTGTTGATAACAATATGTCCACCCGGGAGAGCAAATGCGTTTAGGCTGGAATCCTGAACAATATAGAATTTGAAATCATATCGATTCGATGCAATCACAGTTATTAAAGGTTTTACCAAGTGATTCAGCTTCTCTTCGACCACCGTTGACTCAATGAAATCATGTGTCGATCGGTACTGCTTAATGAAATTCTCGCCAAGCGAATTCTCAAAATCAGGTGGTAATCGCTTTACGACAAGACTCACCGCAGGATCTTTTAACAGGTAAGCACTGCTCAGAATAACCAAGATAAGCATACACGAAAAAAAGGCCCAGGCTCTTTGCTTGAAAAGATGCAGTTGTGCTGACTTTCTTTGCCTTTGAACCATTTGCCGAGATTTAAACTGCGGATCACTCAGAATCTTTTGATTGCGCGAGTAAACTGTCTTTTCAGGGTGATCCGGGTGAGAAAAGAAAATCAGCCTTCCCCCTGTTCCTCCTATCTTAATCTCCAGTCCTTCCAGGGGTAGCTGGAAAGAGAGGTTCTCAGACCTGAATTCCAGTGCAGCGCCACTGACAGAAATGATGCCGCCAGCTTTACCCTTTGGTAACTGAGGATGAAAAGCGCCTCCTTTGTACCCGTTGTTGAGCATTTTCATGATTTTTAATTAATAATGGCAGGTTTCGGATACCTAGATAAAAAATTTCTTGCGAGGTTGTTTGAAAATAAGCAGTTACTTATTAGTAAATACTTAATTATGAAAAAAATAAAATTGTACCGTAAAACTTTATTTATTGGCGCTTTTGCTACCACTTTGATAGCTAATCAGGTCTTGGCAGAAACCGCCCAGATCACCAAACCCGAAGGCGCTGTTGGTATGTGTCCTATGAAAGCAGGACAGACTAAAACCAATCAATTCTGGTGGCCGGACCAGCTCGATCTTTCCCCGCTGCGTGATCACGATCTCCGATCAAATCCATACGGTGAAGACTTTAACTATGCAGAAGCGTTTGCGACGCTGGACCTTGCTGCTGTCAAACAAGACATCGATGCATTGTTGACTGACTCTCAGGATTGGTGGCCGGCAGATTTTGGGAACTACGGACCTTTCTTTATTCGTATGACATGGCACAGTGCCGGCACTTACCGCACACTGGACGGTCGCGGTGGCGCTGGTGGTGGTCAGCAGCGTTTCGATCCACTGAACAGCTGGCCGGACAATGGGAATCTCGACAAAGCGCGCCGATTGTTATGGCCTGTTAAACAAAAATATGGCCGTGCGCTTTCCTGGTCAGATCTGATGATACTGGCAGGCAATGTAGCTTTGGAGAACATGGGATTTAAAACTTACGGATTTGCCGGAGGCCGCGCCGACGACTGGGAGCCGGATATGGTTTACTGGGGGCCTGAAGTTGAAATGCTTGCGAGTGATCGCTATGAAAATGACGGCAAGCTGCAACGTCCCCTGGGTGCAACGCATATGGGGTTGATCTACGTCAATCCAGAAGGCCCGATGGGTAAACCCGATCCGGTTGGTTCTGCCAAAAACATACGCATTGCGTTCGGTCGCATGGCGATGAACGATGAGGAAACCGTAGCATTGATTGCCGGCGGACACACTTTTGGAAAAATGCATGGTGCCCACAAACCTGCCGGTTGCATGGGCCCTGAACCTGCCGCCGCTACAATAGAAGAACAAGGGTTTGGCTGGAAAAACAAGTGTGGCAAAGGACACGCCGAAGATACCGTTACCAGCGGACTGGAAGGTGCCTGGACGCAAGCTCCGACACGATGGACAACGCTTTACCTTCGGAATCTGCTCACGTTTGAATGGAAGCAAACTAGAAGTCCCGCTGGCGCTATCCAGTGGATTCCTACAGATGAATCACTACATGAAACAGTGCCAGATGCGCATATCGAAGGAAAATTCAATTCACCGGTAATGACAACTGCAGATCTGGCTTTAAAATTTGATCCGGCTTACCGGGAAATTGCAGAACGCTTTTTAGCCAATCCTGATAAATACCAGGAAGCATTCGCCAAGGCCTGGTACAAGCTTACCCATCGCGACATGGGTCCAAAGGCCGCTCTTCTTGGGCCGGAAGTCCCTAATGAAGAACTGATCTGGCAAGATCCAATACCAGCAGTCGACCATCCTTTGATTAATGGGAAAGACGTCGCAGCACTTAAGATTAAAATTCTGGAGACGGGTTTGAGCGTACCTCAACTCGTACGCACCGCCTGGGCGTCTGCTTCAACATTTCGTGCGTCCGATATGAGAGGTGGTGCGAATGGAGCGCGGATTGCACTGGAGCCACAGAAAAGCTGGAGCGTGAATAATCCCGAAGAACTCGCCGAAGTCTTGAGCAAACTCAAAGAAATTCAGGCCAATTATGGTAAAAAAGTGTCGCTTGCTGACCTAATTGTGCTGGGCGGTACAGCAGCAATCGAAAAAGCTGCCGGAGACGCAGGTCATAAAGTTACGGTTCCATTTGTGCCTGGCCGCGCAGATACAACCCAGAAAAAAACGGATATTAAGTCTTTTGCACTTTTGGAACCAGCTGCCGATGCATTTCGGAACTATTTCAATGCAGAAAAAAGCTATGAGTCACCCGCTGAAAGCATGGTGGACAAAGCAGATCAGCTCAACCTGACCGTTCCGGAAATGACGGTTTTGGTAGGCGGTATGCGTGCTTTGGACGTAAACGCAGACGGTTCGAAACACGGAGTTTTGACAAGTCGCCCGGGACTATTGAGTAATGATTTCTTTGTCAATCTGCTCGACATGTCCACAAAATGGCAGAAATCAGAAACCGAGGGCATTTACCAGGGGTTGGATCGCAAAACAGGCGAGGCAAAGTACACGGCGACGACCGTGGATCTGATCTTTGGTTCAAACTCTGAACTACGCGCCACTGCTGAAGTGTATGCCATGGCTGACGCAAAGGATAAATTTGTTCAGGATTTCATCAAAGCGTGGGCAAAGGTAATGACTTTGGATCGTTTCGATCTTAAGAAAAAATAAATCGAAGCAAACGAGAAAGCGTGAAAATACGGGCAAAGAAACTTAAGAAAAAATCCCTTTTCAAACTGATACTAGCCAGCTCTTTTATTCCGATGGGATTGTTTTTCCTCCTGTGCGGTATTGCTTCAGTTTTTGGAGCGGAAACTGTGGAGGTAAACAATCAACCACTAACAGGAATCAAAGGATTTCTGGCAGCGCTATCCATGTATCCTTTTTTTGTTCTCTTCTTCTCAGCCTTTATCTGGATAGGCGGAGCTCTTGGGCTGTGGATGTACTCCTGGTTTTGGAAAGTAGAGTTGGAGTTTGTCGATGGTGAAATTTTGAGCTCACCGTTGCAGAATAGTGAGGTTCAGAACTGATTTGGATATTTGGGCCGACGCCATCACCTTGTCTTACTTGTTTCAGGAGAATAAATAACTCGCAGCGGTTTCTTATTTTCTGTGTGGGGAAGTACTGCCTGGTCAATACGAAGTGATTGCTTTAACCAAGCTATCTATGGAAACACGCTCCCTACCAAAGACGTTCTGGTGGCATAATCTGACACAGTTCGGCGGTGCAATGAATGATAATGTCTTTAAGTACATTATGATTTATGCACTGACTGCCTGGAATGCTGCAGCTATTGAAGCTGGCACAACGAGCTCCGCTAAAATTCTAGCGGCAGTCGGGGTCGTTTTTGCTTTGCCGTTCCTGGTGGTTGTTCCAGTTGCCGGCAATTTTGCCGACCGATTCAGCAAGCAGAAAATGATTGTTGCACTCAAGGCGCTCGAGCTTGTTGTTATGGCGTTTGGAGTCGCTGCACTTTTCCTGCAAAGCGCAGTAATGTTGTATATGACCATGATACTGATGGCATCGCAAAGTGCTTTCTTCGGTCCTTGTAAACTCGGTATTATCGCCGAACAGGTTGATGCCGAACGACTCTCAAAGGCCAATGGATCGATTCAGCTATTCACCTTTCTCGCCATCATCAGTGGTACGCTGCTAGCTCCGGAACTGAGCATTTTTACCGGTAAAAATTTCGGACTGGCCGCGTGCATTTGCCTGTTAATTGCAGGTCTTGGCTTTGCGGCATCACTGAATATTGAAACCACTCCGGCACATCCTGAACGTAAACTTAGTCTAAACGGAATTTCCTCTGTCTATAAAACATTTCTGGAAATTCGCAAAGACGGGTTCTTGATGCTCGCAGTACTGGCGCTGGCTGTCTTTTCAATGTCAGCCGCATTCATCCAATTTAACATTCTCGATTTTGGTGAACAGCATCTTAATTTCTCGCAGGAACAGTCTACACGTCTTTTTTTACTAACTGCAATCGGCATTGGCGTGGGCGCAACCGCAGCAGGCTGGCTCAGCGGACGCAATATAGAGTTTGGAATTGTACCAATTGGCGCTTTTTTGATCAGTCTAAGTCTGGCCACACTGGGAACGCTGGCTGAAGGCGATGTTTTGCTGGCTTCGGCAAGCATGGCTACTCTGGGATTTGCCGCAGGGATTTTCATCGTTCCGCTTCATTCATTTATCCAGTTTCGCAGTTCCAAAAATAAACTGGGCTCGATCCAGGCGACCAATTCGTTTATAAGCTGGATTGGAATATTGACAGCCAGCGGACTTATCTGGGCCAATTCGTCTTGTTTTGGAAACACCGCTCAGGATGGCTTCTTTTACCTGTCGCTAGCTATCTTGATTCTGGCGCTATTTAGCCTTTGGATTTTGCCGGACTTCTTTGTGAAGTTTATCTTCATGCTGATTACCCGGTTCTGCTATCGTTTTAGGGTGCGAGGATTAGACAATATACCGGTGAAGGGTCCGGCGCTACTGGTCGGCAATCATGTCAGCCTTATGGATGCCATTCTTGTTGTCACCAGTCAGCAACGCCGGATTCGTATGCTGATGTCACGCAATCAATACGAAAAATCAGGCTGGTTGACGCAGCGGATTGTACAGCTTGCAAAGGTCATCCTGATCCAGGACAGCGATAATCCCAAAAAACTACTCCAATCTTTAAAAACGGCACGTACTGCATTGGATGAAGGCTATCTGGTGTTTATCTTTGCCGAGGGAAAACTGTCGCGCACAGGTATGATGCGTCCTTTTAAACCCGGCTTCGAACGCATTGTAAAAGGCACCGACTATCCAATAATACCCGTTTACATCGGTGGTGCCTGGGGCAGCATTTCCAGCTACCGAAGCGGAATGCCAAAAATTCGCCCGGGTAAGGATTTTCGTTACCCGGTGAGTGTTCATTTTGGCAAACCGCTGCCAACGAAATCCACAACCTTTGAGGTTCAGCAGGCAGTCAGTGAACTTTCGGTCGAATCGTTTGATGTGTTCAAAGAGCGGCGCAAGAGCCTCGGTCAGGAGTTTATTGAATCCGCCCGACGCAACTGGGATAAGTTAGCAATTGCCGACAGTAGTGGCCGCCAACTAAAATTTGGTGAATTGCTGATCGTCAGTCTCATCCTGCGTAATCGCCTGCGTAAACTGACTTCCAGTGACGAAAAAAATATCGGTATCCTTTTACCTACAGGCTCCGGTTCTGCGATCGCAAATCTTGCAACTGCCCTGGATCAGCGAATTAGCGTCAATCTGAATTACACTGCTCCGGCAGCAAGTGTCGAATCGGCTCAAGCACAATGTGAAATAAAAACGGTGCTCACGTCCCGAAAGTTTTTGGAGGCTCTCCCGGAACTGCCGCTTGCCCGGAATATACTCTACTTGGAAGATTTGCTTAACGATGTGAGCAAACAGGAAAAACTCATTGCATGGGTCAGAGCAAAACTGTTTCCAGTGCGTTCATTGATTACGGGCAAGCGCATTCTACCGGATGACATCGCAACCATCCTGTTTTCAAGTGGTTCCACGGCAGAACCCAAAGGCGTGATGCTCAGCCACCACAACCTGTTGTCCAATATTGAATCATTCCGCTCGGTCGTCAGCCCTGAGCGTGAGGATGTGATGCTCGCAACCCTGCCCTTTTTTCATTCCTTCGGCTACACCGTGACGTTCTGGTTTCCACTGGTTTCCGGCATCACAACGGCTTGTCACACCAATCCGCTCGAAGGTGAAACCATTGGCAAACTCGCGCATCAGCATAGGGCGTCCATCTTACTGACCACTCCAAGCTTTCTGCTCGCCTATGCGCGTAAGATAAAACCGGAACAGTTCGCCCATCTACGCTATGTCTTCACCGGTGCTGAGAAATTGCAACCACGCGTTGCTGGACTGTTTGAGAAACGTTTTGGTATACAACCGCTTGAAGGCTATGGCGCAACGGAACTGTCGCCCGTGTGTGCCATCAGTCTGCCAAATGTCGAAATCGACGATCTGGAGGAGATTGGCAATCGCGAAGATCGTCTTGGCCGTGTGCTCCCCGGGATGGCTATGAAAATCGTACATCCGGAGACTGAAGCAATCCTGCCCCCGGGTGAGGAGGGGCTCATTTACATAAAAGGACCCAACATCATGCGTGGCTACTTGAATAAGCCGGAGCTCACCGAATCAGTCCTCAAAGATGGCTGGTATAACACGGGTGACATCGGCCTCATGGATACCGATGGATTTTTTGCAATTACCGGACGACTTTCCCGCTTCAGCAAGCTTGGCGGTGAAATGATTTCGCACGGCGCGGTCGAAAAGGCATTGCAGGAAGCACTGCAGTTAGGCCCCGACCAGTTGGCAATTGTTGCTGTCGAAGATGAGCGCAAGGGTGAAAAGCTCTGCGTTCTACACACGCATAAGGTACTTTCCGAAGAAACGATCCGCGAAACACTTAAGGCTCTGGATATTCCGAATCTATGGAAGCCAAATCCAAAAAACTGGCGCTATGTTGAGCAATTACCACAGCTGGGGACTGGTAAAATGGATTACAGAGCAATGAAAGAGTTAGCTACGGATACAAACGAATAGTTAAATTATTATCCATCCGTTACGGCCGTATTGGTAGTAATGAAATTGCCCTTCCCGCTATATTTCATAGTCGTGCTCGGCTCGGGAACGCCAGTAGCTTCATTAACTTTCATAGCTGGCACTGTAACATTCATTTCAGTGTCAAAACTGCTTCCTTTCAGAATTATCTTCTTGTTATCGCATTTTGTTTTTTTAGAAAGCTGATCTTTGTTTAGTTTTTTAATAGTCATTAAAGCATTTCCCGGAATAACATACGGCGGTGATATATAAAATACAGGCAATTTAACTTTCTTTTCATCGCCCTCAAGGCAACCTTTTGTAAACATAACAGTGTCGGTTCCCGTACCGGATATCGGTATTGTAGGGGGAGATATAATTTTTGCTGCTCCTACTGCGATTTCAAACATTACAATATCGCCTGTCTTTATAAGCTCCGTACTCATATTTTCTATTTTAAAGAAATGATGCTCATGTCAACGCCCAAATTGCACTCTGCTTGGTTAATCGAAATAATCTTCTGAAAGCAAGATACAGCTTCACATTATTAGACCATTCTTACTCCCAAACCAATGAGTACTCAATTTGAACTTCGTGCCACTGTTATGGTGCATTGGAAGGAGGGGGCTGCTCTAGCAACCCTAAATTAAGCATTAAACTTGGCTTTTTTTAATATTTCTCTGCCCTCTATATGAGTCTTTAAAGATCCAATTTTTGCTTTCTTACGCTTCGATTGCTTCCTCGAGTTTGCTGATATCGTAAATTCCTTTGTCGTTTGCTGCTTTCATTGTCTCAACGAATACGGATTTTTGTTCAACGTCCGCATCCATAAAGTCTACTACAAGAGCGGTCACTTCTTTTAAAAAATTTGCATATCCTTTCTGTGCTTCTTCAAATTTATCCCATTGTGTATCAACCTGATCGGGATTTTTTTCAGCTTCCGCTAAAGTTGTTTTCCAGGTATTTATCAAATAAAAACTCGCTACATCGACACTAGATTTTACCTCATTCCAACGCTCCAAATCTGCAATACCAAATATAGGATCATCAATTGAATCTACGATTTTAAACTCAGCTTTGTTAAAATCAGCATTAGAATCTTTGATATTCTTCCTGAGAATATCAACTGGATAGGGATTTACACTACAGATGTAGCTTTTTTCACCAATACCCATTTTTTTCAGCACTTCTTCTGTGCCAGGCAATAGAAACATGAGGCATTTTTCTTTCTTGTCACCCTGAATAAGCCCGCAAACAGCTCTGGTTCCTTTGAGAGAAGTCTTCATCTCAGTTGCTTTCATCGAAAGAGACTCTTGCGATCCTTTTTTAAAGACCCTTAGCCCAAGGACTTGCTGTGTGCCTTTCAAGGCCATAGCAAACTTTCGATAAACTCTCTGAGTTGTAGTAATCTTGATTTGCTTCAGAGATTCGTCGTCAATTATCAGATTTTCCATGGAATTTAGTACCTGTTTTCTATTTAAATTAGTTTATTTGCGGTTTTTGATTAAATAAAAGAGTTATATTGGTTTATAACCTTTTGGTAAACGTCTTCATTGAATAAGTAATCTACTCATCCATTACCACATCAATAAGTGCTTGCAGCTCTACGCCCATTGTTTTTTCAGAATCAACTGTATCGGATAAGCTAGAATCTTCTGGTTCATCTATACCTTCAATCAATTTAACGAGGTCGGCTGGTGGATTCTCCATTGTTTTGGCTATCGATACGACCAGTTCGTCTATTATCGCATCGAGATCGTTTTCCGTTACAGTGGCAGGTTCAGTCATAAGTCTGCTATATTAAGAAGATTAAGTTATCCAGCATTTTGATTTATATAACCATTTTGTTAGCCATTTGTTACCTGCGTTTCAAGCCTTATTCTCTTGGTAATGAATTTATCTGTCAATCAGGGCATCAGGAAACATTCAATTAATTTAAATCTTTCAAATTGTTAAAGGCTTCGGTTTTCCGAGTTTTAGCTTGCTGAATCCCTTGTTCGAAGTAATCCCTGAAATTGTTGTTAAGTGTACCTTCCTTAAGTCTTTCAGCAATCGTCAGGACGAGTTCAAGGGTCTCGATTTCCTGGTCTAAATTTTGTTTTTTGTTTTTGGTCAGTCGAGTTTTCTCGGCTGTATCTCTAAGCTTTTCTGATTTGTCCAGTGCTGTTCCAAAGCCTGTTTTGACCTTGTACACGAATAAATCCGCATCGCTGGCAACTTTTTTCACATCCTGCCAGCCATTGGAACCTTTGTTATACCATTTGAACCCCACCTTCACCGGATCAAACGATGCGTCAGCACCGCCAATCAGTCTAAGCTTTTCTGTTTCGTACTTTTCCAGTCTTTCTTTGGTTACTTTAAGCGCATCTTCAAGATAGTTGCTGAAGCTTAAGTTTTCGGTTTCCTCTTTTAACTTAGTTAACGCTGAATTTAATGTTGTAAGCGTTACAACAATTTTGATTACGAGGGCTCCTGTTTCCTGATTGCTTTTGCCTTTTTTAGTGGCTTTCTCGATAGCTTTTTCCTGTTCACTTATACTGACTATGGCTCCACCAACACCGGTTTTGTTCTTGGACTTTTTAATCAGGCCGGCCGCATCTGCTTTTTTCTTAATATCTTGCCAGCCTCCGTTGCTTTTGCTGTTCGACCAAACAAATTCAATCTTTTGTCCGTTCTTAAAGGGTTTAGGTGCATCTTTGCCGCTTAGCACAGATTTGAAAGGCTCTTTCTCATCGTTTCGAAGTTCCCCAACAGTGTCTCGCATTTCCAAGAGATAATTAGCCATTGTCTCCTGGTCGGTGTAGCCTCGTGCTTCTTGTACTTTGCTGATTGCCTGATGGATTTCTGGAACAATTTTGTCCAGTTTCTTTGCTGCCTGGTATCTTTTGGCATAAGATGTTGCTTTTGAGACATCTGCCCTGCACTGGTCGAGCTTGGCAAGCGCTTTTGAGAGCACACTTTTTTTCTTTGTTGTTGCGACTGCTCCACAAGAAGTTGCTGTCCTGTAAGTGTTTTCCCATCCACCTTTGCTCAACGTATCATCTGGAGTGAAGTCGATAGCGTTTTGTTCATTAAAAATCTTTTGTGCGATTACTCCAACTTGCTTGTTAACAAAAATGAACCATCCAAGTAAGTCTTCATGGTTCTCCAGATTTCTTGCGATTAATTTCTCCGTTTCTCCATTAACCTTTGCTAGTTCCTTCAATACTGAGTCTCGTGCTTTACGTGCTTTGGGCGTGCGCTTGAAATCCTCACCCAGCTCGTCGAGCTTTGCCTTTGCTTTATCGTAACCAGCCAGCGCTTTTTTAGCATCATTGCCGATATATGCTCCGATAAAACCTTGTTCTCTGGCTCCTTTAAGTAACTTTTTCCACGCTTCTTCTGAAAAATTGTGAGCGGGTACGTCTGACCACTTTTTATTGAGTTCTTCTTCGTTTTCACGAGATGTTTTTAATACCAGCTTGATGGTTTCTTCTATATATTTGTACAGGCCTTCAAAACTTGTGGTGACTGGCTGTAAATTTTTCAATGCGGCAGCAGCTTCCTTCAAATACTTTCGGATGGCCATTCTTGCTTTGCGTTGGTCTTTTCCACTTATATCATCTTTTCCAAGGTCTTCTTTTGCCTTCCGATAGGAAGTAAGGGCCTTCGAAACACCTTCATCATCTTTAGGCATGCTGCAGGTATCAACTGCACTCGCCCAAGCTTTTTCCCATGCATCTGAATCTATGTCTGGGGCTTTGCTTAGTTTTGCTTCCGGCTTTTCATCGGATTTTGTTATTAATGGGGCTCCATCAGGGTCTAATTTTTTCTGGATTTCTCCGTAGTATTCTTTTTTCTCACCAACGTAGTCTGGGTCTAGCCCCCAGTTGCTGTCTTTGACTCCGACGTCTATCAGCATAACTTCCAAGTAGGTTTGCTTCTTGGATATTGTAGATCTTACATCACAAATGTATCTTGCCATGGGCTCATGTAAGCCACCTTCATTGCGCTCTGGGTGGGCTTTGATTCCAAGATCAGAGACCTTTGACATGCTATTAATGACTTTCTGCACTTCCTTGATGGCTTTTGCTTTATCATAAGTGAAGTTTGCCGATGGATCATCTGTCTCCCGGGCTTTTTCGGCAGCGTCGATAAAGCCTTTGCAAGCAGCTAATGATTTTGCACAAGACGACAGTGCATCTTTCAAACCGGTCCTAAAGACTGTTTTAGTGGCATACAGTCCTACTTTCTTGGCTTCGGTTTTGGTATCGCTCCAGTGTTGAGACCACTCCTCCGGATCACTCGGAAATTTTGGCACGGCCCATTTGGGTTTATACTTGTATTTCGCGGCAGCGCTCTCTCTGCTTTTATCCACGATAAAGTCTTTGATTTTCGTAACGGGTTTAACGATCAGTGTTTTGCCTAAGTTTGTTACGCTATCGAAGCCAAACTCATCGCCGATGACCTCCAGCGGATTGTCGGACACCTTCGTTTCGTCCTTTTGCTCTGCATGGGCCAACATGGCCTCACGAAGAACTGAAAGCGCCATTGACGGTTTGCGTAAATCGGACTCTGTAATGCCTCGTTGAACGATGAACTTTGTTGCCATAGGGTTACCTTCTTTGGCAAGCATGCAAATATACATCTTAGCATATAAGCCACTGTCTTCCATGATCTGCATCCGGGCAATTGGATTGCCTGCCTGGGCTTGGAAGATTAGTTCTTTGGCATTTCTGGCGATGCCCCAGTCAATACCTGCAAAGACAATTTTATTGCCATATTCTACAGACTTTCCAGCCACCTTCAGTCCCAACCCCACACCAGCTCCAACACCGGTACCTTCAGTTGCAGTAAGCGTAATTTCACCTGCCAGAGTCAGGGTTTTGCCTGTAACCTCGACCCCTGTCTTGGATATTTGGCGAGTACGAGCACCCATCTCATTTTTGATAGCTTTTACCAAAGCCCCTCCATCCTTCGATTTGCCTGTGATCGAATCTATCTTGGCTTCGTCAAGCATGCTGGAGGTTTTTCCGCGCATTGACATGGCACGGCCAAAATTGATCAATGAATTAGTAAGGTCGATTCCCGCTGCGACCACGCATAAAACAGGAATATAGTCGTTGAAAATAGTTGCCTTATCCAATGCAGCCATACCCCAACCGATATTGTTAGCGAGTCCGATTCCACCCCCGACTTTCGTCAAATTTCCCTGGCCGGCGTCCAAAAGTTCACCTGCGAGTTTATTGTTCGCCTGAGCTATTCGATCTGGCAGTCCATCCAGATCGTCTCTATCGGCAACAAGTTCATCAATCGTGTCGTCCTTAAAAGCTTTGTAGACGTCTTCTCCGAACCCCCATCCACCTTGTAGGACACCTATGAAGGCCGCCGTTGCTTCAACTTCTCCGGGGGCACCTCGCCATGCGCAGGGGACAAAGGCCTCACCAGCCGTGGCTCTGAATATTTTTTCACCGGTTTCTGGATCAATTTTGCCTGTATCGCCGATGTTCTGCTTAAAGCCACCGAGATCGGTAGCCAAACCTACGAACCCTAGCGTATCCATCGCAAAGTCCAAAGAGCCCTTTACATCACCTAAAAATTCTTTGATGCCGCCAGGACCTTTTTTGTCAAACATGGCCTTGACGCGCTCTTCAGCCAGTTCGCGTTCGACTTTTCGCCAGGCTTGAAGTGATCGAATAAACGCCGGCGGCCAGAATTCGGGAGGGAGGTGTTCCAGCGACTCCTCGACCTCCTCGCATGTGCCACCTGCATCATGGATTGCATACGCTCGCTTAAGAATCTCATCATAGGTTTTCATCAACCTCGTGTTCATCTCGGGAGTGAGCGAAAGAGTCGGTTTATCAAAGAAAAACTGGGTCCGGTCCATTCCCTTGAGCGAACCGTGTTCAATCATCTCTTCAAATAACTTCCTTTCTTCCTGTCTCTTTTTCTCAGGAACATTCTTGTTCTCCTCTACAATCGCTTCTCGCTCACTTTGGGATTTACACAGATTAATGAAGCCTTTTTTCCCACGACTACGATATTCCAGCAGCCAGCTATCGGGGATGTGGTTCGTCATGTTGAACGCAAGCTTCGACGCTTCTTTATAAGCATCGGATCCTTTTTTATCGTTGTGTTTTCCGAGCGCTGTGAAGAGCCGCTTTTGCCGATCCGTTGCACCATCAATTGCATTGTTGATTTTGGTCAGTTCATCGCGACGCTTATCAAGCAGCTTGTTCTCCAGTTTCTTGCCCTCGGTCAGTCCGTATTTATTTCGATCAGTTATTGTGGTTGCATTGATCAGATCATCCAGCCAGCGATAGTCTTTGAAGGCGGCGGCTTCACTTGCTTTGTTTTGTGCGTGTTCCCTCAATATTAGTTCTATATCTGAATCGTCCAAGCCTTCAGTAACTGAGATCGATTTTATCAAGCTTTCAGTTACTTCCTCTTCCTGTTTTTTTGCTTTTTTAATAGCTTCCGGAAAAGCCTTTTTAAATGTTGGTACGTCAATCATTGGTTAGCTATTTGGCTGATTAAAAAAGAGAATTTACGGTTTTGGAACTAATGTGCGGTCATGGAGTTCAGAGTCTTTTCCAGGGTATTCAAAGTATTCAGCAGCGTCTTTTTGATTTTAACTTCAACTTTAAACGGATTTCCATCAATTGCATCGATTTGCTCACTACTTGAAACGTACTGACGGAATTCACCGAGGGTCTTTAAAGCACTTTTTGCTGCTTTTTTCTGTACTTCTCCACCTTTAGTGCTGGCAAAACCAACATTTATCATTTCAGCCATAAATCGTTGCCTGAAATTTCCAGTGACTGCGCTAAAACCATATTGAGCAATTGTTACCAGTTCTTTGTCTCCGGATCGCAACAGAAACTTTTGCAATGCATTAATTTTATCATCAATATAGTCAGAGGTTTTATCCCAGACTACCTTGGCGGTTGTCCAGTCAACCGTCGGAGTGTCTTTACTCTCCTCTAACTGTTCAATATTGATATTCGTTGTTAGAACAGCCTGAAGCATTGGCCTCAATCTCTCCGTTAATTTCAAAGCAGTGCTAAATTTGGCTGCGTCCGCATTTTCGACTGCCATTGCCCATATAGCCTGGAGCCTTGTGCGCTCGTCTGGATTGAATTTCATTGCCTTTTCAAACAATTTACTGACTTCATCCCTTTCCTTCTGCCATTCCTTTAATTTGTTTTCGGTCTCTAAAACTGTTCCGAGAAGTGTTTTTGGTTCTGGCATATCCTTAAGATTGTTTTAAAATCACGCTGCGATGGTTTTCAACTTATTGGTTACGGCCAGGAGTGGAGTGCGAACATCTGCTCCGAAGTTACAGATATCATCAATGACATCGTCCTCTTTCAGGTATTTCTCCATTTCGACCACATTCTTCTTCTCTTTCATCTTATCCGGGTTTCCATTGAGTTGCATCCGAACAGCCATAAATAACATCAATGCCTTATCTTTCTCAGGGTGCTTAGAATTTTTGATGATTTTTTCGATTTTTTTCAATTCACCGACGACATCCTTTTGAGCGGATTCCCACAACTTGAGGCTCTCTTCCAGATTGCCGGATTCGGTACCTTGTTTCGTGCCTTCGGTATTCGTATCCTGGCTACTTTCTGTGGTAGGCCTTGTTCCTGCAATCTCCAGAAGTTCCGGTTCTATCTGAGCCCAGGTTTTCATTGCAACCGAGAACTGGGAGCCTTCTGAGGCTTTGACTGCAATCGACCATTTGGCTATCAGTTTTAACTTGTTCGCCGGATTCTTTTCGATTGCTTCCTTGTACAGTTTGCTGAATCCGTCATACCCTTTTTCCCACTTTATCTGATACTCAAGTGCATCCAGCAAGTCATCCAGAGTGGACAGTAAGTCGAGTATCTTAGCATTGGTTTCCGGATTGTCAGCATCCTCTCCTAGTCTTTTGGCTTCATTCAGAGTTGCCTCAATTTCTGTAGTATTGCTTTCAACCGATTTGATCGCATTTCCAACCAGCAGTTCGTATTCTGCGAGCAATTCATCGATTTCATCTTTTGGCGCTGGCACCTCCGCACCCGCCAGCAATATGCGTACTTTTTTTACCGGCAGGGGCTTGTTGTTCCGGAGCCACAGCTTCATGCTCTTGTAGATCATGGGAATAACTTTTGCTTCAATATCAAGCACGAGCGTCTTGGCTTTTTTGTCGATTGTAGCACGCCCAAAACTTAACTTGGTTTCCTCCTTTTCCTTTTTTAACTTTTTTGAAAGGAGTTTGGGTCCTTTTCGCTTATGCATCGTGTAGGTAAAAGCTTCCTTTTGACCACAACATGAAAATGCGTACGACTTATCCCCATCCGCTTTAGCCAGCTTTTTCAGCAACTGCTTCATTTCATCCAGGCTAATCAGTTCTTCATCGTCGTCGAAGTCTTCGGCCTCTGCGAACATTACTTCTATCAGATCGAGGTTTTCCTTTACAGTAGGAAACTGGCTTTCACCGCCTTTAAAGAGACGCTTCGCCATTTTGAATTTAAGCAGTGCCTCAAGATTTGTTTTTGAAAACTCACTTACCAAAGGCTCAAAATAATTGAGGCGCGCTTGAAGCTCGGTTGCTTCTTCGTTTTCTTCAGGCTCTGCCTTTTCTTTTTGTTTGGGCTTTACTGCATTTGTAGCAGCTTCATCGTCGTTTTCATCCTCATCGTCGAAATCGATTTCTTTTATTTCATCCGGCTTTATATTATCACCGGATATTGATTTGACGATGCTCTGCAGGAACTGGCCTTTTTTCTGTTCTCTGCGATCTTCATTCCCCAGATATTTTTTTATGGCTTCTGCTGTTTTCAGCATGAATGCATCTACGTCCGGTTTCTTGAAATTTTTGCAGAAGAGTACGGAGTGAATGAGACTCTCTTTTTTTTCGTCCGCTTTAGAACTATATATCTTGGCGATGAATTTTAAAAAAATATCTTTGTCACTTTTTATTTTCTCGAATTTCAACCCGGGCTTGGTAAGAAGGCCTTCATCGATCAGGACATTGACCAGCACTTTGAATGATTTATCAGATTTAATTCGTTTGCTTAGCTGCTTTAAGTTTAATTCTGCGGTCGCCATTACGTAATTGATTATTAAAAGTACTTATTTTGCTTCTTTGCGATAAACGATAAACGATAAACGATAAACGATAAACGATAAATTTATAGTATTAAAAGAAAAACTCACACTGATAAGTCAATGTCAGTTTTGTGAAAATATCGCTTGATAAATAGTGTCGTGAATTTTTGAGACCGGTGGTATACGCAAAAGCTTCTTAAAACTGCATTAACCTTGAAAGAGTAGTGAAGAGTGAAAAGTGAGGAATGAATTGCTGATCATCAGGTAGTTACAAATTTGAAGCTGGTCGCCCTTTTGGCGTTGTATAGTATCCACGTAAATCAACGTCTATTGGCTTCACCCTTCGATTGAGTGTAGCTGTGCTCGAAAGCGGCTTACAAACAGAACCCTAGTCGACTCATTTTTTTAGGATAACCCGGGTTAAAGTGTCTGATCTGCCACCAAGTACTTCTCTGTTTTTCTGCATATTCAAATTGAGATTCCTGCGCAATACTGTGAGATTGATGCTGTGAGTTTAACCAAACAATTTGATTACCAGCGCGTGCGAGCCGATTTTCCAATCCTGTCAACTGAGGTGAGGGGAAAGCCGCTCACCTATTTGGATAGTGCAGCAACGTCGCAAAAGCCACTTTCGGTCATTGAAACGATTGACCAGTACTACCGGTTGGAGAATTCAAATATCCATCGAGGGGTTCATTACCTGAGCGAGCAGGCGACGGATGCCTATGAGGTGACACGTACAAAAGTCGCAAATTTCATTGGTACAACGGATGCAGATGAAGTTGTTTTTGTTCGTGGTGCAACTGAAGGCATCAACCTGATTGCCCAGGGATTCGTCGAATCGGTGTTCCAACCCGGTGATGAAATTCTAATCACTCACATGGAGCACCATGCCAATATCGTGCCCTGGCAGATTGCCGCACAAAAGACCGGTGCCGTGTTAAAGGTCGTACCGGTCGATGACCAAGGTGTTTTGGATATGGATGCTTTTGAAGCCTTGTTAACAGAAAAGACACGAATTGTCTCGGTCGTGCATGTATCTAATGCACTGGGTACGATCAATCCGGTTAAAACAATTGTTGAGAAAGCACATGCATTGAATGTGCCAGTGTTGGTCGATGGCGCGCAATCGGCGCCGCACATGCCGGTGAGTGTTCGTGATCTGGGATGCGACTTTTTTGTTTTTTCCGGCCATAAAGTCTGTGGGCCGACCGGGATAGGGGTTCTTTGGGGCAAACGCGAGTGGCTCGAACGACTGCCGCCGTATCAGAGTGGTGGTGACATGATAGAGCAAGTTGATTTCGAAGGTACCACGTATAAAGGCATTCCGGGTAAGTTTGAGGCGGGCACACCACATATTGAAGGCGTCATTGGTCTAGGTGCGGCGCTGGACTATTTGACCGGACTGGATAGAGAAGGCGCGCTGCAGCACGAAACGGCGCTGTTAGATCGGGCGACGGAGCAACTTTCCGCTATCGAAGGTGTTCGCATTATCGGTACTGCGCCGGGAAAAGCGTCGGTTATCTCGTTTTTGATGGGGGATGTGCATCCGCATGATATTGGTACTTTCTTAGACGCGGATGGTGTTGCCGTGCGTGCCGGACACCATTGTGTGCAGCCCTTGTTAAAACGGTTTGGTGTGCCTGCTACGGCACGTGCATCCTTCGCGTTTTATAACGACTTTGACGATGTCGAGCGACTGGTTGAAGCGGTGAGGAAGATGAAACAGTTTTTTTAATGGTGAATGAGGAATTACATGAACTGTATCAAGCGGTGATCCTTGATCATAACAAGCGGCCACGTAACTACGGTGCGCCGGATGTATACACGCATTCTGCCGAGGGCTACAATCCGCTGTGTGGCGACAAAGTTTCTGTGTTTGTGACGCTGGAGGACGGCCGGATTGAGAAGATCGGTTTCGAATCGGCAGCCTGTGCGATCTGCAAAGCGTCTGCCTCAATGATGACAGAAGCACTTAGTGGCGAATCCATGCAGGCAGTTGAAAAGACAGCAGATAAAATCCGTAACCTGCTGTTATCGGAAACGGACGCGTCGATAGATCTGGAATCAGAAGGCGAATGGGCCGCTCTCGCAGGGGTGCGCAAATTTCCGGCCCGTATCAAATGTGCGTTGCTGCCTTGGCAGACCCTTTTGAACATCAAACGTCGAACATCGAACTTTGAACATTGAATTGAATATGGGTGGGATCAGTTATCCAAACAAAACTGTATGCAATGTCCTAAACCTTTTTGTATGCCATGCCCCGAATCCGCACCTATTTGATGTTCGAAGTTCGATGTTCGACGTTTGATGTTCAAAAGGGTCCAAGCCTTCCGGCTTGTCACCCATCACTTTTTGGCTACCGTTTCATTTGATCTATGAATTTAAGTATTGGCATGGAGAGGCATTTTAAGCCTCAGTCGCGTCGCGGATTTGCACTGGTAACTGCGTTATCGCTGATGGCGTTTATGCTGGCTTTGGTGGTGACCCTGTTGTCGTTGATGGAAGTGGAGACGCGTTCTGCCGACAACAATCTGGAACTCCAGAAAGCTCGCGAGGGCGCTCGCCTGGCATTAAACATGGCAGTCGGCAAACTGCAGGAATATGCAGGGAATGATCAACGAGTCACAGCGCGGGCGGAGATACTGGGAGTGGATTCGGGAGGTAACAGTCGATTCAGAAATGAAGCACGTTACTGGACCGGTGTTTGGAGAACCGATGGTCTCGGTACCGGGTGGCCCAAATGGCTGGTTTCCTGGCACACTCCGAATACTGATCCCGATCCGAGTAGTTTACCTGCGGACAGTGTTCTCATGTTATTGGCAGGTCCTCGTTCAGATATTCAGAACGAGGATAATTACGTCTATGCGCCCAAGATCGATGTTCTGGATAAAAACGGCAATGTTTCCAGTCGCATTGCCTGGTGGATCAGCGATGAAGGTGTGAAAGCAAGTGTCGCGCAGTTGCCGCTGAACCAAAGACCTGCTACGAGTCCAGGGTTTGTGTTGGAGGCATCTAAAAATGCGTTAGAAACAATGTTAGCGACGTCTCACGGCCTGGAAAGTATTTTCACTAGCTACGATCGATTCAGTTCTGGTGAAGCTGCACAGATAGACCTGATTTCAAATGTTGAGAATTTAGTTAGCCAGACTAGTTTTACGAATAATCGGGATTTTGAGTACACTGATGTTGGTGGAGTTACGATCACCGAAGAAATCTTTCATACATTGACACCCATGAGCTACGGATTGTTGGCCAGTACCGAACCTGCTATTGGGTTAATGCAAGATTTGTCTTTGAATTCAAATCTGTTGGGTACCGAATTTACTGACTATGTTAATCGTGGCTTTGACTCAGCTGCTGCAAAAGCGGGGCTAAATCCCGCCAGCCTCATAGCAATGCAGCGGTCTGTAGGAATACACGCGCCTGCTACAATCGCTACTTTATCTGCTGGGGATATTGTCGATCTGGCAGCGCCTGTGCTGACTAATTTCATGCTGGCGTTTGCAGTTTACTACGAGGACATTGCTGCAACATCAACGGCACAGGTAAGCGTCAGGTTTTTTAGCGAGTTCTGGAATCCGTATACGAGCACTTTGTTGATGAACGATGGTACAGACGACTATGCCCTTGAACTTGAGATTAGGGGATTGCCAAGTGTGAACATCAAAACAAGCAGTGGCAGCACAAGTGGTGCTATTGATTTGAAATTAAATTCAATATTAAATGATCCTTTTGTTGTTAGATTAGTTTATGATTCAAGCGAGGCCTGGCATCCGGGCATGACCAAAAATTGGACTGGCATTAGCAATAGTTCCTCTCCATTTGAATCGACAAACACTACAACGAAAGATTTGGCAAGTTCGGCACTGGATATAGATACTTTGGTTTCAAATGTTTCCGCTCAGGACGATGTGTATGGAATTTCCAGTACAGATCCGAGCAACACCTTAAATATAAGTATCAACCTCGTAAACGTAACTACGGATGCATCTGTAGAGCTAGCCCAGATCAACGGAATTGAGTACAGTACAGTAAATGTTCCCGTGGGTGACGTTACTCTCAATGACAGTAACCCTTCCTTTGGCTATCAATTTATTCTGATAGGACCCAATAATAGTAACGATGATCCTACCTTCAACAGAGGTGTCTGGCTATCTGCAACCGATCCACGTAATCCATCCAGTGTATGTGTGCCTACATATAATGGTCTTAGTCCTCAACTCAGTTCCCTGTTTTCGCCAGGGGCACTCAATAGCTCCACTATAGATATAGATAGACCCGAAAGGCTCTTCGACCGTAGCATAGGCCCTGATTCTGACTTCGATCGTCTCTGGCAGGAATCGCCACTATTTGAACTGCCGCGAGAACGCATTCTGTCCCTGGCTTCATTGCAGCATCTTTACTTTCATAATGAGCGACCCTTCAAAGTGGGCAATAGTTGGGGAGACGATGGTACCATAGACACTTTGGCATGGTTCGATCAGTATTTTTTCTCAGGACTTAGTCCAAGCGACACACTGGCTAATTTCACCCAGCACGATGGATTTCCAAATCCAATACTAACTGCTTATAACGATCCCGATCCAAGCGATTTCAATAACAGCCCTGAAAGTGTCGCTCAGAATGCTCTTGTCTCCGGGCGTTTCAATCTGAACTCCACATCTGTCTCCGCCTGGAAGGCAGTGCTGGGTGGATTGAGGATCAATGGATGGCCTTACGTGGATTATTATCCGGAGGGTGATTTATCTAATGAGAGAACGCCCTTTGTTCCCAATGAAATAGCGAACAATGCTCTAGAGAATCGCAGTAATCTGTTTGCACGTTTTTCAAGTACATTACACGAGACATATGATGTTTTTTTAACGCCTGAAGATTCTACTACAGTAGCACCTTCGGAATATTATCGAAGAGGTGTGCGTTATCTGACGTTGCAGCAAGTTGAAGATATGGCCGTCAATATTGTTAGCCAAATACGGGCTCGTGGAAATCCCTTCCTTTCAATAAAAGATTTTCTGAACAACCCTGACTTAAATACCGGGAGCATTATTGAAGAAGCGATACAAGCATCCGTGTTCACTGACAGTGTGAGTGGTCGTCAGCAATGGGATCACTCCTGGGAGACCGAAGGCATTGGTGAAGATGACGACTCCGATAAGATCGATATCGACCATTTTTCTCCCGGCTTTCTCACGCAAGCGGATATTATGACGGCGATTGGCCCGATGCTTGCGCCGCGGTCGGACACGTTTAAGATTCGTGCGCGCTGTCAGACGCTCTCGCCCTTTGACGCAACGGAAGTGATTGGTGATGCGACGGTCGAAGCGATTGTTCAGCGCGTGCCGGAGGCACTTGACCCAGACGATGACATTAATGGATCCATTGATCGTCAGTTTAGAATCATGTCGATTCGTTGGCTTACGGAAGATGAACTATGAGCAATCAAAGAGAATTTTTTAAAACCCTTCTGGTTCTG
>CAWUII010000025.1:0-31118 GCA_963922575.1 uncultured Opitutia bacterium
AACGTTTGAATGCTCAGGCTTACGCGACGCCATTTCGACAATCTCAAGACCCCCCAGGCAGGTGCACCCCGGGGATGGTGCTGCGCTACCTGAATGCGATCTGTACAAGTAATTATAGGCTTAGCTATAGTTCAAAAAGATTTCACTATTCACAACTCACCATTCACCATTCTCTGAGCGACACCACCGATTAGTTTCTCTCCGGGTTCTATTTTGTAACCACGCAGAAAGTCTGCTGCAGACAACATGCGTGCTCCGGGTAATTGCAGTTCATGAAAACAGATGAGCCCGTCCCCCGAGGCAACCTTCAGCGTGTCACCCGAATCGATAACCACACCCGGAAGTGCCGTTGTTGCCGCAGCCGGAATCGTGGTGGCGTGACCCACTTTAATGCGTTTTTCACCGTGGTCGAAATACCCGCCAGGCCATGGTTTGAATGCCCTCAGCCGATTGTAGATCTCTGTTGCCGCGAGGGCAAAATCAACCGCTCCGTCTTCTTTACACAGTTTGCGACAAAAGGTGGCCTGTTCCGAGTCCTGCGCTTTAAAGATAAGTTTGCCGGAGAGTATCGACTGTAAATTACGTTTTAGCAGAGGTACGACCGCTGCTCCAATCTGCGCCCGCAACTCTGGAGCGGTCACGGTTTTACTGATCGGCACGCGCTCAATATCAGCAATATCACCTGCATCCATCTCTCTGGCTACCCGCATGAGCGTAACTCCGGTTTCGGTTTCACCCATGGCCAGAGCAGTTTCAACCGGTGATGCGCCACGGTATTTGGGTAGCACAGATCCATGAAAATTCAGTAACCCGTACGTCGGTGCCTCACGTAATGATTTTTGCAAAAAGTGCCCGTATGCCATGACAAGACCAACACGTATCTTTTGCTCCTGCAACCAGTCAGCCAATTCGCGTGTCGGTTTTTCCGGCTGCAGCAGCTCCACTCCATTTTCCAGCGCCCAGGCGGCAACTGAATTTGACTGTAATTGCTTGCCGCGGCCTCTGCGCCGATCCGGCTGTGAAATAACTGCCCGCAGAGTACACTGACTCGAAGCTTCATGCTTGAGATAATCAAGCCCCGGAAGACAGATCGCGTCTGATCCAAAGTAAACAATATTCGGAAGATCACTCATCACATTAGAAAAGATCCATTTGCCCTACAGAATCACGCATATCCGTTGATGCAGCACTGTGCAAAAAGAGCCAGTGCAGGCTAATTGGTTCCATTTCCGGTTCTGCATGAAGGCGTTTCAACAACAGAGCCGATGCAAAGGCGTCGTAAAGCGCACAGTGGAAGCGACGTCTTTTTTCAGGACAATACAGTGCGGCTAACTCATCCAGCATCATCTTTAAGTCAAAATCGGCAATCAGGTCACTAAGCTTGTAGCTTGAAAGCTGCGGATAAATGCTTCGATACAACTGTAGTGTATCGAGCCAGGGACCCCAGGTTGCAACAGAGTTACCCGGTCTCATAAAATCAGGTGAACTGCGCGGATACGACCATACCGAACGCATCAACCCATCCTCGACCGCTGCACTGTGCGCGCAGAACGGGCCCGTTTCCCGGAGTCCGGCAAAGTAAGACCAGTCCGCGTCAAAGCGTGCTTCCTCAGCTGCGCTATCTTCAGAAATGCCATGTTTCAGACGATCCTGATCGCTGATCGTTCCAATCGGTGCACACAGCCGCGTCTGTGCTGCAATGACTTCAGTTCCCAACAATGTCACTACACCGTATTCGACGATACCACTCTGGCGACTGCCTTCAAAGTCGACGATGTGTAATGGTATTTTAGAAAGATTAAGCATTTTGATTTTTTTGAACGTGTCGAAGCAACTAGTCCTTCAACGAGATTACACTGATTTTATCAGCTAACGGATAGTTTTTCTTGCAAGGATAAAGCACGTCAAGACGGTCAAGTTGAAGATCTTCCATCGCTATTTTTAGTGGAAGAATAAACGATTAACAATTTTTCCTTTTTCAAAAAACGTTGTAGCCACAGCGCTCCCTTCGACAAGCTCAGGGTCTGAGACTGTCGAAGGGAGCGCTGTGGCTACAACAACATAGAATTTTCAGATGAACCATGATGTGGCTGGGAATATACATTTGAAATTGAAAGGTTTGAGATTCAAAGATTGCCAGAATGTAAGCATTTTCTCATTTTGCGATACTCAATATTTTATGTCTCCTTTTATGTCAGAACTTACACGTACTCAAAAAGACGAATTTATCCGCTTCATTGCGCATCTTTGTGAAGAAGCTGCTGCCGAAATCATGCCTCACTACGGACCGGATATCAAAGTAGACCGCAAGTCCGATGCGACTCCAGTCACACTTGCAGATCGCAATGCCGAGAAACGGATTCGCACGCTGATCAATGAAAAATATCCTGAGCACGGAATCATCGGTGAAGAGTATGGGCGTGAACGCAGCGATGCTGAGTTTGTGTGGGTACTGGATCCGGTCGACGGCACCAAATCCTTTATCTCCGGTGTTCCACTGTTTGCAACCCTGATTGCCCTGATGCATCATGGCAGACCGGTCATTGGTGCGATTAATCAACCCGTGCTCAAACAATTGGTGATTGGCGATTGCGAAACGACAACGCTCAATGGCAAACCCGTTGTCGGGCGCGACCCCTGCCCGCTCTCCGAAGCGACGCTCTGTACGACCGACCCGATCCGTAAAGCACTCTGGCAAAACGATGCCGACTGGTCGGCATTGCCACCCAAAACAGCGCTGTATCGCTCCTGGGGAGATGCCGGCGGATATATATTGCTCTGCACCGGTTTCATTGACGTCATGTGTGACCCGACCATGGAGATCTGGGACTGCGCCGCGATTATCCCCTGCCTGCTGGGATCTGGGTTTACCGCAACAAGCTGGGACGGTGGTGATGCCTTTGAAGGACGCTCGATAATTGCAGCTAAAGCACCGCTGCACAAAGAGGTTATGGATACGCTCTACTTGAAAACATAGCCAGGGGATCAATCCTCTGAAATTCAATTAAAACCAGACTCGAAAGTGTTAGCGTTTCTCCAGTACCTCAAACAAGCTGTAGCAGCAGCAAGATCGTACAACACTCTCGATTTTTTTCCGTTTCGTCATTCGCTCGCAGAATACCGCAAGAATTTTAAAGCCAGTCTGCTGGGTGACACGCATGCCGGATTCAATGTAGCCCTATTGGCCTTCCCGCAAGGTATTGCCTACGCAATGATTGCCGGATTGCCGATCCACTATGGAATTTACGGTTCGGCGGTTGCTGCAATTGTCGCGGCTCTGTTTGCACGCGGGCATTTCATCACGCTGGGACCGACCAATGCAACCGCTGTAATACTCCTGAGTACGTTTATCAGCCTTGGAATCATAGGAGAGGAGATGATGGAGTTTCTGCCACTGCTGATTTTGATGGTTGGTGTCTTTGTTGTCTTTGGTGCCTATTTCAGAATCGCCAACTTCGTACCTTACATTTCCCGCTCAGTCATCACCGGTTACATTACCGCAGCCGCGCTTTTGATTATCGTCAATCAGATACCCAAGGCACTGGGACTCACATTGTCCGGCAAAGGGGCGACCTTTTACGATTCGGTCCATTACACTATCGCTGCAATCGATACCGTGCATTGGCCGACAGTCGGCATGAGTGCCGCAACCGCTGTCGTCTATCTATTGCTCGTCCGCTTCTTCAAGAAGTTACCCAATGTGGCACTTACCCTGATCATAATGCCCCTTCTGGCAATGATAGTGATTCCGCATGACGTCGGCGTTGTTTTTCTTTCCAGTATTAACCCTAGCGACTGGTCATTTAAAGCGCCGACATTTTCACTCGAAAAAGTACAATTGCTGATCAGTCCTGCCATCGCAATCGCATTGCTTTGTGTACTCGAAAGTATTTCCATCGGCAAATCTCTGGCAGCAAAAACCGGAGCACGCCTGAATACCAATCAGGAAATATTTGCAATTGGCATGGCTAACATCGGCTGCGCTTTTTTATCCGGAATGCCGGCATCCGGCTCATTGACACGCTCCTCACTCAATGTCTCCAGTGGCGCTCGCAGCGTACTTTCCAGTCTCATCAGCGGCCTAATTGTCGTCGCCGGCGCTTTTATCATTGGCCCGTACACTCAATTTATCCCGCAATGCACTTTGTCAGTACTAGTCATTACAATCGGTATCCCGCTGATTAACAAACACGCGATTAGAATCGTCACCCGGGCAACCAAGTCGGATGCCGTTGTCTTTGTGTCAACGTTCCTTTGCGGTCTTATCATGCCTCTCAACAGTGCAATTTACACCGGAGTCGGCCTCTCGATTATTTTTTTCCTCAAGAAAGTAGCACGACCTGAGATGGTTGAATATGTGTTCAACGAAGAGGGCCAACTGGCAGAAATGCAGGATATCAAGCACCGCAATACTCCTGAAGTATCGATTGTTCATGTCGAAGGTGAGCTCTTCTTTGGCGCAGCAGATCTGTTTCGTGATCAGATGAGACGTATCTGTGAAGACCCAAACCTCAAAATCGTTATCTTAAAAATGCGCAATGCTCACAATATGGATGCCACCGCAATTATGGCGCTTGAAGAGTTACTACGCTACATGAGCGAACAAAAACGCTACCTGATATTGAGTGAAGTTAAAAAAGACATCATTCGGATTCTTAAACGAGCCGATCTGTACGACTATATCGAAGAGCGCAACATCTTCGCTTACGATTCAAGCAATCCGACCCTCTCAACCGCAAGAGCCCTCAAACGCGCCAAAGAACATCTTGGCGACATCGAAGCCAACGTCTCGATTTACGTGAATTCAAACAAGGGTAAAACGGAAACAAACGAAGAGAGCGAGTAAGTAAGTAATCGCAATAGGACTCAAGTTTACGGATGACTGTTAATCGGCACTAGCTTCTGACTCCTGTTTCTAACTTAATTCGAAATGAACGTATGGATTGTTAACCCCTTTGATGAGCTGCCTAATGAGACAGACGTGCCGCTGCGTTACTGGTCGCTCTGCAAAACATTCGTTCAGCTCGAACACAACGTGATTTGGTGGTCTTCGGATTTCTCGCATTTAAGAAAAGCAAAACGAGAACCATGCCCGGAAATAGATGGATTTTCGGTACGTCTGATCGAAACGTCGCCCTACTCAAACAATATCAGTTGTGCCCGGCTTAGAAATCACCGGAAGTTTGCCAGGAATTTTTACGTTGAAGCCAGTGCTACTATAAACAACGGCACACTCGAAGCGCCCGACAGAATTGTGGTTTCGCTCCCCCCACTCGTCATTGCGCAGTCCGCTTTTCGCATCCGCCAACTGGTACAGTCAAAGTTCAAAAAGAATTGCCAGGTGACCGTAGACATCATGGACGCCTGGCCTGAAACATTTTACAGAATACTTCCGAAGCCCCTGAGTAATCGACTTGGGCCACTTTTGTTCACATCGTTTCATCGCAGTGCGAAAAGCGCCTATACAGGAGCAGACAAGATTAGCGCAGTTGGCCAAAGCTATCTGAACCTTGCCAAAAGCTATCTGGATACAAAGGACTCAAATAGTGAGCAAACAGATTCGCCCAAACCGATGCATCCCTGTTACCACGGAGCCGACTTGGAACGTTTTAAATCCTATGATGAAAATCAAAAATCCAAAGATGCTTCTAAGCAATCGTTGCCGCTGAAAGCAGTTTACATCGGTTCGATGAGTCGTGGCTATGACTTGATGACTCTTATTGAGGTTGCCGCAAAGTGGCAGGCAGAAGACAACTTCGCCTGGCAAATTCATTTTGCAGGCACCGGGCCTATGATTGGAAAACTTCAGAAAAAAAGCACCAAGCTCGGGCTATCAACAGAGTTTCGTAAAACAAAAAACGACAGCCTGACCAACGCTCATAAAATGACAGACAGAGTTGTCTTCCACGGCTTACTAAGAAAAAAAGCCATGGACGCACTCTTACTCTCAGCTGATCTGGGACTGGTTCCCAACCGACCGGACAGCCGGGTCGCTTGCCCCTACAAAGCAGGCGAATACGCAGCTGCCGGATTACCGATGATCACTTGTCTACGAGGCGAGCTGGCAAACCTACTTAAAACGTGGGATGCAGGTTGTGAATACGAACAAGACAACCCCGGGAATCTTCGCTCAATACTAGATCAATATTCAACCGACCCTAACCTTTTAAAGAGACAAAGCAAAAACGCCGGCAAACTGGCAGGCGCACTTTTTGACCGTTCGAAAACCTATCCTTCACTTGCGAAATTTATTATCGACGGAGTCTCGTCTTAAAAAACTTCGCGCTCACGGATGGGTTTTGCCGGATTGCCAGCAACCACTTGCCATCTGGGAACATCTTTGGTGACCACTGCTAAAGCCCCGGCGACCGACCCTTCTTCAAGTGTTATCCCCGGACAAATAAATGCACGAGCACACACCCATGCCTTGGGACCAATAACAATCGGCTTAGAAATCAACTTAAAGGACGCATCATCACAATCATGAGTAGCTGTACACAAAAACGCTTCCTGGCTAACGACCGCACCGGCAGACACTGTAATTTTTGCTACCGAGTAACAGTCCACCCGATCGCCGAGAATTACTCTCGCACCCAGCTCTAAATTCCAAGGCGCCCAGACCCGAACCGTTGGATACACTTTTGCTGACATGTCTACATTTGCTCCGAAACAGTTGAGTAGCCAACAGCGCCACTTGTGCAGAACACGAGGACTTGGGCGGAAAAGCAGCACATACACGACTGCCCAGATCAGACGACCTATCTTATTCTTTGATGAGAGTTCTGATTGGTACGCTCGATTCATAATCTTTTTTCATTCTATATCTTCTAAACCACAAAATCCGGTTTATCGCTTTTACCTAACAACCAATTATAGAAATCAATCATTTTATCCGCGATAGCAGGCCAAAGATAACATCGCTCGACCAGCGCACGACCTCGCTTGCCCATCTCTAGTCGCTCATCGTCAGAACTTTTAAAAGCCGCTTTGAGCCCTGTTTTAATTCCATCCGGCGTCGGCTCTACCCACCATCCGCAGCGTTCGATTTCCAGCGCTTCCCACGGACAACCTGTTGTTGTCAGTACGGGTAATCCATAACTAAGGGCTTCGGCAACTACGATTCCAAAATTCTCTGAATAGGATGGCAGTACAAACAGGTTAGAATTCAGATAGGCCTGTTCTTTATCTTTGCCAAAGAGTGGGCCAACTACTTCTACTCGATCTGAAAGGCCCAGTTGCTTTATCTTACGAACAACTAATGGCAGATGATCACTGTCATCATTCCCGGCAATTACCAGGTTCCAGTTTTCCGGCGCCACCTGCGCCCATGTATCCAAAAACATAGGCAAGCCTTTCTTCGGATTGATGCGTGATAGGAAAAGCGCTTGTCGAGTCTTCGTTTTCGTAGGTTTCAATTTTGGCACTTCAGGCTTCAAAACTGGCAACTTGACACCGTTTGGAATCACTGCAACAGGCTGTTTAAAACCAAGCCGACGGATGCTATTCGCTTCGGAATGAGCAGTTGCATGGAAAGCGGTTGCCAAGTTGAGATCACGTTTTTGATACATCGCCCAGGCTAGCTTTTTCTTCCATTTACTTTTGTTCAGCGCCCAAGGCTCCAACATACCTCTCGGAGCAACGACGAGCGGAATAGAATTCGCATGTGCGACTTGGGAAGTTAAGTGTGACGATCGCAACCAGATTCCATGCTGATGAACTAGGCGAATATTTTTTTTCACGTTTATTTCGTGCAAGGCTGTTGAGAACTCGTTGCTACTAGGAAAAAATGATCGTAGTGAAAATCCGGCACACGATTTTTTAAGATATACTGATGAATCCAAATCAACAATTGGTTCATTCGCATCGGATGCAGTTATGATACACGTTGATTCATTTTTTTTCACGAGCGCCTCACACAACTGACTAACCGAACGAGATGGCCCGCCGGCATTGAGTTTGAGTGAGGCTACTGAATGACAAATCATTGTTCTATCCTCTTTCTTTGGTTAAAGATGGATTTCCTACTGAGATGCCTGCGCCGATAAATGCCCAACAATACAAACCGATCCCGCCAAACGCAAAAAACATCATCTCACCGAAATTCAGCAGCAACAAACAAACCATCATACTAAGAGCAGCAATGTTACGTATTTTCCAGTAGTGCCAAAAGTAAGTCACTAGAAAAACCACAAAACACATCGCCCCTGGTATACCGACCTCCTCCAACAATGCTGTGGGCAAAAAACCCTTTTCGGTGGGTGCAGTAAAAATGTTTGCCTGAGCAGCCCACTGAGCATCCCACATGGTCCCGAATCCAATCCCGGTAAATGGTTTTTGCATAAAGTTGTACCAGGAAATTTCAATCAGCCGCTCACGAGATTCAAAAATACGCGCAAATGAAAATCCGCCGCGGCTATCGCCGCGAATTACTTTTAAAGCAAAATCACTTAATTTCTGTGTAATGATTCCATTCGTAATTGTTTCAAACGTAATAAGGCTTAGTAGACCGAAAACCGCAATTGCTATAATCTGCGCCATGGAAATATTCATGCGTACTCGCTTTGACCCCATGCGCGTTAAAATGGCAATGCCGACTATCGTAAAAACTGAAATAAGCGCTGCAAAAAAACCGGTTCGGGAAGCGCTTAAGTAACACAGTACAAGCAGTAAAGGTGCAGCCAATCCCATGATCCAACGTAATCGATACGGTGTAAGTAAAAATACACAAAAGGCATAAACAAACGAAATGGTTGCAAGGGAACCCAACGTTTGCGGATGATTGGTCATACCGGCATAGCCTAGCGTAAGATTTTCACCGACTTCGTATAACTTTCCTCGAAAGGTATAACCCACACCTAGAACATAGGCCAATGCGTTGCCGACAATGAAAAAAAGTACCAGCGCACAAAACCATGCGGTCAGCTTTGAAGCAGAAACATAACTCCTTGAATCGGAGGCCAGCAGGATCGCAATGGCTCCGTAGATAAATACTCCCAGCTTCAGGAAAGAGATCATGAAAAAGTACTGATTGATGAATGCCAGCATCAACGAAACAATCCCAAAGCCGAGAAGCGCCACAACATGAGGACCCAAAGAAAATCTCTGGCGACGATGACTCGCATCATAGAATATACGAAATCCTCCCACTGCGATCAGCGGAAAACGCAGGTATGTATGTATGAGATTGATATCGATGAGGTACGCGTTGGCAACGATAATTAGGGCAGAAAGTGACAGCGCTTTGATTGCGCCCGCACTACTTCGAATCGCCATGATAAAAAGAACTGCATAACAAACCGCAGATCCGGGAGTACCGAGTTTATTGAGAAGAAATAAAACTGCGATCAACAACCCATTCGAGACAATATCTTTGAACGTAAATGCATCGTATTTTCTTGTTCCGCAAGTCTGTGGCGTACGTACTGCTTGTGATTTTTTAGGATACATCTGGAGTAAAATTTTCGTTTTTGCTGGGTGGCAATTCCCTTAGCCTGCGGTTCTGGACC
Source organism: uncultured Opitutia bacterium (assembly GCA_963922575.1). Classification (GTDB taxonomy): domain Bacteria; phylum Verrucomicrobiota; class Verrucomicrobiia; order Opitutales; family Coraliomargaritaceae; genus Lentimonas. The sequence goes on from CAWUII010000025.1 coordinate 9,507, forward strand.
GAAGCAACTGGAAACCTTCGGTAAATGTTTTGGCCCAACGCTCCGGTGTATATTGCTTCGAAAGTTCAAAGCTGTTTTTACCAAGCGCCTGCAAATCACTATTCGATTGTTGATGCATCCAGAACATACAGTCCGCAAGCTGTTGAACCTCCTCAGTCGCAAAACTGCGGCCATTCCAACGATCGCGAAGCAAATGCACGCCGGCTCCACAAGCATCGGAAAGAATGAGTGGCAGACCGGTAGCTGCGGCCTCCTGTGCAACCACCCCCCACGGCTCAAAGCGACTGGGTAAGATAAAAGCAGTTGCTCGTGCAAAGAAATCAGGCAATTCCTGAGGTTGAACAAAACCATTATCCTCAGATCCAACAGCAAGCAATTGTCCTCGATAGTCTCCCCTCCCTGCACATATTAACCTCCAAGGCCGATCCACTTTTTGCGAATAACGCTGGTAAGCGTCCGCTAACGTATCCAATCCCTTGTCAGCAACGTATCTGCCTACATAACAAAAGACTTTCACCGGTTGCGAAGAATTGCTTGACTCAGGGGTATTGCCAAATCGGCTTTGGGCTATTTGGGAAAATTGATGCCAGTCACAGGCGTAATAACCGTCCCAACAACGACTCCCCTTATACCCTAGCTTATAAGCGAGCAGCCGCTGGCGTTCACCGGGCACCCATAGTACATCAATGAATTGATTAATATGAACCGGCGCAACCAAGCTGGCAACACGCTGCCGTAGTGAACCGCACCACTGATTATCACAGCCAGCAACGATTAAGACCCCACGCTTTTTCAAAAGTCGACATACCTTGTTGTAACCTGCATCAGCCCAACCGGCAACCAGCACAACATCCGGTTCAAATTCCAAAGCTAGTGCCAGCAGTTGGGCATCCGAAAGTTCATCCCGATTGATAATTTCAGCGGACACTCCCAAACGTTCCGTTGCAAACGGCGCGTTCTTCTGGTTCGGCCATGCAACCAGTTTGCCGGTAACACCTGTTCCCAGTAAATGGGCCAGACAGGCGCAGAAATAGCCGGACAAACGCCTATGGAGTATTAACAGTTTCATTTCCTGAAAACTACTGACTGGATGGAATTTAGCGTATCCAAGGATACCTCATCCCACGTATATTTAGATACTTTTTTCAAGGAGGCTTTTTTTAATTCATCTAATTCATGACCTGCAAGCGAACTTATCTTTAAGAGTGCAGATTCCAGAGATTTTACGGATAGCTTAGAAATCAGATAACCATTAGCGTCACTCACTATTCCTGAAACCGCTCCTACATCTGTAGCAACGATCGCAAGACCGCGAGCCATAGCTTCTAAAATAACGGTTGGCATGCCTTCTGAATAACTCGGACAGACCAGAACATCGCCCCTATCGAGTTCTTTCTTTAACGATTCGCTCTCAAAGATAGGGCCGAGGTAGTTTACCCACGGTAGGTTGAGTTGTTCTTCTCCGGGGATTGGACCGATAAACACGAACTCTACCTCACTTCCATCCCAACGGCTCAAGACTTCGTGTAATTCCTCAATGCCTTTTCTGCGTTCGTAACGTCCCAGAAAAACAAATCGCCGTTTACGCCTTGAAGGCTTACAGGAAGTTCGAATCCAGGAAGCTTCGACGGCATTGGGTATCTCGATGATTTTATCGCTACTAACCGCTAATCGATTTCCAATGATCGCTCGAATCTTTCCTGAAAAAGAAAATACATAATCTGCTTGTTGAGTAATCCTGGCAAAGGTTCGACGCAGCAGTAGATGTTCCAACTTATTGCGTAAGTTTGCAGCATGCTGGAACATTTCATATCCATGACAATTAACCCCAATCGGTGGCAAACTACGGCCGTTTCGCTTTGCCTCGATAAAAGCTCTCCCGGTTAGCCCCTGAGCATATACAAAATCAAAGGCTTTGTCTTGGTCCATAAATTTTTCGAGCAGTCGCTTGGAGTAATTGTGAGAATCATAGATGTAATGCCCTGGAAACTTAGCACGTTTGGGATACTCAACAAAAACATGTTCAACCTGCGACTTAATCTCCTCAGAAAATCCATCCAGATTTTTCGCAGCCTGTATTGCTGACTCCGAATATGCAGTATGAAAAACAACCAATTCCACACCGTGGACGGGCAAATGTTTCAACAGCATACTTGAATGACGCTGAATTCCTCCTAATACGTAGGGATAAACGCCATCTGTTGTTAAAGCAATACGCATAGGATTAAACTCTGAAATTAGTGACTACTTTATGCACGTAAAGTAAGCATTTTTTTAAACGCAAAGTTAAATCCTTTAATACGCGATAAACCTTTCGTATAACCAACCGAATATACTCTGAGTAAGAACCGATCTTTAGTATCCAAAAGGCTCACTTCATCGGCCACATCATAGAGGGACTTAATAAGTGAACGAATTGTTTTAGACTTAACACGAGTATTTTTACTTTCATGTAAGAGGCGATTCAGCATCGAAATGAAAGTTCCCTTTAACGCAGCAATTTCACGTTTTGGATTCACTCTTTCTCTACGAAGAAAGTTAGCCATTTTCCTTAAGTAAAGATTAACCCCATTAACCCAGCGGACTAGATATTCTTCGTAGTTAAATGTAATTCGATCATGTGAAACACGATAGTAGCAATCAGGCACAGAACAGTCTACAATACTATAATTGACTATCGAATTTAAAAGTGCGCGAGTGTGCAGCTCAACATCTTGCAATCGTGGGTAATCTTCGTCAAAACCATCAAGAGACAACAAAAAGCTCTTCCTCCAAATAGGTTGCATTGTAGCCCATGGTAAATCGTGTCGCAAAAATGCCAGAAGATGGTTCTGCTTCATTTTTGGAAGCCATAATCGTCTTCTATCACCTATCTTTTTTTCGAAAGTTCCCATAGGAAAGACTACAAAGTCAACTTTCAGGTCTTTTATCGCTTGATAGCGTCTAAGGAGACAATCGCTTTGCAATTCATCATCGGAATCGAGGAATATGATAAATTCACCTTCAGAAGATTTGAGCCCAAGATTTCGAGAATACGCCCCACCCATGTTCTCGTGATTTTGCAAAAGCCTAAAACGGAAATCTTTGGTTTCGTACTTTCTAAGTATCTCGACTGAATTATCGGTTGAACAGTCATCAATGATTATAGCTTCCCAATTTTCAAAGCTTTGGGAAATTAGAGAATCCAGAGTTTCAGCAACAAATGAACTTTTGTTGAAATTGGGTATGATGATGGAAATCGCAGTATTCATTATTCTAAAGCTAGTTCAGCTGTTGTAACTTTAGGACAATAACAGCCAACCCTTTTTCCAGTTCAAATCCGAGTAACTCATCCCAATCTTTCGAACAATCATCGACCAATACAATCTCCAGATTTCTATACATTTGCGCCAGAATCGAATGGATCGCCCGGCACGTAACCGTTGCACGATTGAAGGTCGGAATAATGACAGAGACTAAATGGTTCTTAACCATAGGATATTTCGAATTCGGAGCACTTTCTTTGCATTTTCAATACTGGAGTAAAGCCTCTATCTTTTCCAGACGTTGCGAAAGAGAAAAATCATCGATACGATTCGATTCTGAAAGAACCATCTTTTTATTTAGTATCTCTATAAGCCGCTGAGCCATTTGTGGATAATCATGTTCACGCACAAGGAATCCATTCATACCATCCTCGACTGCCTCAGGAATACCACTATGAATTGTGGAAACAACGGGAACACCCAGTGCAAGGGCTTCGAGAATAGCAACTGGCAGTCCTTCCTGATCTCCGGATGGGGCTGTAACACTATGCTGTGCAAACACATGACTGTTCGCAATCACTTCAAGCGCCTTTTCATGTTCTAAACCACCGAGTAAGGAAATATTGATTTCAAGGCCATGCTTTTTAACACGTTCTCTAGCGGCTTGCATCAGTTCGCCGGCACCTACCCAGTTGATCTGCACCGTGGGAATCGCTTCACAAACAAGCCGAAATGCTTCGATTGATGCGAGTGGATTTTTCTTTGCAGTCATCCTTCCCAAAACTGAAATTGTAGGTTTGGCTGGCCTTTCAATACCCCTAAGTTTTTGGATCAAACTTAAGTTTGGCCCACACGGAATTACATGGATGTTTTCCGAAACCCCGGTTGCGATTACCCAAAGACGTTTCATATGCTCCGAAGGCACAATCAACTTGGCACCGCTTTCTGCTAGGTTTCTAAGACCTTCCAAATACCATGGATACTTCAGCTCTGAACTCAAATCAAACCCATGAAAATGAACGATCAGTGGACAATCCATCGTTTCAGCGATTTCTCTGAGAAATATTCCGTTGGTTCCATAATCCACGTAAATGATGTCGGGATTAAATGACTTTAGTTTCCCTAAAAGGCATTGATTGAATCGATGTTGGCGACGATTCAAAATCCATTGATCTGCATCGCGTCCAAGCCGACGAAGCACCATCGCACCTACCTTTTCCAGCTTGCCGCCGTGCTCACTAAAGCCGCATGCTTCACCTTTAATTTCTTTAATCTGAAACCCGAAATCGGTTACTTCATTTGCAAAGACCTTAAGCTCATGCCGCTGAGATAACCCTACGGCCAGATCGCGAACAAAGCTCTCCGAAAGCGCATAAAAACTAGTGGTGATGTAGGCTACTTTCACTTTTTCTCAATGATTAATACTACAGAATTTCACCCAGCCGGCTTATTATATATTTACGTCGCTTAAATCGCCTTAATCTTTCATAAAAACTATGAAACAGGCCTCCAGTTTCTCTCACCTTTTGACAATAAGGAACTTGAATAGACTTCAATTCATTATCAACTCCTCTGGAAATTAAAGAATGAAAGTAGTCGCCGTTGGACCATACACATATGTAGGAAAAAAAGACCAGACGCGCACCTACATCGTTAGCTAGTTTATCAAGATCTTTAAGTGTAACATCTTCATCGACAATCTGTAGTTCCTCACCAGATTTCCTAAGTTTTGCTTGATGTTCGACAGTGGGACACGTAAATGCGCACGCTCCATTTTTAGAGAGGATCTGACTTAGAGATTCATGCAAAGAACTCCGTGTCGAAGTCGGAATGTGCTCGTACACATCAGGGAACAAGACAAGATCCCATTTATCGTCGAGTGTATCTGTAATTATGTTAAGGCAGCGAAACTCTAAGTTTGTTCCCGAAAATAGTTTCTTGGCCGTGTTTATGTTTTGAGTAGAAATATCCACGCCAACAACTTTTGTAAAATTGTACTTTTGAGCCAATTTGTAAGTAACGTCTCCAATGCCACAACCAACTACCAATATAGATTTAGTGCTTTTATCGACTATGGCTTCAAAAAAAGCTAGCTGCGCTTTAACCCTTGGGTTACCTGAAATATAATCAGACACTAGTTTTTTACTAAATTCATCGTAGAATTCAGCTGTTTTAGTATGAGGATTTTCAAAGTTTTTTAGCTTATTGAATTCCATTTTAGAATTTCACAAGAAGTAATAAAAAGTTTTCATGACACTACAAAAATGAGACAACAAATGAAAACAGGTATGAAAATTGTTTTATGGTACCGTAAAATAGATATAGGCGACTTGGCAAAGGCGTAAGATGAAATAAGGATGCTTAGTGCAACCGTTACAACTGCATAAGCTCGCGCGACCCCTAAAGCACCCCATTCCAAACCTAGAATCATAGCGCTTACAATACAAATGCTAGAGACAATCCCCCACCTAAACATTCGATCTGTCTGGCCAAGCGATGTAAAAACAACCCCTGTGAGATTTGACAGTGGCTGAAGAAACCCAGCGATTGCCAACCATTCAAAAATTTCCCCGGCAAATCTCCATTCGGCACCCAGAAGAAAAACAACCAAATCTTCGCCATATATAGAAGCAAAAGCGATTGGAATTGCGGTTAGCCAGACAATGCGCCGCACCCACTGTAAGTAAAGTTGCTCGTAGGCCACGGGGTCATCTTTGAGTCTGGATAGGGCTGGGAGTAAAGCGCTTACAATCGGTGCATTGATCTGAGACAGAGGCAGCAGCATGAGACTATAGGCCCGCGAGTACTGTCCCAGCGCGGCGGCTCCGATGAATTTACCGATCAGGAAGTTGTCGGCATTTCGGGAAAAGTAGTTGACGAAGTTAAATCCGGTCAGGTTGGCGCCAAATTTAAGCATCGGACGCACGCCAGTGTTGCGTCGGATACGTCCTGGCATCCAGCGGGTTTCACTCCAGAAGACCAGTGTAGAGCATAGTGTGGCGGTCAGCGACATGTAGGCCAGCGACCAATACCCAGAACCTTTTGTCGCGGCAAAAATCCCCACGGCAACCCCAAGGGCCTGGGCCAAAATATCTGCCCTGGCAATTGCCATAAAGCACATATGACGTTGCAGCAGCGCACGATGCTGCAATGCAAACCCGGAAAACAAAATGGGTAGCGCGAGTAGGACCGAGAGCCATAACAGACGCGGTTCGTCGTAAATCCATACGATAAGTGGGGCTGAAGCCACCACGGTCACGGCTAACACAAATGAGAGTCCCAGATTCAACCAGAAAAGTGTACTGATCTGCTCATGGCTGATAGTCTCGCGCTGTACTGTGGCATGCGCCAGTCCGGCATCTTTAAATAGGCCGATAAAATTGATGATGACTGCGACCATTGCAACCAGTCCAAAGTCAGCAGGACTCAACAAACGCGCCAGTATAATTACGGAAACGGTTTGCAGTATGAATCGAAAGCCTTGTGCAACAATGTTGATACCCACGTTGCGGGACGTCTGTTTATCCAGATCCAGACTTTGGGGAGGCTCAAACAGCCAGGCAGTAGTATCTATGGACATATGCTAACGGGTCTTCCTCAGCTTATCCTTTCAGCCACGCAGGGCCTGAAAGAAATCACGCAACTTTTGCGCATCTTTTATGCCGGGTGCGCTTTCAACGCCACTGTTGACGTCGACCATCGAAGCGGTCGACTGCTTTACAGCCGCGGCAATGTTCGACGCATTCAGACCGCCGGCAAGTACCCATGCTGTGCCGGCAAACTGTTGCTTGAGATCGGCAAACCGGGCAAAATCGCCCGTATGTCCGGTGCCTCCAAATTTGTCTTTGGAGTAGGTGTCGAGCAGGATCGTGTCGGCATAGTGGAGCAGCTGCTCCGGAAAGGGATCTGAAGGCGCTATTCGGGGCGCGAGCCACAGCTGGTTGCGATCCACGATATCCAGATACGCCGCAAGTTGTTCCTGCCCAACCGATGCATCGACGTGAATCTGGAAACAGTCAAATCCGGCATCTCTATAACGCTTCAGATTGGCTGGCGTCGTATTGACATCAACAATCACTCGTTTTCCTTGCGGAACAGATGCAGACAGCGCAGCGGCGCTCTCCAGCTTCAACGCTCGCGGAGATTTCGGATAGACGATAAAACCTACATAGTTGGCACCCAGGGATAATGCCTGCCCGATATCGACTTCCTGAGTCATACCGCAGACCTTTACCTGTATTTTTTCATTCATCGTAAGCATATGAGCAAAGTGCCTGGCTATAACTTTATACTGCTGATAACTTACAAATTTGGCACGGCTGCCAACAATTTCCGGGTGTAAGGATGCTGGGGATTTGCATACAAGTCATCTGCTGAAGCGCGCTCGACAATTTTGCCTTCGGTCATCACCAGAACTTCATCGCTAATGTGTTCGACGACGGCCAGATCGTGAGCAATAAAAAGATAGGTCAGGCTGAGCTCTTCCTGCAAATCCTGCAGCAGGTTGACAATCTGTGCCTGAACGGAAACATCCAGGGCGCTGACCGGTTCGTCGCAAATGATAAATTCCGGCTCGACTGCAAGTGCTCTTGCGATACCGATCCGTTGCCGCTGCCCTCCGCTAAACTGGTGCGGGTAGCGATCCATGATATCCGCACTCAGTCCGACTTTGTCCAACAGCTCCGTCACACGTTGAACTTTCTGCGTTTTACTCCAATCCTTGAAGTGAATCTCGAGCGGCTCGGCAATGATCTGATAAATCGTCATTCGGGGGTTCAATGATCCAAACGGATCCTGGAAGATCACCTGTATCTTCTTTCTATAGGGCAGAAAGGCTGCCCTGGACAAGTTATTCAGACATGTACCATCGTAATCCACAGTGCCTGCTGTGATCGGTGCCAGTCGGGCGATTGCCCGCCCGGTAGTCGTCTTGCCACTGCCACTCTCTCCAACCAGCCCAACTGTAGTGCCGCGTTTCACATCAAATGAGACGCCATCGACGGCTTTCACATAGCCGCGGGTACGTTGTAAAATGCCACCCTTTATTGGGAAGTGCACCTTCAGATCACGCACTGATAGTAGACTGTCCGGTTCTGATTCCTGGTTATCCGTGTGCATTTGTAGTATCGGTTAAAGTTGTTTCGCGCTGATTGAGCGCCATTATCTGATCGATCGTCTTCAGGCGGCGCTGCTTCAAACCAAGCTTTGGAATACAGGCGATCAGCGCTTTTGTATAGAGGTGCTGCGGATCGTTCAAAACGTCTTCAGCCGGGCCTTCCTCAACAATCTCTCCTCGGTAGAGCACTATCACGCGATCGGCAAATCCTTTGACGATACCAAAGTTATGGGTGATCAGGATAATGCTCATTCCCAGCTTTTCGCGCAGTTCAATCAGCAATTCCATAATTTGCGCCTGTATCGTCACATCCAGCGCTGTTGTTGGTTCATCGGCAACCAGTAACTTCGGCTCACAGGCCAGTGCCATTGCAATCACAACCCGTTGCTGCATACCACCACTCAACTCATGAGGATATGCGGTATAACGCTGTGCCGGATTGCGAATGCCGACCAGATCCAGCAGTTCTACAACACGCCCCTTGACATCGCTGATGTCCGGTCGATGCAGTCGCACAGCCTCGGCAACCTGATAGCCAACGGTAAAAACGGGATTGAGCGCCGCAGAGGGTTCTTGGAAAATGTATGCAATACCACCTCCACGCACTGCTCGCAGGGCGCGACTTCTCATCCCCAAGACATCCTTGCCCTCAAATAAAATGTTTCCGGTGATCGTACAAACCGGTGGTTCCGGAAGCAACCGGGTGAGCGACATGCACGTTACACTTTTGCCACTCCCGCTCTCACCAACAATCGCGACTGTCTCGCCACCGGAATCAACCGTGAAATCGATTCCCTTGACCACTTCAGTCGATTCACCTTTGGAGTTAAAGGCGATTCGCAAATCGGAAACTTCGAGTAATCGGGTCATGATATCCTAACACAGAACAACTGCGTTTTTATGTAAATGTAATTCGTCTTTAGAATTTATCTCGGATAAGAATAAATCAAGCAAAGCATTGCTCAATTTGTTGCGTTAGAGCTAAGCCCATATTTATCTGTATAAATGTGAAGCCGCCTTGCCCCCTTAGACGAGCTCAGGGCTTGCACCTGTCGAGGCGTTTTATGATGAGAGAAAACCTCGCACGGCGACACCATCGACAGGCTCAGGTCAGGCGATCGCCAACCTGGGCATTTGCAGATATTCGTAGCGCGACGCTTTAGCGAGCGATAGCCGGACTGGGAGGCAGATAAATCGCTCGCTAAAGCGTCGCGCTACATTGCTAAAAACAGCTTGAACTGTGCCAGTAGTATAAGGATTAAAAAAGGATGTCTTTCGTATCAACCGGACGTACTCCGGATAACTTGCCTTTGAATTTCTCTTCGAGGACGGAAAGAACTGTTTTGTCGATTTGTTGCTGTGCAGCTTCGATGGTTAGCTGGGTGGGCGTCGGTACATCCGATTTATCCGTCACCGGTAAAGGGTCGGCTGTCGGTTTGCTTTCGGCGGCTTCTTCAACTGTAACCGCGATCGGCTCAGACTGATGTTCCGATTCAGTTAAGTCTGCTTCTTGCTCAACTGCCTGTGTCAGGGCTTTTTTTTTTCGGGCACACTTGCACCGGCACCCACCAGCTTTTTGATCAGACTGTCAATCGCACGCGATTGCGACTCTTCAGATGCTTTTAGAAGCACAACCTCAAAGTTTGCTTTTTCGGAGAGACCGCGCTGCACATACGTTTCACCCCGTTGCAACGCATCCAGCATACGCATAATCGATTCCGTCGTCAGCGATCGTCCCAGCTGATCGCTCGTGCCGTTTTTATGGATTGCATCCAGTAAAACTGTGCGAATGTATGCCTCAAGATCCTGCAGAATACGAAACAGGTCACGCCCTTCACCGGCGAATTCATCGACAACTGCAATGATTGCCGAATAGTCCTGCGACCCAATCGCTTTTGCTAGCGCTCCAATACGCTCGCCGGAGACTAAACCATATACGTCCAGCACGTCATTATCCGTGAGCTGCTTACCACAAAACGAAATCATCTGATCAAGGATGGACTGCGCATCGCGCATCCCGCCGTTGGCCAGTCGTGCAATGGATGAAAGCGCCGCGACTTCCACTTCTATACCTTCCGATCGGGCAATTTCAGCCAGCTTTTCAGAAATCACCTCGTCCGAAATGGGCCGAAACTCGAACCGTTGACAACGAGAGACGATCGTTGGGAGCACTTTGTGCGCCTCTGTAGTCGCGAAGAAAAACTTAACGTGTTCCGGCGGCTCTTCGAGCGTCTTGAGCAGCGCGTTGAACGCTGCCTGCGAAAGCATGTGAACCTCGTCGATAATATAAATTTTGTAAGTGCACTGAGCCGGCGCGTACTGACAGTCTTCGCGAAGACTTCGCACCTGATCAACACTGTTGTTAGACGCTCCATCGATTTCGATAACATCCATGCAAGAGCCATTCATGATCGCCTGGCTGATCTCGGAGTCATTGTCCGGCGTTGCCGAGGGGCCACCGCTCGCATTCAAAGCCTTGGCAAATAGCCGTGCCGTGCTGGTCTTTCCGGTACCTCTCGGCCCGACAAACAGGTAGGCATGGGCAATGCGGTTGGTTTCGATAGCATTGCGCAACGTGCGAACGATATGATCCTGACCGACCAATTCATCGAATTGCCGAGGACGCCAGCGACGCGCAATCACTTGATAGCTTTTTTCCATAAACAACTACAAGAAAAGCTCTGATTTATGGGAAGTTGCAAGTGGCTTTTTCAAGAACTTTTAAGTTGTGCCCCTTTTTAATTGCTTCAGCCGTACGCTAATAACACGGCGACGGAGCGCCGTTGCTACAATAAGGCAGAGGTAAAAAGTGGCCAGGCACCCTACGGCACATGTGGATTAGGTTTCCGCTGCTTCCTTCCGGACCTGACGGGGTGAACCAGTCCGCCATTGCATAGGACCCGGCCATATTCATCAGACAACAACTCAAGACACACATTCAACAACAAAATGAATTATTTTACCGTATTAAGTTTGAACATTAGTTTGATATTCAAAATTCGACGTTACATGTTCAACGTTCAACGTTCGACGTTCCTTCAGCGTTCCATGTTCAATCGTTTATTCACGCCATGCAGCAAAACACTACTCAGAAACGGAAACGGTTCTTTTCTATAAACGATCGTTTCCGGGAGTATTTGCATATTTTCCATCGCAGCATCACGCTACCCGTCTACTACGAAGACCTGCTCAAGTATGAAGACTCGTTTCCACTGGTGGACACGAATGGAGAGGATACGCTCTGGCAGACCTTGATCTATGAGCAGCAATATGGCCGGGAAATCTACGAAGGGCTCAAACGCATCTACGTAATCCTGCGCTCAGGTGGTGATGAATCTACACTGAGCAACCTTTATATTGATCGGGTCGATTTTTGTACTTTCGGCAACACTCACCCTCTGCGCGTTCGTGTTGTTAATCAATACAACGACAATCACGACTATTTCTACATCAAAAAGGCCGATGCTTCGCGTGTCTACGGTCTTGAGCTCGAAGAATTGCTCTCGCCCAACCAGATCAACTTTCTGGTCGATGGCGATACTCTGATCGAAGAGCATATCATCGGTATTCCCGGCGACAATTTTATCCGCGAATATCTTCCTAACAACGACATCAACGAGGTGCGCCTGGCAAAAGAGTTTATCAAGTTTAACGAGCGCTGCTTCGTTCGTCTTTTGGGTGACATGCGTGCTTACAATTATGTAATCGAAGTTACGCCTGACTTTGAAGAGACCCAATACCGCGTGCGCGCCATCGACTTTGACCAGCAGTGTTACGAAGGTCATTGCAATCTTTACCTACCGCAGTACTTCGATAACAATTTACCCGTTGTTAAGCTCTGCAAAGAGTTGATCAATCGGGAAACTGGCCGACAGTACCAGCGCGAAGAGCGCGCACTGATGCGTCGCCGACTCAAGTTTGCGCTGCACCGCATACAACAATTGCGCGAATGCATGTGCTGCGACCAGATATCCAGTACTGAAAAAATACACCAACTGCGCAAGGAACTTGCCGAAATGCATGATGATCATCGCTACATGCTATGCCATTCCATGGGTGAACTGACTTTTCTGAACATAACCCGAAAGCTGAAACTTGACCCCGAGATCGCCTTTTTCCCGGAAGGTTCCGGTATTAATGGCAAGTAACACCCCGCACGCCGAGAAGGTGAAAATTAAGGTTGCGCTTGCTTCGGTACAAACCAGCTTTGTGGGCTTTGATCATCTATAACCATTAAACCATACACAATTTATGTCAGAAAACCTTATCCTTGAAACCACCCAAGGCAGTATCGAGCTGAAACTATTTGACGATATTGCACCAAAGACCTGTGAAAACTTTCGTACTCATGCCAAAAATGGCTATTACGACGGCATTATCTTCCATCGCATTATTGAAGAATTCATGATCCAAGGCGGTGATCCCACGGGTACTGGTAGAGGCGGAGAATCCATCTGGGGGAAAACCTTCGAAGACGAATTCCACGAAGACTACAAATTTGATAAACCCGGCCTGCTCGCTATGGCAAATTCGGGACCCGGCACCAATGGCAGTCAGTTTTTCATCACTACAATACCGACGGGTTGGCTGGACATGAAACATACCATTTTCGGAGAAATCGTAGACAGTATGGATGTTGTGACTGCCCTGGAAAAAGTCGAGAAAGGCCCGGGCGACCGTCCGATTGAGGACCAGAAGATCCTTAGTATTAAGCCTGCGAAATAAGAGGTTCGTCGCTACTTTTAGTGGGAGAATAAACAATTAACGATCTTCCCTTAAAAAAGTTGTAGCCACGACATAGAATTTCCGGATGAACCATACTTCCACTGAAAACAGCGAGGAGTCGAATAAGCACGTCCCTATTCTTGCGCTGCATGGATTTACCGGTAGAGGCAAGGACTTTGAAGGTTTCCTCAAGCTTTGTGGATCAAAGGCCGAAAGAGATTGCCCTGACTTGCCGGGCCATGGACCTGCTCCATCGCTGGACTGTACTCCCGAAGCAATGGTCGACTGCATCCATCAGCAAAAGATGGAAAAACAGCGGATTGCTCTGGGCTACTCAATGGGCGCCCGAGCCGCACTTTTACACGCCATTACCCATCCTGACTACTGGGATGCCTTGATTCTTATAAGCGGCACTGCTGGTATCGAGTCAGACACGGAACGGTCAAAACGCCAAGAACAGGATCAAGTGCTTGCAGAACGCTTGATTCGCGACGGCGTTGAGGCCTTTCTCCGCTACTGGCAGCAAACACCCATCATTCAAAGTCAACAAAAGATTCGTTCCGACTGGCGAGAAACCATGCAGGCCAACCGTCGTCAGCACACCGCAGAAGGGCTGGCTGCAAGCCTACAGCAATTCGGCCAGGGCAACTATCCGAATCTCTGGCCAGCACTCGACAGGCTGCATTGTCCGGTTCTGCTGATAAGCGGAGAACAGGATAGTAAATACTGTACTCTGGCGAAACGTATGTCAAAACGACTACCGGATGCACGATGGGCAGTCATCCCTGAGGCAGGGCACGCACCTCATCTGGAGGCCCCGAAACCAACAGCAGCTTTGATTACAACCTTTAGCAACGCTTTATTCGGAAACAGTAAAATCGGAACCGATTGACAAAAGGCCAATCTTATCGCTCTCTAATTGGATGTATTATGACTGGAATAGTAATGACTGGTTCCTACTAAATACGTCTATTAATCAACCATCTGATATTTTATGAAAATCAAACACTGGGACATGTTCACTTTTGTTGTTGTTTATCACGCTCTGATACTGGGTCTGATACCATTTGCAATCACCGCATTTTCATGGGGTGCCGTTACGCTCTTCCTGATCACCTATATCATCGGTGGTCTGTCCATAACCGTTGGCTACCACCGGCTCTTCGCGCACAAGGCATACAGTGCAAACCCTTTCTTTGAATGGTGTATTCTTCTGGGCTCCACGCTCTCACTGGAAATGTCTGCGCTCCTATGGTCCCACGACCATCGCAAGCACCACAATCACGTCGATACCGAGAAAGACCCCTACTCGATCAAAAAAGGATTCTGGTACGCACACATCCTGTGGCTGTTTGATTACGAGCGCGAGTATGACAAGACACTGGTTGCCGACCTTCTCAAGAATCCAAGAGTAGTGCTACAAGACCGCTACTACCTACTATTCGTCCTTGCGGTCAATCTGGCTTTATTCGGTCTGGGCTGGTTTCTTGTTGGGCCATTTGCTTCCTTTTACTTCGGCTTCCTACTTCGCTTGGCCATGATTCATCACAGCACCTGGTTTATTAACTCGCTGTGCCATACCATAGGCTCGAAAACTTACGCTCGCGAACTCAGCGCTGTCGACAATGCGTTGCTTGCTGTACTTACCTTTGGTGAAGGCTATCACAATTATCATCACGCGTTTGCTGCTGACTACCGCAACGGAATCCGCTGGTACCACTTCGATCCATCAAAGTGGATCATCTGGCTCGCCTCAAGGCTGGGCATGACCAAAAATCTGCGTGCAATCAACGATATATCTTTACAAAAAACACTGGTTCTAAAGGACAAGAAAATGATCCTCCAACACCTGGAAAAAGAGATGGACGCTGTCGCGACTGAACTCAAAGCCAAACTTGAGGAACTCGCCAAAACCTTCGAAGAGACAGCCACTGCGGTCATGCAAAAAGCTCGTGAACTCAAGCAAGCAACCAGTGAACAAAGAAAAAAGATCCTTGTAGAATTGAAAACAATGCGCGCGTCTCTCAAGAAAACCTGGGGTGAATGGGTTACGCTCACCGGACAAGTGACTCGACAGTACCAGCTGACTCACTAGAGGAGTGAGTGGTGAAATCCGGACTCATGCCTCGATTCAACTGCGGAATTTTGATTATAGCTAAGTACGTAATTATCCGGACACATGATTCTTATCCAAAATGGTAGCGCAGGCGCGTCCCTGCGCCGCACGAACGTCTGAATGCTCAGGCTTACGCGTCCCCGGTGCGCACTGGGGACGGTGCTGCGCTACCTGAATGCGATCTGTACAAGTAATTATAGGCTTAGCTATAACGATCGTTTTCTTAAAAAAAAGACGCGGTAGTTATCCGCATACCCTTACTATTGCCTGTCATGTAGGCAGGTATCTCCAGTTGTGTACCACTTGCAGAGCCAACCAACACGGTGACAGAGCGCCGCGACTACAACAACATAACATTTTCAGAGGAACCAGTTTTTACTCCTCACCACTCACTCATTACTCCTCCAAAGCCCGCAGGAATGGGGCGGCAGAAAGACAACTCCGGAATTGATTGCAATGCATGCTGAAGGCAGCCCTTGGATGTTGAAACGTTCATGATCTGCGATCTGGATAGCGCCTTCAAACACATTAATACCGCACTGAATCTCAATGCTTTCGGGATGTGGATTGACCGCATAGATAAGGGTTGGAGCGTTAAAACTTCGGTCGGCGTTAAAGATAGCGACAATTGCGCTGGAGTCCGGTGCGGTATGAAATTGTAAATAACCGTCGCGGACAGTACTTTCGTGACGCAACGCTTTACCCAAATCGGACCGTCGGAAACGAACCCAGTCGCAGAAGTAGTCATGGGTGCCGGAATGAAGCACCCGGCGGACGTAATCCAGTGCATTGATGTCGCCGCGCTGGTAGGTGTTGGCAACGCCAGACTTTGAAAACATAAAGTCCTGCCCTTCAGACAGCATCGGCACACCCAGTGCCACAAATAGGATCGATGCCATGAGGTGCGTGCGGCGCTGGTCCAGCCAGGTTGGCTGTGAACCATCGTGCTCGGGATTATCCGTAATTCGGTCGATCCAGCAGTAGTCATCGTGCGACTCGGTGTAGTTGACCGTCTGCGCTGCAAAGCGACTGGTGTCCGGCGAACCAGACAGATAATACTGGATCATGTCCGCCGTACCCGCACCGCGAATATACTGAGCAATCGACTCACGAAACCCGTCGTTCCAAGAGGCGTAACCCGTCGCTTTCAAGTTGTGTTGGATGTGCCCGCGAAAGCTCCAGGGCTCGGCAATAAGAAACAGTGATGGCTTGACTGCCTTCAGCTCCGCTTCGACTTCGCTCAGCACCTCGATGCCAATCAGTTCTGCCAGATCAAAGCGAAAGCCATCCACATCATACACTTCGACAAAGTGCTTAAGACTGTCGATCATCAACCGTCGCGCCATCGGCGTATCACAGCGAAAGTCATTACCACAGCCGCTCCAGTTTACCCGCTCGTTGTCCGCATTCAGATGTAAGAAGTAGAAGGTATCAATATAGGATAGATGATAGGGCTCGCCAATATGGTTGTACACCACATCCATAATAACCGCGATGCCCTGGTCGTGAAATGCCTGTACCAGACTGCGAAACTCCTCGATCTGCGAAGCGCTCGCCGGGTCCACGGCATAGTTACTAGCCGGTGAGAAGTAGTTTGCTGTCATGTAACCCCAGTGGTAACCTGTGTTGACAACGTCTCCAATCTGCTGAATCGGCTGCAGTTCGATCGCATTTACACCAAGCTCGCGAATATATGAACCCTTGTCCTGGAGCCATTTGCGTAAGCCGACAAACCCCTGCCGTTCCTTTGTGGTGAGGTCAATAGGTGCTTTGGCAACGAGATCGCCAACATGTCCTTCAAGAATGACGAGATCCTCCCAGGATGGCGCCTGAAACAGTTTTTTCACCTTCCTTAGGCGCTTTGCATCAACCACGATCCCGGGACCAAAGTTGCCCATGCACGCCTTTGCGTAAGGATCCAGCACCGCAAAGGACGCATCAAAAATAGTAGTCCCATCTTGATTCTCACCCTCTACCCGAAAGCTGTAGTAGGCACCCGTCAGGTTCTCCGGCAGGACGACTTCCCAAGTAACACCATCGATGCATTGCATCGGGACAAAGGTTTCATCTGACTGATCGGATTGGTAGCCATAGGCCAGCTGCACGGCATCCGCCCGCGGAGCAAACAGTCGAAAAGTCGTCTGCCCCTTGTCCACAATAGCTCCCAGTTGCAAATCAGTCGAAGCTGAAAGCAGTCGCTCTTTATCCAGCAAGCTGTAGCTCTCTTTATAAGTGCCTTCCTCCCAGACGACCTTTTCATTGCCTATCGGAGCATACCCGTCCGACGTGCGGAAGCGAAAACAGTGTCGCCCGGTCTGGCTCGGATTAAATGCAAAGTTGACCACTCCCTCAGACGCTTGCACCGCATTCAGCACCGTGCCCGGAACGTCCAGCCAATCACCGTTCTCAGTGGCATACTTAAAGCGGAACAATTCATTGCCAGAGATACGCTGGGTTGAAACCCGAAGCTCGTAAATCGCCGACCCCATCGCATCATTGTTTGCAGTCAGCTCCCACTCTGACTTGCCGATAGCGTCTCCCCAACCATTAAAATCGGCTGCGAGGTACACTCTCGGCTTTACTTCCGAAAGCCATGGATAGTCTGCTGCATGCAGGACAAACACATAATGGTCACCTTCTTCATAGTAACCATAGTACGCTCCGACCTCCTGCGGGTGCATATGCTCAGGCACACCCAACTCCAGTCCTGCGGATTTCAATATGAGCGGCGGCAGTCCATCAAACCAGTTTGCAGTCAGCAGAACGACACAGGAATCATCCGACTCCCAGAATGCGCGAGTGATCTTCTTATCCGCCGGTTGCATCAATCAAATTGTAATCGGTTATCGAGTCTGCCGGGAAGCTACATGTTAAAGTCTTCACCCAGATAGAACTCTTTGCTCTTTGGGTCATTGATCAGAAACTCGCTGTTACCCTCACTCAATACAGACCCCTGATGCAACAGATAGGCACGATCCACAATGCGCAGTGTTTCACGCACGTTGTGATCCGTTATCAGCACTCCGATGCCACGCTCCTTAAGCTGAACAATAATCTTTTGCACCTCGCTAACACTGATCGGATCGACGCCACTGAACGGCTCATCCATCAGAAGAAACTTAGGCTGTGTCACCAAAGCACGTGAAATCTCCAGTCGACGACGCTCTCCACCACTAAGCGTATAGGCCTTTTGACCCGCTAGATGAGAGATACCCAGTTCATGCAAATGCTGTTCCACAACCGCATTACGCGCTGCCTTCTTCAATGGTAGCGTTTCCGCAATCGCCCGAAGATTCTGCTCCACAGTCATCTTACGAAAAACCGAAGCCTCCTGCGGCAAGTAGCCAATACCGCGTCGAGCCCGACGATACATGGGGACCTTAGTTAAATCTTCACCGTCAAACAATACCTTGCCCGACGTTACGGCGATCAGACCGACAACCATGTAGAATGTAGTTGTCTTACCAGCGCCATTCGGCCCCAGCAGGCCTACAATCTCACCCGCATTGACATTGATATTGACCTTATTCACGACCCGGCGCTTGCCAAAATCACGCACAAGCTCACTGGTCTCAATCCTTGAAGGTGCAGAAGGTTCATCCATAATATTCAGACAAAACCATTTGCTGCACCCACCGCAACATTAGAATAGTGAATGGTGAATAGTGAGGAGTGAAAAAGGAAGTGGGTGGCGAATGGATGCTTTAAGTCTTCGTTACGTTTTATAGCTAAGCTCAGCTATACCATGTCTTAAACCTGCACCCACCACCTTCACCATTCACAACTCACTATTCACTATTCTTTTCAGGGATATGAATGCTTTCGACCATCTCCTGTACAGCTTCAGGTGGTTCTGGAGTGTATGCGCTCACCAGGAAGGCGACTCCAAAGTTGATTAACATTCCAATGAAACCAATCCCTTCTGGAGTGATGCCGAGAAAGTACTGTTCCTTGGTTCCGCCCAGGAATTGGAAATACACGATGTAACCGACCGTAAAGACCAAGCCGGACAACATGCCTGCAATTGCACCTTCACGGTTCATACGCTTCGAGAAAATACCGATCAGTAAAGTCGGAAAAAAGGACGAAGCGGCCAGCCCGAAGGCAAACGCCACTGTCTTGGCAATGAAGGCGGATGGCGGATTAATACCAAAATAGGCTGCGATGATCAAGGCGCCAAAGGAAGCCAGACGCGCATAGTTGACTTCTTCCCGGTCACTCAGATCGGGCTTGATAATCTTTTTCATCAGGTCGTGTGAAATCGATGTTGAAATCACCAGCAGCAAACCGGCTGCCGTCGAAAGTGCGGCAGCAATACAACCGGCCATCAGCAAGGCAATCACCCATTTCGACAAACCACCCATGTGTGGATTGGCCATGACCATAATATCGTTGCCAAACCAGAGTTCGTTTGGATTGGAGTTATCCGCTTTGTTTGCCAGCAGGCGTTGACCAAACGATCCGATGCGCTGGTCTTCCGGTGCATCGTACTCAGGATATACGGGCCCCTTACCCTGGAAAACCAAATTTGACTGAGACGCTGACTTGCCGGGACCGAAGTACTGTATCCGACCGTCTTCGTTCTTATCAATCCAGACCATCTGGCCGGTGGTTTCAAATTCTTTGAACCATTCGGGAATTGTGGCGTATTCAGTCTGATGCAGGTTCTCGATCAGATTGACCCGGGCGAATGCGCCAATGGCCGGCGCTGTCAAATAGATTACGGCAATAAACAGAAGTGTCCAGCAGGCTGACTTACGTACTGCAACGACATTTTTAACGGTGAAAAAACGCACGATAACATGTGGCAACCCAGCCGTTCCACACATCATTGCAGCGGTGATGCAAAACATGTTCACCATCGACAGGTTCCCAGAGGTATACTCGCTGAAACCAAGTTCCTCATTGATCGCATTGAGTTTATCCAGAAAACCAACTGGTTCACCGCCATCGGCAGTATATTCACCGATCAGTCCAAGCTGTGGAATGAAATCCCCAGTGAGCACGATCGAAATAAAAATCGCCGGTATCGTGTACGCAAAGGCCATGACACAATACTGTGCCACCTGAGTGTAGGTAATCCCCTTCATCCCGCCTAGTCCGGCGTATACAAAGACAATGAGAGCACCTATCAGGACCCCGGAAGGAATGCCAATCCCAAAGAGCTGTGAAAAGACCACGCCCACGCCACGCATTTGCCCCATGATGTAGGTCATGCAGATAAAAAGTGCGCAAATGACTGCCACACCACGCGCCCACTTAGAGTAGTAACGATCTCCAATAAAATCAGGCACCGTCGACTTACCAAATTTACGCAGGTAAGGCACCATCAAAACCGTCAGCAACACAAACCCACCGGTCCAACCCATCAAAAATCGGGAACCATCATAACCACTAATGGCTACCGTGCCTGCCATCGAGATGAAGGTCGCTGCCGACATCCAGTCTGCCGCAGTCGCCATACCATTTGCAAGCGGTGACACACCCCCACTCGCCGTGTAATAATCCTTGGTCGAAGCCGCCCGAGAGCGCACCGCAATTCCGATATAAAGGACAAAAGAAAGCCCGATAAAGATAAAATTTAGCTGATCCTGAGACACTTGAGAATTGAGGAGTGAAGAGTGAGTTGTGAGGAAGGAATTAAAGGGTTATTTCTGGGTAGTTGTATTTTTAGACTTTTTGACGATTGTGGTCAGAATAGCGACGATTTGATTAGATTCATCGAGAAGTAATTCCAGGCGCTTAGGCTTGATTACTTCAGTAGCAATCAAGAGACGCAGCCAATAATGAGTTTCGCGTGCTTCCTTACAGGCGATATACATCTTAGCAGTGAAGTCTGCTTTACTTTGGCTACCATGGGCCTCTTCAATATTTGCTCCAATCGACGTACCGGAGCGGATCAACTGATTGATCAAAGCATTTGTCGTTACGACACTACCCTCCAGTTCACGGCAAAGCGTCACAATCCGCACCGCAAATTCAAAGCTACGCTCTTTAATACCAAGTTCACCACTCACAACTCAATTCTCACTCCTCACTCCTATATCCTCTATCCAGACGGTTCATCCCTACTGCATAAACGATCAATAATACAACAAAGGAAATAATTGACCCCTGCTGTGCCATCCAGAAACCGAAGGGCGCGCTTCCAATTGAGGGCGCATTAGCATCCAACCATTCACGCAACAGGATACCACATACGAAGCTCACAAAAAACCATACCGTCAGCAGGCAAAGAACAAACCTGAGACAGGCTTTCCAATATTTCTGTTTTTGAGTCATTGGATAATTTCAATGACATCAGCATACTTTCGATGCAACAACGGATTTAGGATTGATGGACAGGATGTAAATTTCACTCCTCACTCTTCACCACTCACTCCTCTTTCCTCACTCCTCACTTCTCACCA
>CAWUII010000026.1:0-31011 GCA_963922575.1 uncultured Opitutia bacterium
TCTCCAGGTGTATGCATGACAGAGCGCCACTGCCGCAGCGTCCGACTCGTCCAGGCGATCAGTCAAGTCTGTACCGGTAATGCTTTGTAACGTCCGCGCTACCTGCTCTTTACTCGCACGACCAGCGCCTGCTATCGCCTGTTTGATGCGCAGGGGTGCGTACTCAAACACTTTCAACCCACGCATGGAAGCCACTGCAATCGCTGCGCCTCGGGCGGCGCCCAGAATCTGTGCCGTCTGAAAGTTCTGTACGTAGATCGTCTGCTCAATCGCGACGTGGCGTATTGTGTGCTGATCGATGAAGTCTTCGACCTGATGGCTGATGGCCCCGAGACATTCGATCTGTGAAATATTTGATTTCAGTCTTAAAGTAGCCGTTTCTACAACACTTACAGAGCAATTTGGGCGATAGTCTAAAACGGCAAACCCACTACCCCGCAAGCTGGGGTCAATCCCCAGGACCAGTCCCTCAAACTGCACTGTTTTCAGCGGACCGATCTTGGCTCTAGTCGCCGAA
Organism: uncultured Opitutia bacterium; assembly: GCA_963922575.1. GTDB lineage: Bacteria > Verrucomicrobiota > Verrucomicrobiia > Opitutales > Coraliomargaritaceae > Lentimonas. The sequence continues at coordinate 518 of CAWUII010000026.1, forward strand.
TGCCCACCGCGAGCAACATGCTCCGCCCAAAGTTTTCGCGTAGATTTACGTGCCATAGTGGTTGGTTAGATTTGGCATTCCACCGACATTTTGGTAAAAGTAAATATAATTCCATTTAGGTCAAAGGTGTCATTTTGCGGTTTAAAGTGTACCACCCCGGATCATTATTTTTGTTTATTTGGCATCGCCGTTTTGTCGAGCGTGATCTTTCAATCTGTAGCTATTTCCTTTGATTTTGATAACTTTTGCGTGATGCAGAAACCGGTCGAGTATGGCTGTGGCCGCCGGAACATCGCCGATGAGTTTGCCCCATTCTTCGAGGGGTCTGTTTGAGGTCATCAGCGTGGAGCGCGTTAAGTTCGTTCAGTTAAACTGGAGGGAAATTTCCGCACCCTGGTCACTAACAAAGTTGACTCGAAACCACGTTTTACACAACCTTTGCGGCACCGACAGCGGTGCACTCCATTTTAAACAGTGTTTTTTTAAGTTATGAACTTAGCGTGCTTCACACTACAAGTTTTGCTAGATCGATAAATCTCCCAGAGCACCTCCTTGATTATCCGATTAATTCTACATATCCAAAATTCATTTTTCCTTTATTCAATGTTCGACGTTCGATGTTCAACGTTCGATGTTCAAAAGATGCGTTGGAAATGTATTTGTGCCTACGACGGTACCGATTTTGAAGGTTGGCAGCGGCAACCGCACGGCAACACTGTGCAAGACTATCTGGAAGGTGCTCTCTCGGAAATCTTTTCCACCCGTGTACTCACACACGGTAGTGGCCGCACGGATGCCGGAGTCCATGCGCACGGACAATGCTTTCACTTTGACGCCGACTGGGCTCACGAGCCGGAAAAACTGATTCTATCACTGCATGCCAAGCTGCCCGGAAGCATTCAGATTAAATCCGTTCGCCAAACCAGTGATCACTTTCATGCACGTTTTTCGGTCAAGCGAAAACGCTATCAGTACAATTTTCACCTTGGCCGCCCCGATCCTGAGCTGGAGCGCTACGTTTGGCCTCGACCATCGATTCTGCTCAATCTTGAATCCATGACACAGGCTGCAAATCATCTGATCGGCACACACGATTTTACCGCTTACAGTGCCAAGCCCAGCAAAGACGATGATCCCAACCCGATTAAGACTATTTACAAACTTGCCATTCGACAACGCAGCAAACAAGTGATCTTGACCATTGAGGGTTCGGGATTTCTCTACAAAATGGTGCGTAGCATAGCAGGAGCGCTTTACAACGTGGGTCGAAGTCGTATGACACCTGAAGATATTGAGGAAATCCTGACTTCCAAACAGCGTACCCACCGGATCACCACAGCCCCGGCTAAAGGTCTCCGGATGGATCGGGTCTTTTACAAATAGCGTTTTTCCCATGACAGATTCGCAGGCAAATCATCAGTCCATCACCGGCACACTTGAGCGCATTATCTTCTTTAACGAAGAGAACGCATACTGTGTGGCTGAGATCAATCTGCCCGACGAAACCCGCCCGGTCACAATTCTTGGAGCCCTGCCCGGCGTACAATGCGGAGAAACGCTCAAACTTAACGGGCAGTGGACCCGCCATCCGTCTCATGGCGATCAGTTCAAAGTCGGAAGCTTCGAATCACAGTTACCTGCCTCGGTTCATGGAATTCGCAAGTATCTCGGCAGCGGACTCATTCAGGGCATTGGCAAATCCTACTCAAAAAAAATCGTCGACTACTTCGGCGCCGATACCCTGAAAGTAATCAGTGAAGAATCCGGACGGCTCCACGAAGTCCCCGGGATTGGCAAGACACGAGCACGCTCGATTAAAGCTGCCTGGGATGAGCAGAGCGCTGTCCGCGATGTCATGATGTTTCTCCAGACCTATGGGATCACTCCGGCACAATGTGTTCGTCTGGTCAAAAAATACGGTAGCGGCGCTAAACGTATCTTGCAGGATGAGCCCTATCGACTCGTCGAAGATATTGATCGCATTGGTTTTAAAACCGCTGACAAGATTGCGCTCAATCTGGGCTTTCCGACCAATTCGAAGGAGCGCATAGATGCCGGCATACTGCACGTCATGAAATCGCTGGAAGACGAGGGCCACACTCTCGGCACCGAACAAACGATCCTCGAACACGCCACTAAGCTGCTTGGTGTTGAGCCCGTCGATGTGCAACGACGTATTTCGGCCCTCGGAGATACTAAGCGACTGTTCTTTACCAAGGCATACGATGAAAAAAATGCGCTTCTCGGTCCTGCTTTGCAGATACCCAGAACTGCAAGTGCCGAACAATCGATTGCCGAATCCATCGTGCGCATCCATCAAAGCGCATCCACTCTGCCTCCAGTCAAAGTCGATTCTGCGCTTGAGTGGGCTCAGAAAAAAGCCGGTTTTCAATTTGCCGAACAACAAACTGAAGCTCTGCGTGCAGCACTGACCTCGAAGGTCTCCATCATTACTGGCGGCCCCGGCACCGGCAAAACTACCATTCTGAGGGCCGTTGTCGAAATTCTGAAAGCCAAAAAAGCCCGCATTTTACTGGCATCGCCTACCGGTCGCGCCGCTCAACGGCTGAGTGAAGCTTCAGGAGCACATGCCAGCACAATCCACCGATTACTCAAGTACGATGGTGCCAAACGCACGTTCACTTATAATGAGCAGAATCCACTCCCCTGCGATTTACTGATACTGGATGAAACCAGCATGCTCGACACGCGTCTTGCTGCTAATCTGCTGCAAGCAGTGCCCAGTTCCGCACATCTGCTTCTGGTCGGTGACGCTGACCAGCTCCCCTCCGTTGGTGCCGGTAATGTCCTAGGCGACGTGATGAATGCGCCACCGGCCAAAGTTACCCGACTCAATACTATCTACCGTCAGGGCAAAGAAAGTGGTATCATCACAACAGCTCATAGTATCCTAAAAGGCGAATCGCACCCGGGTTTAACGTTTCGCAGTCTCCGCGATCTGGATGACTCAAAGGATTTCAGTTTCATCGAAGCCGAAACTCCGGGGCAATGTGTCCAGGCCATCCTCTATCTCGCCCGCGAATATATCCCCAAACACCATAAGGTCGATCCAATCCTGGATGTGCAGGTCATGTCACCCATGCACCGCGGAATTGGAGGCATCACGGTGCTCAATGCCGAATTGCAGGATTCTCTCAACCCAAAAGCAACCGCTGAGAAAAGGCTGCATTCCAGCGCTCACTACGCGCCCTCTTCCCAGCGCCACTTCCGCGAAAAGACCCGAAAGCCACTGCCGTACGAACTTACGTATGGTAACAATACGTATCGCATCGGCGACAAAGTAATCCAGACTCGTAATAACTACGACAAAAACGTCTTCAACGGTGACGTTGGCATCGTTCGTGCCATCGCTGCCGACAGCTCGGGACTGACCATCGATTTTTCCGGTGAATCGATTGAATATACGAAAGGTGAACTCTCCGAAACACAACTCGCCTATTGCATCTCCATCCACAAAAGCCAGGGCAGTGAATACCCCGTAGTGATTATCCCACTGCTCAAGCAGCACTTCCTGCTCTTGCAGCGCAATCTTGTGTACACCGGAATCACTCGCGCCCGCAGAAAAGTCTATCTGGTAGGTTCACTGGATGCCTACGCAACGGCAATCCGCAACAACGACCAGCAAATCCGTCGCACCAACTTACGCCACCGATTGCGCATGCTAAATGAATCCGCAAAGAGTGCACAGACTCAAACCGGATAGTGTTACCGCAATCTTAAAGGTAAGCATCAGGCTGGGGGCTCTATTTTAAGAATCATATTAATTCGTGTTGATTCGCGTTCATTCGCCTTTTGACTTGATTAGGGCCTTGAGCTTGCCGAAACGGTTGTTCCAAATGTAGCCCTAGAAAAATTAAAGAAGAAGAACTCTTATGAAAATCGAAAAAGCGGTCTTCCGCACCAGTGCCCTCGACCTTGAAGCCTGCCCGGCTTCCTGGTTACCGGAATTTGCATTTGTGGGACGTTCAAATGTGGGCAAATCATCCTTGATCAACATGCTTACTGACAAGAAAGACCTAGCGAAGACATCTAGTGTACCCGGAAAAACACAACTCATCAACTTTTTCGAGATCAACAACCGCTGGAGTCTGATCGATCTTCCCGGATATGGCTACGCCAAGCTTTCAAAGGCCAAACAGAACGACTTCAACATCAATGTAAGCGGCTATTTAACCGGTCGTGAAAATTTAAAACATATCTTTACTCTGGTTGATTCGAGGCTGGAACCGCTTGAAAGTGATCTCGCTTTTATCGAATGGTTAAACCACTGCAAACTGCCGACATCTGTTATTTTCACAAAAGTCGACAAATCTTCGGAAAGTCTTGTGGGAAATCACGTAACTCAGTTTTTGGAAACCATCAAAGAATTGAAACTTGGGGTAAACGAGGTGTTTTGCTGTTCCGCAAAGACCCGATCCGGGCGCAGTCAAATACTTCAATTTATTGAAACATTACTCCCTAAACAAACGAAAATAAAAAACCGTGTTTCTACCGGCTGGATGAAAAAGTAGTTACTGCACGGTGTAAAATCCGTGTTTGATCTGTATTTATCTTTGGCTAAATTGCATCGGATATTCATTTATCGTCAAAACTTATGAAATTCACAAAATATCACGCATTGGGAAATGACTATCTGGTACTGGATCCGAAAGACGCTCCGGAACTACCGGACGAGCAATCGATTGTGCGCATCTGCCATCGCCATTTCGGCCTCGGCTCAGATGGTATTCTGTTTGGGCCGCTTTCTTCGGAAAAAGCCGACTTTGGCCTACGCATCATCAATCCGGACGGCAGTGAGGCTGAGAAAAGCGGTAATGGTCTGCGAATTTTTGCCCGTTACCTCCACGACCTCGGTAGCGTTAAAAACGATGCCTTCACTGTTGATACACTCGGTGGCATCGTATCCTGCAAGGTTGATGAAAAGGCCGAATCCATCAGTGTTGATATGGGAACAGTCACCTTTGGAATGGGCCATATTCCTGTAGACGGACCGGAGCAGTCCGATCACAATATAGGGCGAAAGTTAACTGTAAATGGTACTGACTACACGGTGTACCTTGCAGATATAGGCAATCCGCATTGTGTCATCCCACTGCCCGAAATTTCTAAAGAACTTGTGTGTCGAGACGGCGCTGCGATCGAGTGTGATCCGCTTTTCCCAAACCGAACCAATGTTCAATTTCTCAAGGTGCTGGATCGCAACAATATTCAAATCGAAATCTGGGAACGCGGCGCCGGCTATACGCTTGCTTCCGGATCCAGCAGCAGCGCAGCAGCAGCGGTTGCCCATCGCATTGGTTTCTGCGACCGGACGATCACCGTGCACATGCCGGGAGGTAAAATTCAGATAAAGATCGGTGACGATTTTCAGATCAATATGACTGGTCCAGCAACGCGTGTTGGCGAAATGAAATTTGACTCTGACGCACTTGATTTTAAAGCATAGTTAACAAATATTCTGTAGCTCAGTCATTGACAATCACCACCAGACACTTGCACTCAACCGTTTGCTTCACACTAAAAGCAAATTCACTTTCCTAACTGATATTTAATCTAACCCGATCCTTTTTATGAGCAAACAAACATCCGAACGCCACGAATTCCAAGCCGAGGTCAAACAGGTTCTCGATATCGTTGTCCACTCTCTTTACACAGATAAAGAGATCTTTGTCCGCGAATTGATTTCAAATGCTTCTGACGCGACTGAAAAACTAAGGCATACTCAAATAACGGAAAAAGAAGTTTTTGACGCTGAGCTGGATCTGGAAATACAGATCAGCACCGACGAAGAAGCCGGCACGATAACCATACGTGATTTTGGGATTGGAATGACCCGTGATGAATTGATTGAAAACCTCGGCACAATTGCCCATTCCGGCTCCAAGGCTTTTCTCAAAGCTCTCAAGGAAAGTGGTGAACGCAATGACAACCTGATCGGTCAATTCGGTGTTGGTTTTTATTCCGTGTTCATGGTCGCTGACTCTGTGGAAGTATACACACGCAGCTGGCAAACCGAAGGCGAGTGCCTGCGCTGGTCAAGTAAAGGTGACGGAGCTTACGAAATCGAGTCGGTTGAGGGTGAGCGACGCGGCACGCGAATCGTTATGAAACTAAAGGACGAGCACAAGGCGTTTGCTAAGAAGGCAACGCTGGAAGGTATCATCAAACGTTACTCCAGTTTTGTACAATTCCCGGTCAAAATCGACGGCGAAGAATTTAAAACGGTTCAGGCTCTGTGGTTGAAAAGCAAAAATGAAATCACGGATGACGAATACAAGGAATTTTACAAATTTCAGGCCAACGCCTTCGACGAACCACGTTTCTGGCTCCATTTCGCAGCTGATGCACCACTGGCGATTAATACCCTGCTCTTTGTTCCAAAAGAGAATATGGAAGGGTTTGGCTTTGGCCGAATGGAGCCGGGCGTTGCACTGTATTGTCGAAAAGTATTGATCGACAGCCAGCCTAAAAGCCTGCTGCCAGACTGGCTGCGCTTCCTCCGTGGCGTTGTCGATAGCGCCGATCTGCCACTGAATATTTCCCGCGAGTCGATGCAAGACAGCGCGCTTATACAGAAACTCAATACGGTCATCACCAAGCGTTTTCTGAAGACCCTCGAAGAAAAAGCTAAAAATGATCCCGAAACCTATGACGATTTCTGGAAGTCTTTTGGGTTTTTCATCAAAGAAGGCGTAACGGCAGACTTCAACCATCGTGACCAGTTACTTAAGCTGCTTCGTTTCGAATCTTCGTATACCGAAGAAGGAAAGACCACCAGCCTTAGTGACTATCTTTCACGTGCACCCGAAGCACAGAAAGAGATCTTCTACCTGTCTGGCAATAGCCGTAAAATAATTGAAGGTGGCCCCTACGTGGAAGCCTTTAAATCGCGCAATATCGAAGTGCTCTATCTCTACGAGCCCATTGACGAATTTGTGATGAATCATGCCCGGGCTTTTGAGGAGAAAAACTTCATGTCCGCAGATTCCGATAACATTGACCTGAGTTCAATTGCAGACAGCACGGAAAGTAGCGAAGCTGCGCTGGATCAGGAAGTTGTTGATAAACTCTGTTCCTTCATAAAAGAAAAGCTGGAAAAGCAAGTGGGCGAAGTGTCTGCGAGCGAGCGCCTTGTCAATAGTCCCGCTATGATTGTAAACAGTGATAGTATGATGACTCCGCAAATGCGTAAGATGTTAAAAGCAATGCAGCAGAACTCGGGAAATGAAATGGCCGATGTTGAGCCACCCGTTAAGCTACAGATCAATCCGCGTCATCCTCTGATTAAAAATCTGGCCGGACTGTCTGATTCCAATCAGGAGCTTGCTGAAATGATTAGCAAACAATTACTTGATAATGCGCGTATCGCAGCAGGTCTGTTGGAAGACCCTTCCACAATGGTTCAGCGCAGTTATGAAATTCTCGAACAATTAAGCGCAAAGTAGTCGTTTTCCAAATTCCAAAAACAAACAAAAAAGGCTGTCTCTTGGGTAGAGACAGCCTTTTTGTATATAGTGTAAAAATTTAATTTAACCTCGGTTTATCAATCGAGTTAAAGCTACTACCTTTCATATCCAGGGATATCACCCGAGATATAACGATCAATCAAAGTCCTGTTTACATCTCCTCTTACTTGCTTCTCTGCTGGCTCGGCTTCTACTTCTTCCGGCTCAACGTCTTCCTCAGATTGGGCGGTTACGACTTCTTCAGCCTGCGCATCAATTGCCGCATCTTCGGGTTCAACATCAATTGATGCATCTTCGAGTTCAACATCAATTGACGAATCTTCGAGTTCATCATCAACTACAACATCCTCGACTTCAAAATCAATTGCCGCGCTCTCAGACTGCACATCGGTTGATCTTTCTTCTAATTGTTCATCCATTACATCTTCCTCAGGCTGTTCGCTGGTAACGTCGTCGGAAGCAGTAGACATTGATTCGGGTGATGCACAGCCGAATAGAAAGGAAGCCGCCGAGAGAAGAAATAGAATTTTTACAAATTTCATAGCACGTTTGTTTTTAAAGACTTAATAGAGAAGCTAATTCTTTTCTCAAATGCAACCAAGATTAACTTAATTTTTGAGTCGTCCGCTTATTTTTTAAATTTGTTGTCCATGTAAGTGTTTTTACTTAAAACTAGGCTTAATTTTACTTTTCAATAAATTTTTTAAAAGACCTGCTCGTGACTGAAAAAAATAATGATTCTCCGGATTTTCCCTATTTCAATCGTGAATTAAGTTGGCTGGCATTTAACAAACGCGTACTGGAACAAGCACAATCGGACAACTACCCCATACTGGAACGAATGAAGTTTCTGGCTTTCTTTAGCTCTAATCTGGATGAATTCTTTGAGATTCGGGTTGCCGGACTGATGCAACAAGTTAAGTCCGGCATTGTTGAAATTGGCCCGGACGGGCTGGATCCGAAAGAACAGCTGCAAAAGATCCGCGAAATTGTTAGAGGTCTTATTATTGAACAGGTAAAGTGCTGGGACACTCAGATAGTGCCCTTCCTCGAAGAAAAAAATGTTATATTCTGTAGCTACAAAGAACTCACCCGAAACGAACAACAATGGCTCACGAAATATTTCGAGGAACAGATCTTTCCGGTGCTGACACCCCTTGCTATTGATCCCGCACACCCCTTTCCACACCTGACCAATAAGGCACTTTATATACTGGCCTCTATTGACGACCCAAAGACGCGAATCATTGAGAGTATGATGGCGATCATACCAGTCCCTAGGATTCTGCCGCGCATTGTCAAAATAGGTGTCACACGCAGAGGAAATTCTGAAATATATATCTTCCTGAGCGACATCATACAACACTACATCAAGCGACTGTTCCCGGGTTACAAGGTGCGCTCAGCCGAACCATTTAGAATCACGCGAAATAGCGATCTCTACATTGATGAAGAAGAAGTCGTCAATCTGCTTCGAAAAATGGAAGAAGAACTGGTGAATCGCAATAAAGGAGCAGCCGTACGTCTTGAGATTGCTAAAGGCACCGACCCCAGACTGCTGGAAGAACTTTTACAAGCGCTTGAATTAAAACAGGAAGACGCCTACGTAATTGACGGCCCGATAAATCTCATGCGACTCATGGGTACCTACAATCTGATCGATCGCCCTGATCTAAAGTTCACGCCACAAATACCCTTCACGCCTCCCGAACTACAGATGCCAACCAATCTTTTTGAACAAATCAAAAAGCAAGACATCCTCCTGCATCATCCTTACGAAAGTTTTCAGCCTTTCATCGATTTTCTGTTTCAGGCGGCTCGGGATCCACAGGTCTTCGCGATTAAGCAGACACTCTACAGGACGTCCGGTGATTCCCCTATCGTCGAAGCGCTGATGGAGGCATCCCGTCGCGGTAAACAAGTTTCGGTTCTGGTCGAGATCAAGGCACGTTTTGACGAAGCCAACAACATCCAGTGGGCACGACGCCTGGAAGACGTCGGCGTGCATGTCGTTTACGGCCTTGTCGGTCTCAAAACTCACTGCAAAACCTGCATGGTAGTCCGCAGAGAACAAGAATCATTGCGACGTTATGTACACCTTGGCACAGGTAACTATAACCATCGGACTGCACGCCTCTACACGGATCTCAGTTTTTTCACGACGAAGCCATCGATCACCGCTGAAGTTGCAGGACTTTTTAATACGCTTACCGGGTTTTCACTGACACCAACCTTTGAGAAGCTACATGTCGCACCCTTTAACTTACACAGCAAAATACAGGAGTACATCAAGGCAGAGGCAAGAAACGCTAGAGACGGCAAAGCTGCCCGTATTATTGCCCAAATGAACAGCTTGGTGGACAGGGCTACCATCGAAAATCTGTACCAAGCGTCTCAGGCAGGTGTTAAGATCGACTTGATTGTACGTGGTATCTGCACCTTGGTACCTCAGCTCAAAGGTATCAGTGAAAATATTACCGTGCGCAGCATTCTTGGCCGCTATCTGGAACACAGTCGCATACTCTATTTTGAAAACAGTAGTGGTGAACAGCCAAATATTCTTGCAGGTAGTTCCGACTGGATGCCACGCAACTTCTTCCGCCGAATAGAATCTGTTTTTCCAATTGAGTCTCCAGCCCTTCGCAAGCGAATAGTTAGTATCCTGGAGACTTACTTACAAGATACCAAAAATTCACGTGTGCTTCATAGCAATGGAACTTACAACAAAGTACGGGGTGCTTCAAACAAGGCAGTTCAACTATCCGCTCAAGTATATTTTTATCAGGAAGTCTGTGAGAAAAGAAGGCAGCTGGAGAACGATCAGGTCGAGGACACCATTGCTCAACTACAAGAACCGGAAAAAAGTAAAGTGATCCCTAAAAACAGCAACGATGAATGATGCTAGCCAAAAATCACCGATACATTTCTTAAGGCAGACGAAAATATCCAAAGTATCACTTCGTGTCCTTCGTGCTCTTTGTGGTGATTCATATTCTGTCTGAACATGCCCTGAGCAGTTAGAATGAAAAATCTACGCGTGCTCCAAGTCATCATTTCGATAGCATCTCAACGTCTTTCTGCTATTTTACTTTTCAAGACAGCAATTTCCTCGTAAAGACTTTTCTTTTTTCGCTCGAGTGTTCGTAATTCAGTCTGGCTCTGTGTCGCACTTGCCTTAACGTCCAAGCGTCTTATTTCCGCCTCTACTCTACGGATTTCCTCCGTAAGCTGCATCGTATATGCATCGTCCAGTTTGATACTACCGTTCGACAAATGGGAAGACATGTTTTTAATATCGGTTTCGGGATATTCCATGACCAATATTCTGGATTTCTCGTTCAGCGATTTAATGGGATAAGCAAACTGACTGCCATCCTTTCTCTCAAATTCGATATAATCGGCGCTTCTGCCCAACAAAGTAATCTGGATTGCAGAGCCTTCGTTATTCCTTACCGTAATCTGGTCAGGGTAAGTGTACGTCTTTTCAAAGAAGGCACTGTCATCCGAAATAAATTTGTCGTAGACAATTACTGCAGTGTAAACAGCGATACATATAAAAATCAGGAAAGAGGCTAGATTTTTCATAATTTATGGGGGTAAAAATTAATAGATTCACTCATAACCATTTACACAATTTTTTGTGGAGTCTATTCTAAATTCCATCATCTACCGAAGTATACCAAATCAAAAAAGATCTGAGCTATTTACGTAGAAGCGGCTTCCAGCCGCTTAGTTTTTATTAGACAAGCGGCAAAATGTCGCTTATTCATTCGCTCAAACCAATTTTTCGAATTGGTAGTACTTGGTCAGATTGCATAAAAACACTTGATTTAAAAAGTCTACTACCATTTTAATTGTGGTTAACTTTAGCCGAAATAGCTCAGTTGGTAGAGCAACTCATTCGTAATGAGTAGGTCGTCGGTTCGACTCCGATTTTCGGCTCCATTGTAATTTGCGACGATCCAACAGCGGCAGATCAACGTCGCTACAACATCAGAAGAACTAAAACCTTCTCGTAATCGGTATTAGTTCTTTCACTGGAAGTCGCGAAAAACCGGAGCGGTTGCTAAGCGTCAGCTCGACTTATTGATCGCTTGGAAGTGGCAGATCGACTTCCACATCGTCCTCGTAATTGACACCGGGGAGTTCAAAGCCGAAGAGATTTAGGAAGTTCTTCTGATAACCAGCGTAATCACTGAGTTCATTCAAATTTTCAGTCGTGATCTTATTCCAGAGTTCGGCGACTTTTGTCTGAATATCCGCCTGCATCTCCAGATCATCAATGCGAATACGGCCAGCTTCATCGAGTTGCAGTTCTTTTCCGTAAAGATGCTCATCGAAGAGACGTACCATCTGCTCAATACAATCTTCGTGTGTGCCTGCCGATTTCATGAGCTTGAATAAAATGGAAATGTACAGGGGTACCACCGGAATGGCTGAACTTGCCTGAGTCACGACTGCCTTGTTTACAGCGACATAGGCTTTACAGTCATACGCTTTGGAAATCGCTGCCGCAGCTCGCTCAACATCCTTCTTAGCCTGCCCGATTGTTCCGTTTTTGTAGATCGGCCAAGTGACTTCCGGTCCAATATAGGAATACGCGACACTCTTCGCACCCGGAGCCAGAACATCGGCGTCACTCAGTGCTTTCATCCAAAGCTCCCAGTCTTCACCTCCCATTACTTTTACGGTGTGCTGAATCTCGTCGTCGATTGCCGGCTCGATTTCGACGTTTTTAACTTCATTGCGGTCCGTATCGAGTGTTTGGTTTTTAAAGGATTGATCGCCGATGGGCTTCAGGACCGATTTGTAAGTTTCACCGGAAGCTGGATCGGTGCGCCGCGGCGATGCCAGGCTGTAAACGACCAGATCCACCTGCCCCAAGTCAGCTTTGATCCGGGCAATCGTCTGTTCTTTTATTTCTGTTGAAAAGGCATCGCCGTTTATGCTTTTGGCATACAGTCCGGCGTCATGAGCAGCTTTTTCAAATGCAACTGAGTTATACCACCCGGCACTGGCAGGCTTGCCCTTTGCGGAGGGTCGCTCGAAAAAGATACCCAGGGTCGCGGCATTGTAGCGAAATGCTGCGGTGATTCGCGAAGAAAGTCCGTATCCTGTGGACGATCCGATCACGAGTACTTTTTGGGGCCCGTCTGTCTTTTTATCAGATTGAGCAACTTTGATTTCTTCACGAATTTTTGCCTCACAACCCTTTGGATGGGCGGTGATGCATACGAATCCTCGAATGCGTGGTTTGATGATCATAGTAGTGGGTGTTGATTATCAACGTTTAGTAAGTTTGTGGAGCGAAACGTGCAGACTGTCGACGTTTCGATCAAAACATTTATCCACAGCCAATTCCATAGGCCTGGTAGCCAATATTGCGAAGTGCGGCCAGATCGAGCAGGTTCCGGCCATCAAAAAGAAATGCCGGTAGTTGCATCTGAGCATAAATCTTTTGGAAATCCAGCTCTTTGAATTCGTCCCACTCAGTCAAAATAACAACGGCGTGGGCATCTTTTGTCGCAACATATGCGTCTGGACATATTGTAACCGACGTATCCTCTTCTGAAATTTGCAAATCGCGACGAATCTGAGACTCAGACACCTCAGGATCATAGATGCTAAGCTCCGCTTGTTCTTCCAAAAGGTCTTTGCACACGTAAATGGCGGCGGATTCACGGGTATCATTGGTATCTTTTTTAAACGCGAAGCCGAGTATTGCAATGCGCTTGTCTGACACTGTATTGAACATTTTTGAAGTAATACCCCGCACAAAGCGACGTTTCTGGTAATCATTCATCTCGATTACACTATTCCAGTAAGCAGCGACCTCTGGTAATCCAAAATGCTCGCACAGGTACACTAGGTTGAGAATGTCTTTCTGAAAACAAGAGCCGCCGAATCCAACCGATGCGCGCAGAAATTTCGACCCGATCCGGCTGTCCATACCAATTGCATTAGAAACTTCTCCAACATCCGCTTCCGTGGCTTCACAGAGTGCTGAAATTGAATTAATCGATGAAATGCGCTGTGCAAGAAAAGCATTGGCCGTGAGTTTGGAAAGTTCGGAAGACCAGACATTTGTCGTCAAAATTTTCTCCGTAGGCACCCAGTGTGCATAGAGATCCACCAGTTTCTGAATTGCAGCCTGCCCCTCCGGAGTCTGATCACCTCCGATTAGCACGCGATCCGGATTTTCAAGATCTGCCATTGCCGTACCTTCTGCCAAGAATTCAGGATTTGAAAGTATCTGAAAATTGCGACCATTGGAATTTGCATCCAGAATCCGTTTGATCGATTCTGCCGTACGTACCGGCAGTGTCGACTTTTCAACGACGATCTTGTCACTCTCCGCAACCTCGGCGATTTTACGTGCGCATTTCTCAATGAAGCGAAGGTCTGCCGCCCGACCCGCACCGATGCCATAGGTTTTAGTCGGTGTATTTACACTCATGAAAATTATTTCGGACTCGCGTATGGTTGCATCAATATCTGTTGAAAAAAACAGATTTTTGCCGCGACACTCTTTGACGATGGCCTCCAGCCCGGGTTCAAAAATAGGAAGAGTTTCCGAATTCCACGCATCAATACGGCTCTGATTAATGTCGACAACCGTCACAGTGTAGTCTTTGCACTTGTGCGCAATCATAGCCATCGTGGGTCCACCTACATATCCGGCACCTATACAACAAATCTTCATAGCTAAACCGAAGTATCTCAAATAAACATTCAGGCAAGGCTATTTTCCAACAAATCTACGCTTCTCCAGTAAACCTTCATGCCCTCCTCAGCCAGAGACCGTATGCCATCGACCGTTCTGGTCTTTCTTAAAGCCCCCCGAATCGGTCGTGTAAAGACACGGCTTGCCAAGAATATTGGCCTTGAATCCGCGCTGAAAGTTTATCGCTCGCTAGTAGAACGACAACTCGGCGAACTTTCTCCGAACGATCCTGTTGAAATTCACTATGCTCCTGCGGATGCGCTTGAAGAAATGCACGATTGGCTTGGCAATGGCTATGACTTCTACCCACAATGCGAAGGTGGTCTCGGCTTGCGTCTGGAGCATGCTGTTTCGGAGGCCTTCGCTCGAGGTGCTAAATCAGTGATATGCATCGGCGGCGACTGCCCCAGTCTTAATTATAAGCACCTGAAGCAAGCTTCGGTTGCTCTGCAACGTGATCACGACGTTGTCTTTGGACCCAGTGAAGACGGTGGCTATTACCTTGTTGGCATCCATGAGTTTCACGTCGAGTTATTTCAAAATATCCCCTGGAGCACTGAGACAACCCTTGAAGAATCTATGAAAAAATCAATGCTACTGGGACTTCGTGTGAAATCACTCGAAACGCTTTATGACATCGACGAAATTAACGAGCTGAACAGGGCGTTCGACCAAGGTCTGCTCTCTGTTGAACTCAAGACAAAACAAACTTAACTTTAACCACAAATCATGGGTTGATGGGTCCCACACAGTTACCCTCAATAGAGCCTTGCCATTCGCAGATATCTCTTTGATTTAAACATAAATCCATATTTCCATCTATGCCTCGCAACAGAAACAACTCTGACGAAGACAATCTTGAGTTTAAACTGGATACTCCTGATGACTCAAGTGATCGCGTCGTCTCCACAGAAAAAAACAGCTCCAGCGATAGCGATGATCCCTTTGCTTTGCAAACGCACTCAGGTCATGTAAATAACATGTTTAGCGACTGGTTTCTGGACTACGCCAGCTACGTAATTCTGGAACGTGCGGTTCCACATGCACACGATGGACTTAAGCCAGTACAACGGCGCCTCTTGCACTCCATACGTGAACTTGAGGATGGCCGCTATAATAAAGTCGCAAATGTTATCGGCAATACGATGAAGTACCATCCACATGGCGATGCCTCCATCGGCGACGCCCTCGTACAGCTGGGACAAAAAGAACTATTGATCGACACTCAGGGAAACTGGGGTAACACGCTCACGGGTGATTCTGCAGCGGCGCCCCGCTACATCGAAGCACGATTGTCAAAGTTTGCACTGGATGTCGTATTCAACCCCAAAACGACCAACTGGCTGGCCTCCTACGATGGCCGCAACAAAGAACCTGAAACCCTCCCAGTCAAATTCCCACTCCTGCTTGCACAGGGCGCAGAAGGCATTGCCGTCGGACTCTCCTGCAAAATCCTGCCGCACAATTTCAACGAGCTGATCGAGGGCTGTATCGCCCTGCTGCACAAACAGACACCTGATCTCGTGCCTGACTTCCCGACCGGAGGGATCGCCGACGTCTCCGAGTACAACAATGGCAAACGCGGTGGTCGCGTAAAATGTCGGGCACGCATTGAAACACGTAAAAAAAACCTGCTGGCAATCACCGAACTCCCTTTTGGAAAAACCACGACGTCAATAATTGATTCAATTTTGTTAGCAAACGACAAAAGCAAAATCAAAATTCAGCGCGTCGAAGATAACACTGCGAACAAAGTTGAGATTCTTATTTACCTGCCTTCGGGGATTGATGCTGAAACCGCAGAGCAGGGGCTTTATGCATTTACTGACTGCGAGATTTCGATTTCGACGAATATCTGTGTGATCGAGAATGACAAACCACATTTTTATTCCGCTCAGGATCTGCTCTATCTGGCAACGGAGAAAACCCGTGAGATGTTGAAACTTGAGCTTGAAATCGAACTCCGGGAACTGGAAGAAAAATGGCATTTCTCGTCACTTGAAAGAATCTTTATCGAAGAGCGCATTTACCGTCGTATAGAAAACGAGGAGACTTGGGAAGCCGTCATCCAGACAGTCGACATTGGCCTCGAACCTTTCAAAGACAGATTAATTCGTGAAGTCACACGCGACGACATTCTGCGCCTGCTGGAAATTAAAATTAAGCGCATTTCGAAGTATGACTCCAATCGCGCAGATGAACTGATCAGGGATCTGGAAGCTAACATTGAAACGACGAAAAAAAACCTGCAACAACTGACCCGATATACGATTCGCTGGTTCGAAGAGATTCAAAAAAAATATGGCAAAGGTCGCGAGCGCAGAACAGAACTCACTTCCTTTGACAAAGTGGTCGCTCACGAAGTGGTCATCGCCAACGAGACGCTCTATGTTGATCGCAAGGAAGGCTTTGCCGGCATTGGGATGAAGAAGGATGAAGCCGTCTGCAAATGTTCGACACTCAGCGACATCATTTCGATCAATCAGGAAGGAAAACTCATCGTATCCAAGGTCAGCGAAAAAGCATTCTTCGGTAAAAATATCCTCTACATCGATGTCTTCAATCGCAACGAACCCAACGAACGAACATTTTGTATGGTCTATCGCGACGGTAAAACAGGACCTACCATGGCAAAGCACTTCACTATCGGTGGAATCACTCGCGATAAGGAATACGATCTTACCAAAGGAACTCCCGGTTCGCGCATACTCTTCATCTCCAACTATCTCACCGAAACGGGTGAAGCAGATTCGGTGAAAGTTAACATGAAGCCAGCACAACGCTTGCGAAAAACCGAGGAAGAAGTCTTTTTCCGTGAACTTACCGTGCGTGGACGTAGTAGCGGTGGCAACATCGTCACTAAAAATGCAGTTCGCAATGTTGTTCGCCTGCCAAAATCAGCGCTAAAAGATGTTAAGCAGGGCTCAACATCCAACTCCTAACTTCCAACGCTTTCTAATGCCTGACGAATCTTCAGAATCAAAAGTGCTACGCATATCCAAAGACGAGTTAAACGCGCTGCCACTTATTCACTGGGAAGGCCGTATTGAAGTGTTAAATACCATTGAAGAAATGGAGCGCACGGTCGAACATTTGAAGGGTAAAAGTGTATTGGGTTTTGATGTCGAAACACGGCCCACCTTCAAGAAAGGCGATTATTACCCGCCTGCACTGATACAAATCGGTGACATCGACTGTGTTTATCTCTTTCGCATCTGCAAAACAAAGACATTTGCCCCGCTGCTGCCGATCATAGAGTCGGCAGACATCCTGAAAACCGGCATTGCGATCAAAGACGATGTCAAAGAACTGAAAGCAGCGGAACCATTTGAACCTGCTGGATTCTTTGAAGTCACTGAGATTACCCGAAAGCTCGGCTACGAAAATCGTGGGCTACGTGCACTTGCAGGCTTGCTATTACAGGGGCGTATCAGCAAGGCCGCACAGGTTTCTAACTGGGAGCTCAAGGAACTCAGTGATAAGCAGATACGCTATGCTGCAACAGATGCCTGGATCAGTCGCGAATTATACTGTCGCGCAATTACTGAGCAAGAGAGTGCTAATTCCAACACATAAACCTTGAAAAAGGAGTGAGTAGTGTTCTGCCAACTTATGTCTCGATTCAACTGCCGCATTTAGTTTGGAACGACCTTTTCGGAAACCGTCTTATAGCTAAGCCTATAATTACTTGTACAGATCGAATTCAGGTAGCGCAGCACAGTCCCCGGTGCGCACCCGCGTCGCGTAAGCCTGAGCATTCAAACGTTCGTGCTGCGCAGGGACGCGCCTGCGCTACCATTTTGGATAAGAATCATGTGTCCAGATAATTACATACTTAGCTATATACCACCATGTAACTTTTTCTAGTACTTTGTAGTCGCCTCGCCCTGTCGAGGCGTTTGCTGGCTCGGCATATCATTGCAAAAGGCTCATGGCTGAGACGCTGCCGACCCACCCTTAAGGCGATAACAGCAGGCAAGAAACACACGGCTACAACAGTTCTTATGTTCAAACCTTTTTGAATTTGGTCTTATCTGCCTCTCAGTCCAGATTTTCGGCTGCTTCCGGAGAATCTTGATCTGGCAAAAGTGCTGCTTCCGTATTTTCGCCAACAGGGGCTTCTGCGGGCGCAGCTTCTTCTGTCTCCTGACTATCGAGTACTTTGGTTTTCTTTGGTTTTGGATCCGGCAGTTGCTGCGATGCAAAAAGACGCCCATCGCCATACTCGGTGACATAGCCTTCGGAAATCAACCAGCGTAAATCGATCATCAGTTGATTGAGCTTTCGCAATTCCTCTTCTTTCAGTTCCGTCTTTGGTTCATCTTGAACCTTGGAAGTTGCGATGGCCTCAGTGGGTACTTCTGATTCCTCAGCAGCCTGATCCATTCCGTTCTCATGGCTAACTGTAGAGGTTTCATCTTGAACATCCGGCTGTTCTTCAGTGACTTCAGGGTCGCGTATTTCCAGTTTTTCAGGTTCTGGCTTCTCTATAGCAATCTTTAGATACATCTCCGATAAACGGGATGCAGGGACATTTGGATTCTTTTCAATAAATTCGATTAATTCCTGAATTGAAGCCGCAAAGACTGTTTTACTGTCCCGGAATTTTCGTTTCACTGCACAAACGTAAGAAATGCCTTTAGTGCCTTTTTTATAAACCGTAAAATTGTGACGCCTTAGCCGACCCCGAATATTATTTGCTGTATCCAGTGGAAACTGAAGTTGATTCTCAATATACGTTTCGATCGAACGACGAATTGCACCTTTAGGTAACCGCTCAATACTGCGGCCCGGAAAACGGACGATTTCGCCTGAGCCAACGACCCCATCTTTACGATTTTTTAGTAGAAAGAAGCGTACTGCTTCCAAAGATTCAAAAGATTCCGGATCGTTTTCCCCAGGATTTTTCAATAGGTACTTGAACCCTTTTTTCATGGCTTCGACCCATGCATCAATTGACTCCTGTTCCTTTACAGACTCAACCTTGGAGACGAAGTTATCAAACGACATTGTATTTATCCGCGCAGCGTAGTGACGTTGCAGAAATTCCTGATAGCGATGATAATTAGGTGGTCCTAGCAATTCCCCCGTTATCGTGCATCGGTTCACCATCTGGAAGTTGCCCTTGGGAGGCTCTAGCTCGATCTCTTCGATATCAAAGTACGATTCCAGATGGTACTTCAAAACAT
The DNA here is from genome assembly GCA_963922575.1 of uncultured Opitutia bacterium. Classification (GTDB taxonomy): domain Bacteria; phylum Verrucomicrobiota; class Verrucomicrobiia; order Opitutales; family Coraliomargaritaceae; genus Lentimonas. The sequence goes on from CAWUII010000026.1 coordinate 19,918, forward strand.
GATTAATCGCAGCATCTTCTGTTTCGAAAGCTAGATGGTCCTGAACCGAGAAGTAAAGTGGCTCTGGCTTTCCGTCTTTCTTCGCCTTGTTTTGAACCACCAAAACATAGCGCTCCGGCTTTTCCAAAATAAGATGTGCTATTTCAAAAAGCTGGTAAGTACGCACCGTGGCTCGCAGCCGCTTGACCAATGCACCAAACGCTTCATCATCTGGATAGATATCTATTTTTACCGTAGGTTGGAAGTTATCGTGCGACGATTGATTCCAATTACGACGGTCGTCCTTGTTGCTATGTTTACGCTCGTCAAAGCCTCTGCTGTCTCTTTCACCACTTCTTGAATGACCCTTAGCTAAGGAACCTCGTCGATCACGTCTACTATCTGTTGAAGAACGACCGCGGGGTGAGTTTTGCCTTGCGAATTCCTTGGAGGATTTTTTACGGGAACTATTATCCGTCCAAGAGGGGCCAAGGTCCAATTTACTCAGCTCGCTCAGATCAAGCTTCTGCCCTGAAGATTCTTGAACGGCATCTGCCTGATTTTCAGATTCTGTCATAATTTAGTATAAATTGGATTTTGAGAGTTTTTACTCTTGGATTTAAAAACTAAATATTCCTATCTAAGAGACAGCGAATAAATATTCAAGCTCTCAAAATAGCTTTTTAATCCAATTTATTTTTAACATTTTTGTTGCTCTGCAGAATATTCAACCTAACCATCCATTTCATAGCTGGCAAAATCTCCTAGTTTAGTTTGGTCGAATGGTGGAATTGGCAGACACGCATGTTTAAGGGACATGTGCCGCGAGGCGTGGGGGTTCAAGTCCCCCTTCGACCACCAGTTTGATGTTCAACGTGGCTTCAGACTTGGGAACAGGATTGTGTCACGAATACTTTCCGCTCCTGTAAGTAGAATAACCAGACGGTCAATACCCAGACCCAGACCACCGGCGGGCGGCATTCCATACTCCAGAGCGGTTAGAAAGTCCGCATCCATATTCTGTATTTCTTCGCCAACCTGATCCTCAAACATCTTGCGCTGGATGATCGGATCATTCTGTTCCGAGTACGCTGGTGCTATTTCCTGCCCATTGATGCAAAGCTCGAAGACATCGATCGTACTCTCATCATCCTGAGTGATCTTTGCAAGCGGACACAGCTCCCGCGGAATATGCGTCACAAAAGTCGGCTGAATCAAAGTCGGCTCTATGAGCTTCTCAAATACGTTGTTGGTGATTTCATAGTCTTCCGACTGTCGGTCGACTTCAATTCCCAGAGCGCGGGCTTTCTCCAGCTTTTGCGAACGGTCTAGATCAAACCAGCCGGCATCACCGGTTGCTTCAAGAATGAGGTCTTTGTACTTTGCTTCGCGCCAAGTACCGCCCAGATGAATCGTCACTCCATCGGGTCGGGCAATTTCCAATGATCCAATAACCGACTCTGCAAGATGCTGTATAAGCCCTTGGATAAGCTCCATCATTCCGCGAAAATCAGTATATGCCTGATACAGTTCCAGCATGGTAAACTCCGGATTATGGCGGCGCGACAAGCCTTCGTTGCGGAACACGCGACCAATCTCAAAAACGCGATCTTCACCGGCGACCAACATACGCTTTAGATAAAGTTCCAATGCGATCCGCAAATAGAAAGTGCAGTCCAGCGCGTTAAACTCTGTGACGAAGGGCCGTGCCGCCGCTCCACCGGCAATATTCTGTAATACGGGTGTTTCAACTTCTGTGAAATTGCGTTCCCACAGGTAGCGACGCATCTCCTGGATGATACGGGCCCGCTGACGGAATCGCTGTCTGGAGGGTTGATTCACGATCAAATCCAGATAGCGCTGTCGGTAAATCTTATCGTCGTCGGTTAATCCGGCCCACTTCTCAGGCAACGGGCGCAAAGACTTAGATACCAGCGTGTACTTTTCCGCTCGCACGGTGATTTCACCGGTTTTTGTTTTAAAAAGGCGTCCTTCGACGCCTATAATATCGCCCACATCCAGCTTTTTGAAATAGGTATTATATTCGCCTTCAGGCAAGTTGTCTCGTGTCACGTAGCACTGAATCACACCGTTGCCATCCAGCAGCTTGATAAAGCTCGCCTTGCCCATGAGACGAAAGACGACAATGCGCCCGGCAACTGCAACATGAGGCTGCAAATCGTCCGCCACGTCTGTCAAATAAGCGCCGATTGCTTCGGTCGATGTATGCGTCTGCTCACAATTAGCCTGAAAGGGATCACGACCTTCCTTGCGTAAATTATCCAGCTTTTGCAGCCGAACTGCATAGAGATCGTGCGAATTATCCTGAGTCGTCGAATTGTCAGTCATAACGTGCTAATGGATGTGTTTGGTCTTTGAAATGGCAACGACAAACTAAAAGTAAAAAAGGCACTGCTATTGCTCAGCAATTCACTCCTCACACTTCATTCCTCTTTAGCCTCCGGACAGTTGTTTAATAATTTCAACAATGGGTAGGAATAGAGCGATGACAATAAAACCAACCACAAAAGCTAGAAAAACAATCATCACCGGTTCAATGATCGAAGTAATTCCTGCGACGGCATTATCGACATCTTCGTCATAGTTATCGGCAATGCGTGTCAGCATATCCGAAAGTTCACCGGTTTCTTCACCAACATCGACCATACTGGTAACCATATCCGGAAAAACGCTTTCGCGGCTCATTTGAGTAGAAAGCGATTCACCATCACGCACACAGTCGTGTATGCGACTGATCGCATCTGCATAAAAAACATTGCCGGTAATATCCTTGGTAATCGTCAATGCCTGCAAAATCGGAACCCCACTGGAGAGGAGTGTGCCAAATGTACGGGTAATCCTAGCTATGTTTACCTTGCGCACCATGATTCCGACTTTCGGCAGGTGAATTGAAAACCAGTTAAACACTTTCGAACCCATGCTTGTACCCAGTAAAATTTTAATACCAAAGAAAAGCCCGACGACCAATCCAACTGTGAGTAAAAAATGCTCCCCAAGAAACGTGCTGGTACCCACTACCAGACGTGTAGGAGTCGGTAGCGGAGCGCCGTCGAGCATATCGTCAAATATAGACTGAAACTTAGGTACGACAATGACCATGAGTAAAAAAACAATCAGCACAGCGACAGAGACCACCACCGCCGGATAAGTCATTGCTGATTTTACCTTCTTTTTAGTGCGCTGAGCCTTTTCCATGAAGCCTGCCAGGCGCAACAGAACCAGATCAAGCACACCGCCCGCTTCACCAGCGCTAATCATATTAACATACAGACGATCGAACACCTTGGGATGCTGCTTCAGTCCATCCGAAAATTTACTACCGGATCGGACCTGCTCTGAAACTTGCTCCAGACAGGCCTTGAAACGCACATTGCGCTCCTGACGGATCATCACTTCCAGTGATCTGAGTAGTGGCAAATTTGCCTGAAGCAAGGTCGCCAGTTGGCGTGTGAAGGTAGCTAATTCGCCGGAATTAATCACTCTGCCAATCGAAAATCCAATCGACTTGTTTTTTGAGCTGACTGTTTTTTTCGTTTTTGCAGGTTTGGTGTCATTGCTCTTTTGAACATTCACCGGCATTAGCCCCATTGAGCTGACCTTTGTACGCGCTTCATCCTGACTGGCTGCGTCTACACTGCCTACCTTCTGTTTACCTTTTTGATCAATTGCCGTATATTTGAATTTTGGCATATTCGTTTTTGTGTGAAATAGTGACTTTTATGCTTTTAAGTCGTAACTGGATAAATTGCGTTAACCCATGTGAAATCAAGTATATTTCAAGACTTCTTCAATCGTTGAATTACCATCAAAAATTGCTCGAAGACCTGAACTGCGCAAGCCTTTCATACCCTGCTCAATGGCCTTCTGCTTAATTACCAGCGTCGGAGCACGGTTACTAATCAAGTCGCGGATTGCATCGGAAACGACCATCATCTCAAAAAGTCCGATACGTCCACGATAACCCGTATCACTACAAAGATTACATCCCTCTCCGTAAAAGAAATCTTTGTCTGCGATTTCAAGAGGATCCACGCCCAGGAGCTCGACTAGTTCCTGTTCAGGCTCATAAGCCGTTCGGCAGGATTTGCAGATGCGACGAACCAGACGTTGTGCGAGGATTGCCTCGATTGAAGCGGAAATTAGAAACGGTTCCAATCCCATATCAATAAGCCGAGTAACGGCTCCGGGCGCGTCATTGGTGTGTAGTGTGCTTAATACAACGTGACCGGTAAGCGAAGCCTGAACGGCGATCTGTGCCGTTTCAAGATCGCGGATCTCACCAACCATTATTTTATCCGGATCCTGACGCAGGAATGCCCGAAGGACACGAGCAAAGTTAAGCCCGACCTGGTGGTTAATCGCCACTTGCATGATGCCCTCAATCTCGTATTCAACCGGATCTTCAGCAGTCAGAATTTTTGTATCCACTGCATTTACTTCACGCAGAGCACTGTATAGTGTTGTCGTTTTTCCCGAACCAGTTGGTCCGGTAACAATAAAAATCCCATTCGGAAGCTCTACCAGATCACGGATTTTATGGAGAATCTCCTCGGGTAACCCCAGTGATTCGAGGTCTAGGTTAACGATTGATTTATCTAGTACACGGAGCACAACACTCTCGCCAAACCGCGTTGGTAATGTCGAGACACGCAAATCAACGGGCCGTCCGGAAATGGTCATTTTGATACGTCCATCCTGAGGAACCCTTGTTTCTGAAATATTCAGATTAGCGAGCACTTTGATCCTTGAGGTAACTGGTATGGCCAGACTTTTCGGAGGTGGCGCCATTTCATAAAGCGCACCATCGATACGATAGCGAATGCGAAACTGATCCTCAAAAGGTTCGAAGTGAATATCGGACGCTTTATCATTGATTGCCTGTTGCAGGACTAGATTGACAAATCGGATGATTGGGGTCTGCTTGGCCAGGTCCGCCAGATCAGAATTTGATATTTCGCCAATGCCATCAAGGAGTTCGCTTCCTTCGGAAAAATCATTAACCAGATCGCCCAGAATGTCGTCGATAGATGATTTTTCCTCCCCATATGCCGAGGTAAGTAATTTATCCACCTGATCCGGGTCACAAACAATAATTTTTACATCCTTGTTTAGGGAAAATGTAAGAACATCAATCACACTCGCATTGAATGGATCTTTGGCGAACAAAGATATTTGTGTTTCGCTTACCTCAAAGGGAACAACAGCATAGGTAATTGCTGTTTCAGATGAGATGATTTTAGCAACGCTATCGGGTGTGGAATCCGGTAGATTCTCTTGGTAGGTGTAACCCAGATAATCGGCAATTATCGCGAGTAAGGATGTGCGCTCAACAATCCCGGTATCAATGAGTGCATCCGCGAGCGACTTGCCGGTCTCGGACAACGACACCACCATCTCTTCCAATTCTTGCCGAGCCATCAGATCGGAAGACTTGATAATCTCATATATGGTATCGTTATGATCTTCAAACATTGCTGAACAAAGCTGAGGGAGTGCCTAAGAGTCTGCGAAAGTGGCACCGTTTTGAAGCAGTTTTTCGCGCATTACTTCAGGTAGTTGAGATTTTACCAATGCTTCGTCCGCACTAATCAAATTATTGTTGTACAGACTGAGTAAATGCATGTCCAAGCTGATCATTCCCTTGTTGGCCCCCGTCTGAATATCAGAGTTAATGCGAAATGTTTTGTTTTCACGAATCAATTGAGCAATGGATGTCGTCGTGATCATAATCTCAAATGCTGCAACGCGACCGCCCCCCTTCTTTTCACACAAAGTCTGTGAGATCACTGCAATGACTGATGTCGCCAGCTGCGTGCGAATATGATCTTTGGTTTCTGCAGGAAAGACATCCACAATCCGGTCTATCGTACGCGCAGCTCCCGTAGTGTGCAATGTGGCAAGCACCAGGTGGCCGGTCTCCGCAGCAGTCAATGCCGCAGAAATCGTTTCCAGGTCACGCATCTCACCGACTAAGATAACGTCCGGATCTTGACGCATCGCGCCGCGAATCGCACCTTCGAAGGTAGTGACGTCGGTTCCAACTTCTCGTTGTGTGACGACACATTTCTTATGATCGTGGTAGTATTCAATGGGATCCTCAATGGTGATAATATGGCCTGCCATATTACTATTAATCCAATCCAGCATTGAGGCGAGAGTTGTTGATTTACCCGAACCGGTTGGACCGGTAACCAGAATAAGACCTCTCGGACGAGCCAGCAAATCCTTCAACATATCTGGAAAACCAATTTCGCTCAGCGCAAACAACTCATTGGGAATCTGACGCAGCACCATTCCATAGGCTCCCTTCGATCGCAAAACACTCACGCGAAACCGTGCATGGTCCATATATGCAAACCCAAAATCAGCGCCCCCACTTACTTTGACAACTTCCTGGTTGTTCAATGACGTGATCGTCTTCATCAGATCTTCCGTGTCCTTTGACGTCAGTTTCTCACCATCGACGGCAACCATTTTACCATGCAAGCGCAGCATGGGTGCCTGATCGACATGCAGGTGTAAGTCGGAGGCGCCTTGTTCGACTACTAGCTCCAGAAGATCATTCATTTCATAGCTCATAACATTAGTATTTTTATAGTTTTTCGGTTGTTAAAATTTAGTTTGAATCTGCAACAGTTACATTAAGTACTTCCTGCGCTGTTGTAACCCCGGCAATCACTTTACGAATACCGTCCTCGCGCATTGTACGCATACCCATCTCTTTGGATTTGGCACGCAGAGAGACCAGACTGACGTCTTCATAGATCATCTGCTGCAGCTCTTCATTCATTGAAAATATTTCAAAAATACCCACACGCCCGCGAAAGCCGGAAGCACTGCAATTCAGGCAACCTTCACCTTTCATAAAATTTGCATCTGTTGTTTGATCCAGGCGAATTCCAAGTGAATTCAAGAGCTTTTCATCCGGTGAGTGTAGCTTTGCGCACTTACTGCAAATTCGCCTTACCAGTCGTTGCGCAAGCACTGCTCGCAGAGCGGCAGCCAACAGGAAGGGCTTGACACCAATATCAACCAGACGACTGATGGCACTGGGTGCATCATTGGTATGCAGCGTACTGAATACCATATGACCGGTAAGTGCTGCATTGATGGAAATCTCGGCCGTTTCCATATCGCGAATTTCACCGACCATGACAATGTTTGGAGCCTGCCGCAACATCGAGCGCAGTGCGGCAGCAAAGGTCATGCCAACACTGCGGTTGACCTGCACCTGATTGACTCCCGCTAATTCATACTCGACCGGATCTTCGACTGTGATGATTTTACGATCCGGATCGTTGATTGTGTGCAATGCCGAATAAAGTGTTGTCGACTTGCCGGATCCAGTCGGACCGGTCACCAGAAAAACGCCATCCGGCATCGTGATAATTTTTTCAAACGTTGCCTGGTCATCACTGAAAAACCCTAGCTGCGGCAAGCCCAGACTCAGTCCTTCTTTATCCAGAATACGCATCACAATGCTCTCTCCAAAAACTGTTGGTAACGTCGAAACACGGAGGTCGATTGTCTTTGGGCCTACATCGATGTTGATTCGTCCATCCAGCGGTATGCGTTTTTCGGCGATGCTGACTTCTGCCATCAGCTTGATACGTGAGATGATGGCCGCCTGTAGGCGTTTGGGCGGATTTTCAACTTCGTGGAGTACCCCGTCAATCCGGTAACGCACTCTAAATCGCTTCTCAAGCGGTTCCATATGTATGTCGGATGCGCGACGTTTCAAGGCATCTGCAATCATCATCTGTACGTAACGGATAATAGGTGCATCTTCCTGTGAGTTGTCTTGCTTTTCATTACTGGAAATGCTGGCTTTTCTCGTTTCCTCGATTTCTAAATCTGAGAACAGCGAATCGACTTCGTCCGTATAGTCGCTGCTATAGTTTTGTTCGATGGCTTTTTCAATCGCCTTCAGGGGTGCGATCTGGACGGTAACAGAGCGATTAACAACATGACTTATGTTGTCGATCACACCCATATTCAGAGGATCCGCTACTGCGAGGACCATCTCGTTATCGTCTACTTCAAGCGGAAATACCTTGTAGCGTTTTGCCAGATCGAAAGACAATGATTCCAATGCTTCTGAAGAGACGCGCACTTCGTCGAGATGAGCAACCGACATGTTAAACTCTTCCGCAAGTACTTCTGCTACTTTTTCTTCAGTTACGAAACCTCCCTCAGTCAGTTGCTTCAGTATAGCTGAGTCCAGACTCATGCCATCGGATTGCTCTTCAGCACTTTCACGAATGGATTTAACAACCGATGAGTCGACAACACCTTTATCAATAAGTAATTGAAGGACAATTTCTTCGGTTGAGGTCACAGCAGTTGGGCTTGGTTTGAAACAAGGATTTAACGAGAAACACTCATAAGGAATTCAGCGTTGGTTTGGGTCTTTTTAATGCGCTGTATGAGCATTTCCATAGCATCTACTGAAGGTACCCCTTTCATAGCTCGACGCAATGAATAAATTTTCTGCATTTCGTCCGGATGATACAGTAATTCTTCCTTACGAGTGCCGCTCTTGTCCATACTGAGAGCTGGAAAAATACGTTTATCAGAAAGGCCACGATCCAAATGTAGCTCCATGTTTCCGGTACCTTTAAATTCTTCGAAGATAACTTCGTCCATCTTGCTACCCGTTTCCACAAGCGCAGTTGCAATAATCGTCAAACTGCCGCCGTCTTCAATATTACGCGCCGAGCCAAAGAAGCGCTTCGGCTTTTGCAGCGCATTGGCTTCAACACCGCCGGAAAGAATTTTACCACTGCTTGGCATGGTTGTGTTGTAGGCACGCGCAAGGCGGGTGATTGAATCGAGCAAGATCACTACATCTTTTCCTGTTTCGACCATACGACGTGCTTTTTCGATGACCATTTCCGCTGCGTGTACATGGCTTTCCGCACTTTCATCAAATGTTGAACTGATGACTTCAGCTTCCACCTGACGGCGAAAGTCAGTCACTTCTTCCGGACGCTCATCAATTAGTAGAATAATCAGATGTGCGTCCGGGTAATTCTTTTTGACTGAAGTTGCCATCCCCTGCATCAAGACCGTTTTTCCAGTTCGCGGTGGAGCAACAATCAACCCGCGCTGCCCAAAGCCAACCGGAGTCAGGCAATCCACCACGCGCATCGAAAGATTGTTGGTGTTAGACTCCGTATCGGACTCCATCAAAATCCGTTTGAGTGGATAGTAAGGCACACCTTCGGTAAATGGCACAATTTCACCCAGTGACTCTGGATCACGATCCATTACTTTGTGGATGCGTACCAAAAATGGGCAGGACTCATTTTCGCGGTGTGGGTGCAACTGCGCTTCAATGATGTGGCCACGCTGCAATCCGTAGCGCTCGACAAATAATTGTGGCACATATGCGCTGAGTGACTTTACCCGATAATTGTCACACTGATAGACCAGCAGCCCACCTGAATTCTCTTCAAGCATTTCGAACACGCCTACCACAGAAATGGCACGTTTTTCACTGGCTGCCTGTGCAATCAGCGCGTTGACGATTTGCTCGCGGCTTGACGCACTAGGGATATTAACTTTAGCTTCATGCGCCGCTTCGCGAAGTTCGGGCAATGCCATTTCATAGATTTTATTAAACTCCAGTACATCGCTGCCGTGCGATGAAAGATCGTCTGCAAGCTGAACCAATCCTTCAAAATCCTGTAGTAATTCAAACTCAGTGAGTTCCCCGAGTTCTATTGGCAGCTCCTCTCCATGAGTGCGCTTTTTTTTGTTTTGCCAACGGCTTTTGCCCTTTCTGCCAGGCTGCAAGTTCGGATTTGTCTTGCCCTTAAACTTTCCGCCACGCCCGGGAGGACGATCGGTACGTTCGCGTCGGGGATTACGATTAGCTACGGGTTTTTCTGCCTTTGCAACGGTGTCTTTTTTATCCCCCGTTGAGCCGACTGCGCCCACTGAGTCGCTCCCGCTAGATTCCTTTGCAGGGCTTTTATCTGGATCGTCCGAAGACCACACAACCTTTGACTCAGTGGTACCTGAGGGCACTTCCGATGGCACAAAGCCCGTGGACTCCGAGGTGTCGGAAGATTTTAAATCTGCTTTTTTAGCATTTGTTTTTTTTGCAACGGCTGCTTTTTTTGCCTTTGGAATCGCTTCCGGTGCAGTTGATTTGGTTTCACTTTCAACGCTCATAAATAGAGTTTTTGTAAAAATTGATTGTATGACAGTTAAGCAAACTGCTTGATTTGTTGGATTAACCGCTGTGTTTGGAGTTTTAGAAAATTAAGACTTCCTGAATTAGAAATCACATAATCAGATCGACGAATCTTTTCTTCGAGAGATAATTGCCGTTGGCGACGCTGCCTTGTTTCAGTTGTTGAGTACCCTTTTATAGATATACGTTTTTCAACAGTTTGGGGATTACTCTCTACACAAATTATCGAATCAAATTTTGTTTCAAGCTTTTTTTCGAATAATAATGGGATTTCAACCAGCCAACAAGATTCTGGAGATTCGTTAAATGCGGTTTCCCAAACCGTACGCACTTTGGGATGCAACAGTGATTCCAGCCAGTTTAGTTCTCCCGCATTTGCAAAAACCCGACTGGCGATCGCCTTGCGATCTACAGTGCCATCGGGTCGAAAAACCGTTTCTTGCCAGCGTTCCCGAATAGCTGACTGGACCGCCACATCCCGATCCAACAGATCCCTTACAATCATATCTGTCTGCAATGTGGACCATCCGGCCTCAGCAAAAAACCCGACAACCGTCGATTTTCCACATCCAATACCACCTGTAAGTCCGATTTTCAAAACTTTCTTAACTGCTATACCGGGTTAATCCAAATTATGCAATCGAGCTTTCCAAAAAATAGCTCTATTTCATAAGTTGTTGTTATTGAGCCATATTTTTATCGGACATTGGTAAAAATCTTAGGCGACGCGCAGTTGCTTTACTGCCTGTCACTGGAAATACGTGTTACAGTAAATAGCAAAATCTGCTAAAAATTACGTAAGCTTCTGAACAGCAGTAAGTATACCCAACAATGCGCCGTTTATAGCTAAGCCTATAATTACTTGTACAGATCGCATTCAGGTAGCGCAGCAC
>CAWUII010000027.1:0-30781 GCA_963922575.1 uncultured Opitutia bacterium
TCCAGAGTCATCACGCGTTGTCCGCTTCGCTGTGGTTGAGGGAACCTGAATGAAATCGTATCTGCCGCGCTTTCAGGTGGGGAGATGAGTTCCATCTTATCGAGTTGTTTTATGCGTGCTTGCGCTTGCGAGGCCTTTGAGGCTTTTGCTCGGAAGCGGTTGATGAAGCTCTTTAATTGCTCGATTTCTTTTTGCTGATTGTTGTAGGCAGTGAGATGCTGTGCTTCCCGTTCTGCTTTCTGGCGCAGATAGGTTTCGTAGTCACCATGGTAGCGATGCAGCTGCCCGTGCGCGATCTCAACAATGCCGTCGCAGATGGAATTGAGGAATGCACGATCGTGCGAGATTGTCAGGATCGAGCCGGAGTAGTTCTTCAATTGATTTTGAAACCAGTCGAGTGTTTCAAGATCCAGGTGATTAGTCGGTTCATCCAGCATCAGCAGATCCGGCTCCATGACTAGAAGCCGAGCCAGATGAGCCCGCATAATCCAGCCACCACTTAAGGTGTTTGCCGGTTTGTCAAAATCGTCCGGACGGAATGCGAGGCCTGCAAGGATGCGTTTCGCTTTGGCCTCAAGTGCGTAGCCATCGAGGTCGACAAATTGCTCGATTGCGTCGATGTGTTCGGGAGCATTCGGATCAGGGAATTTACGTAGCGTGTCATATATGTGTACGAATTCAGGTGATATAGAGGTGGCTAACTCAACGGTGGTTTCCTCTCCGATAGGTGCGCTTTCCTGCGGCAGAAAGCCGAGGATGGTGCCGCGTTCCAGTTCGACTTGTCCGCTGTCGGCTTCTATTTCACCGAGAATAATTGAAAATAGCGTCGTCTTGCCCGCCCCGTTGGGCCCGACAAGGCCAATGCTTTCTCCACGCAGAATACGCAAAGAAATATCAGTGAAGAGAGTCTTCGGGCCAAAGTGTTTACTAAGTTTTGAAAAGGTGAGCATCGTTTTTTTGAACGTCGAATATCGAACGTCGAACGTCGAACATCGAACGTTGAACTTCGAACGTCGAATATGAAATGCAGAATTCAACGTTCAAAGGAAGTTTTATCGACTGACTACGATTCTGTGAGCGTAAGCTGAGCACCTGCGACGGTAATTGCAGCAAGCAGGATAAGTCCCAATGCTTTCAGGTCGTATACGATCAAGCGGTCTCATTTGGTTCCTTTCCGGAAATCCGACCAGCGGCCCCGAAGAAACAGTTGAATCTGCTCTTGCAACAACGGAGGCCGGCTCGAATCGCGTCTTCGTATACTTTCTTAATTTAAGCAGTTACGACTGACCCGTTTTGTGTGCTTTCACACGAAGTTTAGCGAGCCAGTTAAGTGCGTTGTGTTGCATGGTGAGAAGCGAAACAGGGAATCGTTTCACAGATGGCAAGTTCATATCCAGAAAAAGTTGCACCTGCGGGAATATTTGCACGTTTTAAATCATCCTATCGGCATTATGAATTCTATCTCTCGTCTTGCTTATTTGGTTATACTCATTCTCTTTTCAGTCACTTTTAGCACACTATTTTTAAATGCTATGGCAAAGGATACTTCAAATATTGGATCAACGGAAAATGACATCAATGAGTGTGCAAGCGCCTGTGCTTTGCCATCCCATGTTGACCTGAGTGGTGATGTGTTCCCGGTGACGCGCACTAAAGCTGAGTGGCTGGAGCAGCTAACGGATTTGCAGTATCGCGTAACGCGCGAGCACGGCACGGAGCGACCCTTCGATAATCCGTATCACGACAATAAAGCGACAGGGCTTTACAGCTGTGTTTGTTGTAAGACCCCACTTTTTAGCAGTACCGACAAATTCAACTCCGGCACGGGCTGGCCCAGTTTTGCGCGGCCACTTGATGAACGAACACTTGGCGAAAAGCGTGATTCCAGCTACGGCATGGCGCGTGTCGAAGTGCATTGTGCTGTTTGCGGAGCGCATCAAGGCCATGTTTTTTCGGATGGCCCCAAACCGACTGGGTTACGTTACTGCATCAATTCTGCATCGCTCGAATTTAGTGAAGCGGACTCGGTAGAGGCCATAAAGCAGAAGGTTGAAGACTGGTATCATGATTCTGACAAAGACTAAGAATAGGCGTGCGCTGTGTTGACTTCGCAGCTTTCGCTTGTTGTAAAACACGCATCTGAATCATGTCGAAGTCTGCAAAGTCATTTAGTCGCCGCCAGTTCATCAAAGGAGCTGGTTTAACGGGAATGGCAGCAACACTAGGGGCAGATGCCCTGGCTGCCAGCAGTTCAGTTGAGGGAAAAAAGGCCAAAAACCTTATCTTTCTGGTTGCCGATGGAATGGGCGCCGGTACCTACAGTCTGGCGGAGCACTGGAGCCAGCGTCATTTGAAAAAGCGATCGAACTGGATTGACCTGTACCGTCATCCCGACATTCGCCGGGCATTGCAGGACACGGCTTCGGCAAGTTCCCCGGTGACAGATTCCGCTGCTGCCTCCAGTGCCTGGGGCTGTGGGCAAAGTGTTGCTAATCGAGTGATCAATATGGATGCGGCAGGGCGTTCGCTACGTCCCCTTTACAGCTACGCTAAAGCGGTCGGTAAGGCCACAGGACTGGTTTCAACCTGCCGGATCACCCATGCGACGCCTGCCGGGTTTGTTGCCAACGTGTCGGATCGTGATCATGAAGATACAATTGCACAACAATATCTGGAATATGAAGTAGACGTTTTGCTCGGCGGTGGTCGGCGACACTTTCAACGACCGGCCCGCACGGACATATCTGGATCAGTGGCAATTGACTTGATTCCTGAATTCAAGCGAAAGGGCTATGCGTACGTTCAGAACATAAAAGAGCTTCAACGAAAAAAAGAATCTCCGCGCCTGTTGGGACTTTTTGCCGAAACACACATACCTTATGCAATTGATCGGAAGCATGACGCCCGTCTATCAGAGGTGCCCGATCTACCAAGCTTATTTAAAACGGCTCTGAACAGCCTAAGCAAATCAAAGCACGGCTTTGTTCTACAGGTTGAAGCGGGGAGAATAGACCATGCGGGTCATGTCAATGATCCGGCAGCGATCCTGCATGAGCAACTGGAGTTTGATCGCTGTATTCAGGTTGCGCTGGAGTACCTGCGACAAGAACCGGATACCTTGTTGATCATTACAACCGATCATGGCACGGGAGGTTGTCAATTGAACGGCTTGGGGGACGCGTATGCCGACAGCGGACCGGCGCTTGATCGTATCAATGAAGCAACTGCGAGCTTTGAAGCGCTGGAAACTGAATTCAGGGCCAGTGGCCGATTCGATCGGGGACGATTTATCGAAGCGACTGGTATTGTGCTGACAAAAGCTCAGGCAGACGCTCTTCAGGCAGCAATCGACGATGAAACGGTTGAATATTTGTCCAGCACCATGACAAAGATAGTCTCTGATTCTATAATGCAAACGGTAGCTGTTGGCTGGACATCCAACGAACACACTGCCGAGTGCGTCGATCTCTTTGCACTCGGGCCCGGCTCAGAACGACTGAAGCCGTTTATCAAAAACAATGAATTGTTCGATGTTATGATACAGGCGATGGCGTGATATCAATTCTAGTAAGGTTCACGAATATTTAATCGAAACCGCTGTCGCCCATTGATTGATAATGTCGCTATGCTCGGTACAATGTCGATTTGGATAAACGAACCGATACTCTAGTGTAAAGCTAAGTTGATAACTTTAAAAAACACTGTTCAAACTGGAGGGCAACGCTCTGTGGTTGCTCCAGAGGTTTTGTAAAACGTGGGTTCGGGGCAACTTTATCAGCGACCAGGGGGCGGAAATGACGGAGCATTTCCCTCCAGTTTAACTGAACGAACTTAGCGTGCTTCACACTAGCAAACTTTTTTAGATTTGGTGTAATAACACATGCACGTCTTTAGTAGGCATTCGTGATTTCCGGGTAAATTTGTCCGGTTGGGCTTATTTTGAACAAGTATACTTTGCCCGGAATCGGGCGAATGTAGAGAGCATTTCCAAAAACAGCGGTTAGTCCGTAATCGCTCAGCTCTTTCGGATCATTTGCGAGCGCCCAGATGGCATCCCAGAACACCTGTTTGTGGTTGAACCTGAGCGATTGCGTGATCGATTCGTAACGTCTGGGAAAGTCGCCGGGTTGTTCAATCAATTGGCCGTCCGCGGGGGATGTGTTTTCGCCGTAGATACGGCGCCAGAGAAAGAGTGCGCGTTCTTTGCCATCTTTTACAAATTCGTCGGCAAACTTAACGATGAGGGCATCAAAATAGATAACATCACTCGTTACGGTGAATTGTTGTTCTGAAACGATGAGCCGAGGATTTTCGGGCGCTGTCTGAACAAAGCGAACGGTATTTACGATGGTGCCGTCTGCATCGCGGTTCTGTGACTCAAGAACTGCGTAGCCGATTTGTCGCTCCTGAGTGAGGTTGTGAATGGCTTTACTCAGTTGTCGATTTTCAGTGAGTAACTGATGAATGCTTGCAGTCGAATAGTAGAAAGCGACTCCAAGGATGCCGGCAGCTGTTAAGACTGCCAGTAAGGTTAGACTGCTGAACCATTTGAACATGTTGAATCTTAATATTTGGAAAGTCTGTTTGCGTCGGTTCTGGAGCCTTTACGGTTTGGTCGCAAGTGTTTCCAGCTTTTTGAGATAATCCCAACTGTAAATCCCGCTGCTGTGCCCATCGCTGAACAGTGGGCGCAAGCCATAATTACCCTGCAAGTCCCAGCCTTGGATGGTAACTCCTGAGAAGTCTTTATTGCCGGTGCCGCCGTACTGAATCCCAAAAATGTCTTTTTCACCTATGTTTTGAGCGCTGGGTGAGTGCAGGCGCAAAAACTCTGAAGTGAAGTAGCTTTCGCTACCGTCCTTCCAAAGGATACAAAGTTCGTTGCCAATCAGCTGTATATTGTCCGGTGAAGTCATCGGTTTACTTAATAAATGCAGAGGTATAATAAATTGCTTGTTGCTGAATTTACAAACGATTTGGCTTACTGATAAAAGCCATCCGACTTTAATTGCTTCATCATGGATAAGAAAATGTCCGCGCGGTTGAGAATGTAGAAATGAATGCCCGGAGCGCCTTTTTTTAGCAATTCCCTTACTTGTTTGTAGCACCAATCGGCTCCGGCGGCTTTAGCAGCGCTACTATTGTCGCCAGCGCGAATTAGCTGTTGTTCGAGCTCTTCGGGTATCGATGTCTCGCACATTTTGCAAAAGCGAAGCGCCTGCTTGTGCGATGTTGCCGCCATGATGCCTGGTAAAATGGGTATGTGTATGCCGATATCACGACACATTTCGACAAATCTGAAATATGCGGAGTTATCGAAAAACAATTGAGTGGTTATAAAGACAGCTCCGGCATCCACTTTCTTTTTCAAGTTCATCAGATCTGCTTCCAGTGATGGCGCCTCAGGATGCTTTTCAGGATAGCCGCCAACACTGGTTTCACACTCCGGATACTCTTCTTGAATAAGTTCAACCAGCTGGTTTGCGTAGCTGAGGCCGTCGGGATGTGGTTTGAAGTTGCTCTGGTTTTGAGGCGGGTCTCCCCGCAGCGCCATGATTTGTCGGATGCCGGCGTTTTTAAAATCACTGATAATCTGTTTCAATTCTTCACGTGAGTGACCAACACATGTCAGGTGCGGCATTACTGTGTAGTTGTAATCTTCCTGTAGCTTGCGAGCATAACTTAACGTGCGATCACGTGTGCTGCCGCCGGCACCATAGGTGATCGAGACAAAATCTGGTTTATATGGTTGGATTTGCGCGGCTGTTTCGAGAAGTTGCTGGGCAGCTTCTTCCGATTTCGGTGGGAAGAACTCGACCGAAAAAAGATGGTTGCCGTCTGTCAGGCGCTGTTTGATAGAAGAATTGCTCATGCGAAACGCATCATCATATAATGATGCAATGATGAATCTACGTTAGAAAGTATATCCACCGCGAAAATGCAAACAAAATTCAGTGATGTGCCTTACCACCTCGATCTTAAACGAACGAAGAGAGTGGGGCGCGTTGCCTCAGGTATATCCAATCGCTAAAATTTTGGCTCTCGTTTTGTCAACGAGTGGGTGGAAACTGTGCAAGTATTTTGCGAACGATAAGGCCGACCTCTTTATCTTTGTGCGGATTTCGACCCAGACGTTCAACATATATTCCGCGCCAGACGAGCTCGGTGGATTCTATATCGATAATGTCGATCACAAAGGTGCCCTCATCATACTGATCGAAGTGAGGCGGAGGAACATAACCGGGATAGGCGAATAATCCGTAGTTATAAAAACGCCCTGAATAAACAGGATAATTGAAATCCAATCGGCTAACCGTTCGCTTCGTAGTGTAAAATTGGACAACAAAATCTGCCTCCAGGCAGTCGTACGTGTATCCGCGTTCTTTAAGTAACGCTTGGATAGCGAGTTTAAAGCGACGTTGTGCAATCGGACTAAAGACTAGATCTTCGTAGCTTCCCTCCATTTTCGAAGTATCCACTACAAAGCATTCGTAAGTATCTATTTTTGCAGTGACATCACTATCGTAATCAACGATTGCCTGATTCATACACCCCGTCAGGAAGCATGCCAATATGAATGTTCCGGTAAGGATAACTTTGACGTGTGGATGCATACCAATTGTAAAAATGTAACTTATCGATTAATATCGACGGATACAATTATAAAATCAAGCTTCCAGACTGTGAAAACAACAACACAAACAATAATGTTACTTAAGGAAGAACGTCCAATTGTGGCAGTCACGGCGTACGATACCGTCGTCGCCCACTATGCCGATCAAGCCGACGTAGACTTGATACTGGTCGGGGATTCGGTAGGTACAACGCAACTGGGATTTGAAACAACGATTTCCGTAACACTGGACATGATGCTGCACCATACCGCCGCGGTCGCGCGCGCGAAACCCAGTGCTCTTGTGGTCGCAGACATTCCCTTTGCATTGGCCCACGGCAACTTCTCCGATCTTTTGAATGGTTGTGTGCGGTTGATGCAGGAAGCTGGTGCCGAGGCGGTCAAAATCGAGTGCAATGCCAGGATGGCACCTACGATTGAGCGATTAATACAGGCGGGTATACCAGTTCTCGCGCATATTGGTCTATTACCGCAGCAATTTCACCGGATCGGCGGTTATCGTAAGTTTGGTATCACTGAAGCCGAAAAAGTGATTCTTGTAGAGGATGCGCTGTGTTTGGAAAAGACCGGCTGTTTTGCGCTGCTTTGCGAAATGGTCGAAGATGCAGTCGCCGGGGCGATTGCTAAGGAACTGAATGTCCCCCTGATCGGTATTGGCAGTGGGCCGCATTGCGACGGTCAGATTTTGGTATCCAATGATCTTTTGGGTCTGACAATCGGCAAGACACCTTCGTTTGTAAAGAAATACGCACAGCTCGGTGATGAGGTCAAACAGGCGTTTTCCAGTTTTGCCAAAGACGTCCGAAACGAGCGTTATCCCAGTTAATATTATATCGTCAACCAACTGCACACTATCATGAACTTTTGTATCTTTGGAGCGGGTGCCTGGGGCACAGCAATGGCTTTGCACTTGGATCGTTGTGGACACTCTGTGACCCTGGTTCCCCGACGTATGGAGCATGCGCTGGCACTGTCGTCCAAACGGAAAAATGAGGACTACCTGCCAGAGTATCAACTGCCGCATACGATCCAGATTGGTTGTGAGATAAAGCCGGTACTGATGGAGGCCGATGCGGTTTTTCTCGCATGCCCTTCCAAAGCCCTGCGCAATTTGTGTGAGCAGATAAGTCATGTGAAGGAGCATGCACGAAGCCTTCAGTTGTTTGTCGTCATGTGCAAGGGGCTGGATAGTGAGAGCTTGCAAACACCTTCTGAAATCGTGCAGGCATTCTTTCCCGACATAGCTTGCGGAGTATTGTCCGGCCCAACCTTTGCCGGTGAGGTCGCTGCAGGAAGTCCCACAGCTGCTACGTTTGCAGTAAGCGCCAGTTTTCAGTCCGCTAAATTATATCAGGAAGCATTCAGCAATTTGTCTTTGCGCGTCTATCTCTCAACGGATGTGCGCGGTACGGAGCTGGGCGGTATACTAAAGAACATGTATGCAATCGCTTCAGGTATGTGCGATGGCCTGAAGCTGGGAGACAATGCAAAAGCTGCTCTGCTCACGCGTAGCCTGAATGAACTCGTCCGACTTGGACAGGCCCTCGGAGGCCAGCGAGAAACCTTCTATGGTCTGAGCGGTTTCGGAGATCTTGTAGCCACCTGCTCCGGTGCCTGGAGTCGCAACCGCACCTTTGGTGAGCGAATTGCTCAGGGTGAAACACCGGAGGCAATTATCAGCAGCCAGAAAACAGTGGTCGAAGGTTACTGGGCAATCAGTTGCATCCAGCAACTGATCGATCAGAAAGACTTGTCCGCTCCGATCCTGAACCAGATTTATGCAGTGCTATACCATAAAAAAGATCCGTATCAAGCATTACAAGCGCTGATGAGTCGGGGGCTCAAATCGGAGTCTTGATCCTTCAGTGTTGAAAGAGAGTGCATTCAATGTCCGGTGAAACACTTTTTAGAATCGGTTATTCCCCAATCCATCAAACCGGTTTGTTTGCAGTCTGTGACATTAAGGCAGGAACTGAAATTATCCAGTATCTCGGTGAACGCATTTCCAAAGAAGAATCTACTCGCAGAGCCCTTGAGTGGGAGGAGCAGGCCCGTGTAATCAACGAAGGAATGGTGTACATCTTTGAACTCGATGAAAACTGGGATCTGGACGGACGCTTTGAAGACAATCCGGCCCGTTACATGAACCACTCCTGCGACGGCAATTGCGAAGCGATCAACATCGACAGTGAAATCTGGCTGGTTGCCCGGCGTGATATTGCTGAGGGCCAGGAACTTGTCTTCGACTACGGCTACGATATGGAACACTTTCTCGACCATCCCTGCAACTGTGGTGCGGACAACTGCATTGGTTATATTGTCCGCGAGGATCAGCGTAAAAAGGTGAATCGGTTGATTCGGAAAAGCTAAATAAGAATAGATCGCCCCATCGCCCGTTTGGCGTTATCTAAGATCTACATAGAACCGCTTTTATCCGTGCCTGTTATCAGGTCACACCTGAAGGTCAGAATTAGAGTATAACCTGTTTTTTTCACTTTTTTTAAAAAAAATGAAAAAACATCACAATTCTACCAATTGTTTTTCGTATAAAAGAACAACAGACAATTACCAAAGCGTAAAATCAGTATCTCAATCTTAACTTTAATCACCCTTTCAACCCGCGGAACTGCACGAATAAATACAAACACAATGAATCAACACACACAGGTCTTGTACAATCTGTGCAGATTCGCGGGTTCCTGAAAATTTAACTATCAAACTATGACTACCACCTTTCAATGTTGCCTATGCTTTGTGCAAATTAGCGGCCAACAAAACCTCTTCGTGGATTTAACCCGCTTCACTACATACTATCCTAATCTGCTTTTTGTTGTCTCGTTGATACCCGTACCGTTCACCTCACTCCTCCGGACAAACTCGCTGATTGGTAGCCTACCCGGCAATGTAGCGCCTGCCTGTAAGGGCTATGCCACTTGCTTTCATGCCGATCAGCCTGCCGGAGGGAGTGGCGGTGATGGTACCGTTACAGTCCATCAATGACAGCAGTTTTTTAAGGCTTTTGTCAGTGTTGTCGGGGCCAGTACGGTTCAATATAATAGTCATACCCTACCGTACATCCTACCCCAGGCCTCGGCAACATTGGCTCCCAACTTTTTGTATCAGAGCATCAAGGTCGGAGCATGTGCGCTTCTGAAATCATGGCAGAGTGCTTGCCAAATAAAAGAATCTGAAGGACTAATACTGAAAATTCGTGTAACAAAAGTAAGTGTATCCAGAAAATGCCTTCCCTGAACATATGGCTCGAAGCGACCCGACCTAAGACGCTGCCGGCTGCGGTGGTGCCAGTTTTGCTGGCGAGCAGTCTGGCGCACGTGAACGGCTATTTCAGCTGGCTGCCGGCAACTATCTGTCTGATCTTCGCGCTGTTGGTGCAGATCGGCACAAACTTTGCCAACGATTATCTTGATGGTATCAAAGGGACTGACACGGAAAAACGTCTGGGCCCGCGCCGTGCGGTTGCGATCGGATTGATCCAGCCTGGTACGATGAAAAAAGCGGCTGTTCGGGTGCTGGCAATCAGTTTTTTCGTTGGATTGGGGCTGATCCCCTTCGGAGGGTGGTGGCTGCTGATCTTTGGAGTCGCAAGTGTAGCCTGTGCCTGGCTTTACACCGGTGGGCCCTATCCGCTGGCTTACAATGGTCTGGGCGATGTTTTCGTGGTTTTCTTTTTCGGATTTGTTGCTGTGGGGTGCAGCTACTATGTGCAGGCGGGTAGGGTATCACTGGACGTTCTGCTGCTGTCCTTGAGCAGTGGTCTGCTGGTTAACAACCTTTTGGTGGTCAATAACTATCGCGATCTAGACGAAGATAGGGCGGCGCAAAAGCGCACGCTGGTAGTACTTCTGGGGCGACGTTTTGCGCAAATACAGTATCAGGTTTCTGCTTTAACGGCCGGCGCTGTTGTTCTTTGCTTTTGGTTTCGTGGTTATGGCCTTTGTGTGCTACTCGCACTGTTGCCGATTGTTTATGGATTGTTGTTGGGACGTCGATTGAGAACGGCGGAAAGTGCCGTGGATTTCTTTCGTTTGCTTAAGGGTTCAGCAATGGTAGTTCTGGCTTATGGAGTTCTGCTTTCAGTAGGGGTTTTACTACGAGCCAATAGTTAAGGCGTTAAAGCAGAGCTGTAGGTTTTCAGCGGCTAATGTCGTTTTGTCCGATAAGCTTGAGCTGGTGCCGAGTTAATGTGTCGGCAGCAAGTTCGTTGTCTTCGAGACTGAGTGCAAGTGCTGAGTAGTTGTTGGGTCTGAAGATAAAAGGGTAGATGTAGTGGATGTTGATCTCCGCCTGGACCAGTGCATTGGTGACTTTTTTGATTTCAGTCGTGCTTTTTAGTTCCACTGCGACCAGTTCACTCATAACAAACGAAAACGCATCTTCTTTCAGAAGCTTTTTGGCCATTTCCGGGTAATCGACGATGATTCGAATGATTGAGCTGTCAGTCGTATCGAGGATCGATAGGGCCATTATATTTATTTCACTGCCTGAAAGCAGACGAATGATTTCGTTTAGCCGACCGACTTTGTTGTCTGCATAGATCGAGAATTGTAATACGGGCTCGAAGGCTCCGAAGCTGGTGGTAATTTCTGCTGACATAGTTTATTTCCTACTCAATGTTTTGTACCTGCTCCCGAATGCGCTCAAGTTCATTTTTTGCCTCAATGACTAAACGTGTGTTTTCGATGGCGGTAACTTTGCTGCCGATAGTGTTCAATTCACGGTTTATTTCCTGGCAGAGGAAATCCATCTTGCGACCGATCGAACCATGGCTTTGGACAAACAGCTTAAATTGTTCAAAATGGCTGTCGAGTCGTGTCAGTTCTTCACTGATGTCACAGCGGTCGGCAAAGAGGGCAAGTTCTTTCAGAACCCGTTCGTCGTTTACATCCAGATCCAGTTGCAATTGCTTCAGGCGTGACAGGAGCGTTCTCTGATAATCAGGGACGGCGTTTTCTGCATTTTCTGCAATCTGTTTGCGCAGTAAACTGAGCGTGTGGACACGTTGTTCAAAATCTCGGGCAAGTGCTTTACCTTCATTGGTGCGCATCGTGTTGAGTTCCGTCAAGGCTTGGTTAAAGGCCGATTGGATCGTCTGCTGCAGTGCATGCCAGTCCGGTAGGCACTTGTCTTCCTTAAGTGTTTTTGCCAGGCTAAAGAGCAGTTGGCTATCTATCCGGAAGTCAAATGCGCGACTTTCTGCATAGTTGCGTAATTGTTCCAGAGTTTGATCCATGCTCTCCGGGCTCCAGCCCAGGCCTGACGAGGCGCCTTCGGTAGATTTAACTCGCAATTGAATGTTCAGACGCCCCCTTTGGACGGCATCCTTAAGCCACTGCCTGCACTGCTGATCGAGGCCGTTCCAGTCGCGTGGGCAGGATACCTGTACATCCAAATTTTTCCGATTGAGGGAAGTCATCTCAACTTCGATTTGTAGAAGAGTTTCAGTATCGGTAGCAGTGCCCCGACCGTATCCTGTCATGCTTTTCATAGGCAAATTTTAAGTCACTGTTTAGATTATTTGTTTTGGGTGTTAAATGAAAGATTGTCCGGCAGTACGGAAAATATGTTTCATCGTTATGTAAAAAGCGATGATTTGGCTCGACAGAACATATGCTGCTGCGTTTCCCTTTATTAAACGTTCAATCACTCTGGAGAATCTTAGATTAAATAACAGGATGAAGAAAGTTTCACTCAAGTTCAAAACAATTATCCTCTCTGATGTTCATCTCGGGACCAAAGACTGCAAGGCTTCGAGGGTAAATCACTTCCTCAAGCATTCGGTTGCAGAGCGTATCATACTCAATGGAGACATTATCGATGGGTGGAGTTTGAAACGTCATGGTGTTTGGAAGAAGGAGCATACTCGGTTTTTGAGAATCATACTGAAACGAGTGGAAAAGAACGGTACTGAGGTTATCTATCTGCGGGGGAACCACGATGATATGTTGGATCGCTTTCTCCCGATGCGATTGGGTAGTTTGTCTATTTTAGACGAGTTTATCCACGAAACAGAAAAAGGTCGTTACCTGGTAGTGCACGGCGACGTGTTTGATGCAATTACCCAGAAAACCAAGTGGATTGCTGTTATGGGTGACATTGGCTATCGGATGCTGATGGGGATTAATCGAGTTTACAACAAGTACCGTTCGTGGAGGGGCAAGGAGTACTTCTCCATCAGCAAGCTGATCAAAGCTAAAGTGAAGAGTGCAGTTAATTACATTGGCAATTTTGAGCAGGAGGTGGAATTGCTCGCAAAGCGCAAAAACTGTGTGGGCATCATGTGTGGTCACATCCATACTCCGGCGGATAAGATGATGGGCGAGATTCACTACCTGAATTCCGGGGATTGGGTGGAATCGTCGACTGCTTTGGTGGAGCACCTTGACGGACGATTTGAGGTTCTTGGATATGATGAATTCTGCAAGCGTCTGAAGAAAAAGGAAAAACAAGCAAAGGCTGCCCTTAAAACTACGAATGGTAAGGACACCGGTGATAAAGTGGTCGCTTTTGAATAGAGCGATTCAAACACCAAGTTAACTAACTCGGGCGATGTTCGATTATCACACCGTATACAATGGCTATACCGCTATGATCGCCGGTTTGGTGACCAGCGTCCACTGCGTCGCTATGTGCGGGCCGCTGTCGTGTGCGTTTACACCCAGACATGGAGATGAGACGAGCCCACAGCTGGTGCTTACGTGCTATCATTTAGCCAAAATGCTGAGCTATGCACTGGTTGGTGGTCTGGCGGGTGCTTTTGGTAGTGTGATTATTCACTATGTAGAAGGCTCCTGGTTAAATTATCTCCCCTGGATGCTGGTATTGTTTTTCATGGGAGTTGCGCTGCGGCTGGATCGATTGCTGCCTAAGCTTGATTGGCTGGGGCAAATCTATCGTCGCTGTACCATGAGATTCGTAAAATTCACAAAGCCCGTTGCTGCTGCATTGATTGGTTTTGCAAGTCCGCTGCTACCCTGTGGTCCGCTGTATCTTATCTTTGGTCTGGCGCTGTTTTCCGGTTCTGTCTGGAAGGGTATCGAGTTTACCGTCGGTTTCAGCCTGGGTACTGTGCCCTTGCTCTGGTTGGCCCAAAGCCAGTTTTTCAGGATCCATAAGAATGCCCGTGCCACATGGTTGCCTAAAATCCAGCGGTGTGTTGCGTTTGTAGCGGCTATTGTGATTGCCTGGCGCTTGCGGACAACGCTTGGCATCGAAGGCGCCGAGGACTGGATGTGCCATCCATTTTAACCCGGGTCTAATTGGTCAACGATGTCTGATTGGTTTTATGCCACAAATGCCTGCTGAACCAGATCTCTCAAGCGTTTTAGGTCAGTGCTGGATGTTTTGGCAATGAATCCTTGGGCGTGCGCGAAGTGTATGTCGTGCTCGTGCTCTATATTCCTGAAGTCAAACTGTTTGGCGTCCTTAAATCGTCGCAGGCCATATCCGCTGCCGCGACTGTCCGGATAAATCACTACAAGGACTTCTTTTTCCAAGCCTAATTTGATTACATGATTGCTAATTCCAGCAGCGGCGTCTTCGGGAAGTGGGTCTGTACGTGGCAGGAACAGACCCTTGAACTGTTTGCCGGAAAGTTCAAAGTCCCAAATCTTAGCGTGAGCTTCCAGAAAATTGATTCTTTCGCGATAGCTTCGAATGTATTCAATCAAATCCTGACCGATCATACGCATGATTTCCCAGATCGGTTCGCCGGACCTATGCTCGTTCTTGCTGGCAAACCTGCGAAGAAGGATAATGTCGATCGGTGAATTCAGACGGAAAAGTATGTCACGATCAATTCCTAGTGATTGTGCCGTTTCTCCCGGCCCACGACAGTCAATCCATTCAGTAATCTCAAGCCAGGGGCAGAACTCTTTGGCATCTTCATATAAATTGAAGTACTTAAGGACCAGTGATAGTGCGCAGGTAGACGTTTCGCTGCGGGGTAGTTGGTGGTGATCGAAGTTGAGGCGTTCGGGTGTGTGTTCGCCGCCGACGTCCAAGACTGCGATTTCAGGATTTGCAAGGTCTTCTGCGGTTGGTTCACGCCGGATGATGGGTATTTCATTCTCCGCCAGTAGCACCGCGCAGGCGAGGAATTCATCTTTGTGAGAACTGCCAGGATGTGTGATAATTGAATGGATCATGGGAACATTAAAGATTGAGCGTTGAATTTCAAATGCTGGGTGCAGAGTTTGGTGTTGATCAATAAAAAAAGGTCCTCTGCTCGGTTGAGACAGAGGACCTTTGTTAGATTGATGAACGGGTAATTACTTTCTTTTCGCTTCTTCGCGTTCTTTTGCCTCTTTGATAACAGTCTCTGCTACGTTCTTAGGGCAGGTTGCATAGTGAGAAAACTCCATGGAGAACTGTCCGCGACCGGATGTCATTGTCCGCAGTGCACCGATGTAGCCAAACATTTCGCTCAACGGTGCATCGGCTTTAATTCGAACGCCTGTACTCGATGGATCTTGGGTTTTAATTATTCCACGGCGTCGGTTCAAGTCGCCAATTACATCGCCCATTTTGTCTTCGTTGCAGAAAACATCAAGTTTCATGATAGGCTCAAGAATTTCCGGAGATGCTTTTGGAAGCGACTGACGATAAGCAGCTTTTGCGGCAGTCTCAAAGGCTACGGCTGAGGAGTCAACCGCGTGAAATGCTCCGTCCTGAAGAGTGACTTTAAATGCCACGCACGGGTAGCCAGCAAGAACGCCTTTGTCTTTCGAGAATTTGAAGCCTTTTTCAACAGCCGGCCAGTATTCACGTGGCACGTTTCCTCCGACAACATTGGATTCAAACTGAAAGTCTTCGCCTGGTTCAAGTGGTTCGAGCGTGTAATCAATTTTCGCAAACTGACCAGCGCCACCGGACTGTTTCTTGTGGGTGTAGCTGTCCGAGATTTTCTTAGTGATACTCTCACGATAGGCAACCTGAGGTTTGCCTACGACTGCATCGACACCGTAAGTGCGTTTCAAGATGTCCACCTTGATTTCCAGGTGAAGTTCGCCCATCCCTTTGAGAATCGTTTCACCGGAGTCTTCATCCGTTTCGACCAGGAAGCTGGGATCTTCGGCGACCATTTTGCCGATTGCAGTTCCCAGTTTCTCTGACTGGCCTTGATCTTTGGGTTTGATTGCAATCGAGATAACCGGTTCAGGGAAGATCATGGGCTCCAGCGTTGCCGGATGGTTCGGGTCGCAGAGCGTATGTCCGGTTTGCACTGATTTCATGCCAAGGAGTGCCACAATATCACCCGCTTGTGCCGAATCTACTTCGGTGCGTTCGTTGGCATGCATTTCAATGATGCGACCAATGCGTTCTGTTTTGCCCGTGAAGGTGTTCAGCACGCTCGTTCCCTTGTTCAACTTACCTGAGTAAATGCGGGTAAAGGTCAAAGCGCCGTATTTGTCATCCATGATCTTAAAAGCAAGAGCGCGTAGTGGTTTGTTCGGATCAACAGTAGCAAACTCACCGGTCTCATTGCCTTCCATATCGACTTCGGGCTGAGGTTTGACCTCCGTTGGATTTGGCAGAAAGTCAACAACGCCGTTTAATACATTCTGCACGCCTTTGTTTTTGAATGCAGAGCCGCAAAAAGTGGGGAAGAAGTCGAGATTGATCGTGCCCTTACGGATGCATTCCTTGAGCTTTTCGATGCTGGGTTCATTACCTTCCAGATAGGCTTCCATTGCCTCGTCGTCCTGTTCCACCGCAGTTTCGATCAATGCAGAGCGGTATTCCTCTACCTTGTCCACCATATCGGCAGGGACTTCTTTAAGCTCATAGTTCATCGGGTCGCCGGATTCGTCCCATACCCATGCCTTGCGAGTGAGTAGGTCGACGATGCCTTTGAAATTACTTTCGGTGCCGATGGGAAGCACCATGACAAGAGGCTTTGCACCGAGGACGTTCTTGATCTGATCGACCACTTTGTAGAAGTCCGCTCCGATACGGTCGAGCTTATTGACAAAGATCAGACGCGCGACTTTTGAATCGTTCGCATAGCGCCAGTTTGTTTCGGATTGAGGCTCCACTCCGCCGGAACCACAGAATACGCCAACGCCACCATCGAGCACTTTCAGCGAGCGATATACTTCGACCGTGAAGTCCACGTGGCCCGGGGTATCGATAATGTTGAAGCGGTGGTCGTCCCAGAAGCAGGTCGTTGCAGCGGATTGGATGGTGATTCCACGCTCCTGCTCCTGCTCCATGAAGTCAGTGGTAGCAGCGCCGTCGTGAACTTCACCGAGCTTGTGGATCTTGCCCGTGAGCTTCAATATGCGCTCGGTTGTTGTTGTCTTACCAGCATCTACGTGTGCGAAGATACCGATGTTCCTGTACTTTGATAGGTCAGTCATGATCGTGTGCGATTTTAAAATTAAAAGTGTATTGTCGGTTTGGAAAAGTCTTCTTTTGTTAAATAGAAAAGGGACGCACGTTAGCCTTCATTTTAAATACTGCAAGGCAAGAAAGTGCATGTTATACGAATGGTGTGATTTTTTTGCGGGGCAGGTAGCGGTGAGCGCATTGGAAGATGCGGTGCGGTGCCGGAAATACTTGCGCGCGCCCGCAGAAAAATCATACTAATTCGATTTTAAGATAGTATTCCTTACCTAAGTGTGCCACTAAAGCAAACACTGAATTTATACTACTGATGTCTTCCACTGATCCACCAATTGTTGCCGTTGCCGGGGCCAGTGGTTTTGTCGGAACTCATCTTCAAATGAGGTTGGGCCAGTCCTATCGCTTTCGTGCGCTCACCCGCAGTCCAAACATCGTCGAACACCACAGTGGTGAGAAAGGTACGGAATGGTGTTACTGTGACATCTATTCGCTCCCGAAGCTGACGGAAGCCCTTAAAGGCTGCGACTATGGGATTTATCTGGTACATTCCATGGCTCCCTCAAGCCGTTTGATGCAAGGGGATTTCGAGGATACGGATATGATCCTGGCCGATAACTTTATTCGTGCTGCTGAGGCTGCAAAGCTGAAGCATGTGATCTACCTGAGTGGGCTGCTTCCGGAAAGTGACGAAGATCTTTCGCCGCACCTGCGCAGTCGGGCAGAAGTGGAACTGGTCTTAAAAAGCAAGTCGGTGCCGGTCACTGTGCTGCGTGCAGGGCTTATTTTCGGGCCCGGTGGATCCTCCTTTTCAATGCTGGTCAATCTGGTGCGCCGCCTGCCGATTATGCTGCTGCCGGCATGGGCAAAATCGATCACACAGTCTGTCGATATTGAGAATATCTGCGACGCCTTTGAGTACTGTCTGGGCGATGAAAAATGGCGTGGTGGTACCTACGATCTGGCGAGCCATGAGCCGATGACCTATGCCCGGATGATTAAACGAACGTCTGAATACCTGGGTTTTCGGACTCCTACGATCGAACTGCCCTTTAACTGTTTCTCCATCTCAAAACGATGGGTTGCCTATCTGGGGAAAGTACCCGTTGCGCTGGTCGAGCCGCTACAGGAAAGCCTGCGACACGATCTTAAGGCGCGTCCCAATCCATTGCTGGAAGCGTTGCAGCCCAAGCTGATACCTTTTGAAGAATCACTGCGAAAAGCAGTCGACGAAGAGGGCTGGCCGCTACCCAACCCTCGTAGCTACACACAAAAGGCCGATGTGAAGCAGATCAAAAAAGATCGTCGAGTGCGTTCAGTGCAACGCATGCCGCTTCCGGATGGATGGAGCGCCAAGGAAGTGATGGATGCCTACGGGAAGTGGCTGGACAAGACCTTTCGCAAATTGCTTTCGGTCTGTACGGACAAAGGCGGCGTTGTCCGGTTCAACCTCCTGGGTCGGCACTTTACTTTGTTGGAGCTGACACCGACACCGTTCTCAGTAGACAGCTATCGTTGTGCTTTTTACATAACCGGTGGTTATCTGGCGCGGGAGGTAGACCCGCCGGGCAGGCTGGAGTTCAGGATTTTCCCAGAGCGAGACTGTATTGTCGCCTCGATACATGGCTTTTCGCCGACACTGCCCTGGTGGTTGTACGCACGCACACAAGCCTGGGTACATCTGGTCGTGATGTATGGCTTCGGGCATTATCTTAAAAAAGTCGATACGTCGGCGGTAAAATCACCCCCGCCGGATTAAGAATCATAGCTATATCTGGCAATTCAAGCCAGTCCAGACAAGATTGATGTTGAATTATAGCGCATTCAACGTTCGATGTTCAGGTACTTAACATTCTTCAGTTATCATTCAGTCTATGGCACCAACACTTGAAATCTATGACACTACTCTGCGCGATGGCACCCAGGGTGAAGGCGTGTCGTTTACCGTCGCTGCCAAAATTCGCGTGGTTGAGAAGCTGGATCAGTTCGGCATCGACTACATCGAAGGCGGCTGGCCAGGCTCGAATCCACGGGATATGGCGTTCTTCGAAGCAGCCAAAGCACTCCAGCTGAAACATGCAAAAATGGTTGCCTTCGGGTCGACAAGGCGCGCCAAGCTTGCGGCCGATGAGGATCCGCAGTTGAAGTTGTTACTGGAGGCAGAGACACCGGTAGTTACTATATTTGGTAAGACGTGGTTGTTGCACGTTACGGAAATCCTTCGCACGACACCGGAGGAGAATCTCCGAATGATTGAAGACTCGGTGCGCTTCCTGACCGAGAGTGGGCGCACGGTGATCTATGATGCAGAGCACTTTTTTGACGGTTATCGCGATGATCCTGATTATGCCTTGCAGACACTCGAAGCGGCGAAGCGGGGCGGGGCTATCAACTTGACGCTCTGTGATACCAATGGGGGAATGCTGGTAAGTGATTTGCAGGCGATCGTACGCAAAGTAGTCGAACGATTTCCAGATACCACCATCGGCGTCCACTGCCACAACGATTCCGGGTTGGGAGTTGCAGTTTCGCTCGCGGGTGTCGAAGCGGGCGCAACTCTGGTGCAGGGCACCATCAATGGTTTTGGTGAGCGCAACGGCAATGCCAACCTGAGTACCATCATCTCCAACCTGGCGCTCAAAATGGATGCCCGGCTAAACTGTTTACCCAATCTGGATAAATTGCGTGACCTGTCGCTCTTTGTCGATGAGATGGCGAATCGCACCTCCGATCCGACGCAGCCATTTGTCGGTAGTAGCTCCTTTGCGCACAAAGGCGGTGTGCATGCCGATGCCGCTGCCAAGGTGAAGCACAGCTATGAACACATCGAGCCGGAAAAAGTCGGCAACCAGACGCGGGTGCTCGTCTCCGATATGTCCGGGCGCAGCAGCGTTATTATGAAAGCCCAGGAGATCGGGGTCGAGCTGGATGCCCGCTCACCGGAGTTGAAGCATTTTCTCGGTGAGCTCAAAGAGCTTGAGTTCAAAGGTTATGAGTATGAAGCAGCGGATGCATCGTTTAAGCTGTTGCTCAACCGTTACCTAAAAGGCAAGAAGGACGACTTTGAGCTGATCGGCTATCGGGTCATGGTGAGCCATCAGGAAGCGATTGGGCGTATTGTATCCGAAGCAACGGTGCAACTGCGCATCGGTGAAGTGATGCACCATACCGTTGCCGAATCCTCCGGGCCGGTTGGAGCGCTGGATCACGCTCTGCGCAAGGCGATCGCACCGGTTTTTCCGGAGATTATGCAGGTTGAGCTGATTGACTATAAGGTGCGTATTCTGGAGACCGAACACGGCACCGACGCAATTACCCGTGTACTCATCGAGTCCACCGATGGCGAGGCCACCTGGGGAACCGTCGGCGCTAGTGATAACATCATCGAAGCCACTTGGCGCGCGCTAGTCGACTCTGTAGAGTACAAGATCCTGCTGGAGTCGGAAAAAGCACGAGAGTAGGGGGGTACCCATTAGCAGTGCGATCTTGTGCCTCACAGTTGGATCGCCGATGATCTGAATATGGGCAAACCCTCTTCAGTGCAGAGTTGGGTAAGCCGTCACCGTAAAAACACTTCTGAAAAGGCAGACTCAAACTGGGAGAATCTTAAAAATCATGGAACCTTGGACTGACCCTTTTCCCAGGCACTCCAAGTACTAATCAGAGTTATACGTCAGTTCTTGAATGGCCACTATTGCTCTGCCGCATGCATTAAATTTATCCAAGGATCTGTTTGCCTTCTTCATTATGCCGTTCAATAAAGTACTGTCTTCAATTATGTTCATTATCGCAGCGATCTCAACATCGTACTTAATGGCAATATCTTTAACCTTATTAAAATTCTTTTCGGTTTTATCCTTATGGTATTTATCAAGTGCCGGGCCAAACCCCTTAGTAAATTCCGGGTACAAAGAATTTTCATCACTTAATCCGGAACCTCCAAGCACTCCAACTAAACCATCACTATCGGTTCTGACCTTACCGACCTCTTTTAAATCCGCTTTGATAGTTTTTTCGAGGTCTTTTTTTAATTTTTTCCAATCTGATCGAGTAAGGCCTATTTCCATATGCTACGTTTTGTTGATTTTATTAAGATGAAACGTTAGAGTGTTGGCTGAAAATTCTTTTGTCAACGGAAGAATAAAAAGGCACCAGTCCAAGGTTCCATGATTTTTAAGATTCTCCCAATTTGAGTCCGCCTTGCATGTGAAGCAGTGGTATTATACTGCTGAAGCGATGGCTATGGTCTTTTTGCCCTTTTGTCTGGAAAGTAATGCTTTGCGTCGGGCATGTACTTCCTTCGGTTTGCGCTCCCTGTTTTTTTCGTAAATGGTCGAACATGCATGCTTTTAAGCAAAGTATTACAGTCTATTTCAAACAATGTATTAATTGGAGCAAAAGAAGAGTTTATGTCGCCCATGAATGATTGGATTAAAGATAACCAATCCAAAATGAATAAATTACTTCAGCAAATAATTATGCAAGGCAAACGTCTTGCGGAAAAAGGAGGAGCAGTGGCTTTAAGTCCTTTAAGTGGCGATGAAACTATATCTCACATTGAAATCTTCCCAGACTTGGATACGGCTGCTACCCATGACCTCGGCGAAGATCACGGAGTTTTCAAAATCGGCAAAGCCAGCGGAAATAATAATAACTGTCTAATCGACTCGATCGGTCTCTCTCTGGGGATAGCCACCGATCTAGATAAGCACAATATTATCCGTAGTAATCTAGTTGATATGAAGCTTGCAGGAAAAAAAGATTTTCTTGTCAACGACCAAAAAGTTCTTTCGGTCATCCTCCAAGGATTCGGGAAAAAGCCAAGTGATGTAAATATTTATTTTCTGTATAATAGTCTACTTGACGAAGTGACTTATAACGTTGGGGCTAATACGACTATTTATATTCACAATGAAGGCCAGAACCATTTCAGCCCACTTGTAAAACAATAGGAGGAAAAAAGGGGGCGGTTTAAGTTTTCATGATTTTTGATTAAACTTTAGAGTAGTGTTGCCTATTTAATTTTTACGCTGAGTCTCGTAGGATACGCAGGCTAGCGGGCTAATGTGTCTTCAATCGCGTTTTGCTGACGGGCAATGTCTTGTCGTGTCACTATGCCTAGCAGTTTTTAGTATGTTTACGGCTGACAACAGGTGCCTAGAGAACGTCTTTGATGACCAATGTGATGACCAATGCATTGGCTGCGTCACGGATTGAATCGTCCGGGTAAATGGCAATGATCGTGCGATCTTTGGTCCATTGATTGGCTGAGTGTTGTTCTCCGCCATCAACTATCTTAAGCAGATGGCTAAAACCATACGCAAACGAATCGAAGGCCTACTTGGTTTTTGGAAACATAGGCGACTCACCAATGCCAGCCAAGACGGCTTCAATAAAAAAATTGGTTGGCTCACCAGACAAGCATATGGATACAGGGATGAGGCCTATCTGCACTTGAAAATATATGACCTTCCGAACCTCTCCACACTCAAAGAGCTATAAACCTACTTCCGGGATGAACCCTAAAATGGCTGTTTGTCGCGCAACTGAACCTCTCAATAGTGGTTTAGTGTGAGTTCAATATCATCTTCATGCATTTCTAGAAATATTTCTGAGATTTTTACTGTATTTTGGTTGATTCAAAGCAGCAAAAATCGCGCTATTCGTAGTGTTGAAAAGCAAATTCCTATCGGTTATTTTATTCTTGTTTTTTCAAGTGCACAGTATTTATATTCTAAATAAGTTTGTAGTTTGTTAGCCGAATGTAGCAAAAAAAAACGGGGGCCAAATCTAATATTAATTTTAATTTAACTTTCAAAGAGTAAGATGGCATTGTGCATATTAGGTAAATCTGTTTCAACGAGTATTAACACGTATACTAAAGATTGGGAAACTTTCAAAACTGAGAAATTAGATAAAGTTATTGCTTCAAGCTTTTCTGATAAGATGTCAGGAGCATTGAATAAAATGAAGAAGAGCTATTATGGAAGTAAAATCAAGCAATGCCTGAACCGTTTTAAAATTTTTGAAGAACTCGATCCAAATGACTTTAATTCGAAGAAACAGTATCTGGGATCACTAAGCGATTTTAAAAGAAAGAGTATTGATCCAGTCAAACAGTATGTCATGGGATATCACAGAACTCTTACAAAAGTAAGAAAGGAAAAAGATGAAAAGCACGATGCAAGAACATCTGTCGAAGATATCTTGAAAGAAAAAAAAGGGCAAAAAAAATCCCGTTTCAAACTTACGAAAAAGATACCTTGGAAAGAACGCAGAAAAATGATTGGTGACGGTTTAGCAGCTATTGAAAAAATTTATAACCCAAAAAAAGAAGAAGACCCTAACTCTCTGGTTGGACGTATACTTGCAGATTTTAAGGAGAAATACGGGGACAAAGGTAAAAAGATACCCGATAATTAGTAGATAAAAACACCTTTGGAGGAATTTGAGATGAAATGGGGAAGAATAAAAAGGCACCAGTCCAAGGTTCCATGATTTTTAAGATTCTCCCAATTTGAGTCCGCCTTGCATGTGAAGCAGTGGTATTATACTGCTGAAGCGATGGCTATGGTCTTTTTGCCCTTTTGTCTGGAAAGTAATGCTTTGCGTCGGGCAAGTACGTCAAATTGTTTGGACTGCTCTTCGGCATGGTAGGAGGAGCGTATGAGCGGGCCGGATTCACATGCGCCAAAGCCAATGCTGAGGGCGTATTCCTTCCATCTGGCAAATTCATCCGGGGTGACCCATCGGTCAACTGGTACGTGTTTCTGGCTGGGTTGCAGATATTGTCCGATCGTCAGGATGTCGACGCCGACGGCTTGCATGTCGTTGAGCACCTCTTTGATTTCATCTTCCTTTTCGCCAATGCCGAGCATGATGCCTGACTTGGTTGTGAAATCACGGGACTTTGCATGCCGGAGAACCCAGAGCGAACGGTCGTAACGTGCAGTTTTGCGGATCGGGCGCTGAAGACGTTTAACGGTCTCCATATTGTGGTTGAAAATGTCCGGACATGCGTCCAGCACCAGGTCGAGGTATTCCTGTTGTCCGCGAAAGTCGGCCGTGAGCACTTCGACGGCACACTCCGGGGTGCGGTGCTGAATTGCGCGGATAGTTGCTGCCCAAACGGAGGCGCCTCCGTCTTTGAGGTCATCGCGTGCGACCGAGGTGATGACCGCGTGCTTTAGATCCATTTTGGCGATGGATTCTGCCACGCGTGCTGGCTCACCAAGATCTAGTTCGTTGGGGCGCCCTGTTTGCACGGCGCAGAATGTACATGAGCGTGTGCAGACATTGCCCAGAATCATGACTGTAGCGGTGCCGCGTGACCAGCACTCTCCCATATTGGGGCACTGTGCGCTTTTGCAGACGGTGTGTAAGTCATGGGTGTCGACGATCTCACGTACGACTTTATATTCGTTACTGGTGGGTAGCTTGGCCCGGAGCCATTCTGGTTTTCGATTATTCATTGGTGGTGTCACTATTTTCGAAAATGTTCTTAAATTCAACTGCTAAACGTGTTTTGACGGTTTCGGAGTTAATCGCCATCCCTAGTTCCCGTTGTAATGAAGTTACCGAACCCTCTGTCTGGTCGATGCCACAGGGGATAATGCCGGAGAAGTGGTTCATGTCCGGGTTGATATTGATCGCGAATCCGTGGTAGGTGACCCAGCTTCGCACGGCGATGCCGATTGCACAGATTTTGCGCATACCGAGCCAGATGCCCGTTTTTCCTTCCAGTCGTGAAGCTTGCAGGTCGAACGTGGCGAGTGTATGGATCACAACTGCTTCAAGGTTGCGCAGGTACGTGTGCAGGTCCTGTTGTTCGGCCAGCGATACGATGGCATAGCCGACTATCTGACCGGGGCCGTGGTAGGTGATGTCGCCGCCACGGTTGGTGTTGACGATATCGATTTTCTCTTTGTTTAGCTGTGATTGACTCCAGAGCAGGTGCTGATGGGCATTTTTACGTCGGCCGATTGTGTAGACCGGGTTGTGCTCAGTGAAAACCAGGGTATCGCCGATGGTACCGGCGAGGCGTTGTTCGACGAGCATTTTCTGTCTCTCCAGGGCGTCTTGGTAGTCCGTGCGTGCCCAGTCTTCTACTTTAATACCAGGTTGTAGACTGTGAGGATTTGTATGCATGGTTCACCGTTGCGGGGCTGGTTCAGTTGACACACCGATGGGGGGCACTTGGGGGGCGATTCTTGTGCGCCGACGATTAGTCGGAGTCGTTGTCAATGCGCCGGTTGCATTCCGTCCTGCAATCACTCATCACTCGGAGCCACAGCTCGCGAAGGTCAAACAGGCGAATGCGGATCTCATGGTGGAATTTAGCTAGAAAGGTTTCATCCGGGTGCTCGACCCGTTCAAGCAGTGCAAAGGTCTGATTGAGCGTACTTAAGCTATTCTTCAAATGACAGATAGTCAGGCCGAAATCACCCAGATCGATTGCATGGACTGCAAGTAGTACATTGATCTCAGACTGATACAGGCTGTTTGCGTATTCCCAGCAGATTTTGGGGGATACGTGGCTTTCGTTCTTATCGATGTAGTTTAACCAGATTTGTCGCAGCGAACTGAAGAGCGCATGCGTGATGACAATTACCGGGTGGCTGAGCGGTGTGTAGGGCTCCATGTCATCCTCTGTGTAATCGTCTTCAGTAGCCTCTTCGGATGTGTCCAGGGCAAATTCATCGGTCAGGGACATATCTTCGATATCCCATCCCATTTGAGAAGCAATTTCGTCAAAGTGATTGGGCTTGTCTTTGAGTTTCTCGTAGAGAGAGAGAAAGTGCTTCATGTCATCATCTGATTCATTTAGATACTTGCGCCATTGACATTCATTCCAATTGTGTTCCTCAGGGAATTCACTCCAATTGTTTTCGAAAGGGTCAAAGTTTGTATCGCTCATACGATGGTAGGTTATGAATTATATGAAGTTTGAGTCTTTTGAACTGGAAATCAACTCATATCTTCTTTCTGATTGGTTTTTATTTTACAAAACATTGTTAAGCAATGGCAAAACAGGTGTATCATATGGATTGTTGGTTTGAGGGCCATGTGCAGGGTGTCGGGTTTCGTTACCAGACATTTAACCTTGCCAAAGGATTTGAAGTGTCCGGAACCGTGCAAAATCTTGTTGATGGGCGTGTTCATCTCCATGTAGAAGGTGATAAAGACGAAGTATGCGCCTTCCAGTCTTTAGTTGCTGACACATTGAGAAATTATATCCGCAATGTTGAAATTAAGACTGACAATGGGGCATGTACTTGTCAGGGGTTCACAATTATACGATGAATGATAATCATATAGCTATTAATATCCGAAATCTTACCAAAGATTTTTCCGTTGGTATTCGCTCGGTTAAATTGCGCGCGGTAGACGACCTGAGTCTGGAAATTGGTCACAACGAGATCTTTGGTTTACTGGGGCCCAATGGTTCCGGTAA
The DNA here is from genome assembly GCA_963922575.1 of uncultured Opitutia bacterium. Lineage (GTDB taxonomy): Bacteria > Verrucomicrobiota > Verrucomicrobiia > Opitutales > Coraliomargaritaceae > Lentimonas. The sequence continues at coordinate 26,451 of CAWUII010000027.1, forward strand.
GAGCACAACCATCAAGATCATACTGGGATTGCTGGAGGCGTCTGCAGGAGAGTGTGAGATCTATGGCAAATCCAGCAGTACTGTAGCTGCTCGCAGAAGTGTGGGTTTTCTGCCTGAGGCGCCGTACTTCTACCGTTACCTCTCGGGTCGTGAGCTCGTGAGATTTTACGCTCGGATCTGTGGCGTTAAGCGCAGGAAGATCAAAGAACGGGTCAATGAAGTAATCGAGCTGGTGGGTATGACCGAAGCGGCACAGCGCCGGGTCGGCACTTACTCAAAAGGCATGCTTCAACGCATTGGCCTGGCGCAGGCGCTGGTGCATGATCCGCAGCTGATCATACTGGATGAGCCGACTGCGGGTGTTGACCCGATCGGTTCTGCGGCAATTGCAGATATTATTCGCGAATTGAGACGGCGTGGGAAAACAATTTTGATCTGTTCACATTTGCTGGCTCAGGTCGAAGGTCTTTGCGATCGCGTCGCTATACTTCACCGCGGCAAGCTGATTCGCCGGGGTATGATTGAGGATCTGGTGGATGACAAAGATACGAAGTCACTAATTGTAAAAAATTTAAGCGAAGAGGGGCGTTCCGCTGTGGAGCGTGAAATTAAGAAGCAAGGTGGCGAACTGTGCCGTGTTGAAAGGCCGAAGCTGAGTCTGGACTCGCTGTTTATTCGAGAGGTTGAAAAGCGCGAAGCAGAGCACGTGCAACAATCCAAAGAGGGAGGAGATAAACGATAATGATTTTTTTTGGTTCAATTCGTCGTATTCGGCTGATCGCCGGTAATACGTTTCTGGAAGCAGTCCGGCAAAAGTTCTTTAATGCGCTGCTGCTCATTTCGATTGCGCTGGTCGGCAGTTCAAGCTTCTTCCAGCAATTCGACTTTGGCACCGGCGAGCTGAAGTTCATCGTCGACTTCGGCTTTGGTGCTTTGTTCTTCTTCGGATCGATTCTATCCGTAACGGCAACGACTCAGTTATTTTTCAATGAGATCGAAAACCGCACGGCTCTAACCATGCTGGCCAAGCCAATTTACAAGCTGGAGTTTCTTGCCGGCAAGTTCTTCGGTGCCTGCATGTTGATGTTTGTCTTTACCGCCGTTATTATGGTGGTCCTTGCCGGTATTCTTTTCTGGCGTGAGACGGCTCTGATGGCCCGATTGGGAGATGCTTTTGTGGACGGTCGTCTGATTCGCTACAATGATCTGATCACGTTTGGTCTCTTGCAGTGGCTTAAGTTCAGCATCCTTAGCGCGATCACGCTTTTTATCGCGAGTTTCTCCAACACCAACCTGTACACGATCGTAGTGTCTTTCTTTATGCTGGTTATTTGCCAGCTTCAGTATATCGCTCGTGACGCCTACGCTTCGATCGAAAACATATTTGCTCAATGGCTGGTGCGTCTTCTGGGGTTTGTGTTTCCCAATTTCCAGATCTTTAATGTCGGCGACCAGTTGGTCTTCAAATCCAATCAGTTATTCTCGCAGCAAATGATCCTGACGATTGTTGGCTACGGAGTTATCTACATGACTACCTTTGTCCTGTTGGCCCAGATTAACTTCAAACGAAGGGAAATCTAAATCGATGGTAGACAGCTCAACACCACAGGAAAACCCTTTTCTACAGCGTATACGAAGTGTATCTTTGCTAATCCTGACATTGGCTTTGATCGGTCTCATTACACGCCCGATAGAAGAGAATGCCTGGAAAACTGTCAAAGCCGGTCAAACTGAGATGAATCTGGAGGAGCTCGAAGGAGCACTCGGACAGGGCCTTGTGATTGGTATGCTGGGTGGCTTTCGCGCAATTATAGCTGACTTTCTCTGGATTCGTACCAACACAATCTGGGAAACCCGCGATCGGGTAAAACTGGATGCCATGATTCATCTGGTGACTACCATCGACCCCAGACCTGATTTTTTCTGGATCAACGGTGCACGCATGATCGCTTATGACGTTCCCAATTGGCGTATCAAAGAGGGCGGTGGCTACTTTAAACTGCCCACAATTCAGCAGCAGCAGATTGATCAGGAACAGGCAGAGCAAGCCTTCGACTTACTTGAGAAGGCCCGCAAGTTTCATCCCGAAAAGGCAAAGTTCTGCCTGGAAATCGGCCAGATCTATATGAATCGCCTCAAAGATAACATGAGAGCTGCCGAGTGGTTTCTGCTCGCATCCCAAAAGCCGGATGCTCCCTACTATGCAGCTCGCGTCTATGTAGAGCTGCTGCGTCGCGAAGGAAAAAACGAAGAGGCGTATGCATTCTTAAAGAAGCTGTATCGCGAGCTTCCAGATCAACCACTTGCCCAGAAACCCGTCGTCCTGAATCGCATACGCGAGGTAGAGATCGTTCTCAAAGTCCCCGTCTGGGAGCGCTTTAAGCTGGACGGCGCTGCACTTGGCGCACCGGATAAGAACAGTCTTGAGCAAAAAGCCTTTCTTCTCGAACAGACCTTGGAGGGAGCGGTGCGAACGTTGAACGTCGAACATTGAACATTGAATATTTTTAACATTGAACGTTGAATGCAAGGATCTGTGCTAAACATGTACGGACTTTGACAGTAAGGTACTAATTATGGATTACGAAGCAGTTATCGGACTTGAGATTCATGTGCAGATCAAAACGCGCACAAAGTTGTTTACTTCAGCGCCCTACAATTATGGCGAACCGCCCAACACCCTGACCGATGCAGTCGTTTTGGGCTTGCCCGGAACCTTGCCGGTACTGAATCGAACTGCAGTTGAGCAATGTGCACGGCTGGGTTTGATGCTCGGTTGCGAGATTGCAGAAGTCTGTAAGTGGGATCGTAAAAACTACTTTTACCCGGATTCACCGAAGGACTATCAGCTGACACAAAATGATCAGCCGCTCTGTATCGGCGGTAAGGTCGAAATCGAATTGCCAGGACCCTCCCGAAACATCGAAGGCGCACATCGTTGGGTCACACTGAACCGCATCCACCTGGAAGAAGATCCCGGAAAACTGACGCATGAAGCCTTTAACACCATGGTCGATTTCAACCGTGCCGGGGTGCCGCTGGCAGAGATCGTAACCGAGCCGGATATGAATACATCCACCGAAGCCGTAGCCTTTCTCAACGCACTGCGCAACCTGATCGTGTATGCCGGTATTTCCGATTGCGATATGGAGAAGGGGCAGATGCGTTGTGATGCCAACGTCTCACTGCGTCCCGTCGGCTCAGATAAGCTAGGTACGCGCACTGAGATGAAGAATCTCAATTCCATTTCAAACGTTAAAGCTGCAATCGAATACGAAATTCAACGGCAGACCGCCATTCTTGATGAAGGTGGTATCATTACCCAAGAGACCCGACGCTGGGATGCCAGTGGGAGCGAAAGCTTCTCACTCCGTAGTAAAGAAGACGCGCATGACTACCGATACTTTCCCGATCCGGATCTCATGCCTGTGCAGATGGATCGTGAACAAGTTGCAGCCATCAAGGCAGCACTGCCAGAGCGACCACTCGACAAACAACGACGCTATCAGGAAGAACTCGATCTGCCCTATACAATTACCTCTGTACTGTGCCCAAACCCCGAGCTCAGTGCCTTTTTTGAAACAGCCCTGCAGACGCATGATTCACCCAGGCAAATCGCAAACTACATTGCCAATGACCTGCTCCGCGAACTTTCCGAAGCGTCCGCCCATGGCGAATCCGCTCAGTCGATAAGCGCTTCAAAACTCACACCAGCCCATGTCGGAAGTCTGGCGAAACTAGTCGATGAGGGAACCATCTCCAAGCAGATAGCCAAAGACGTATTTGTCGAAATGTTCAAAAACGGTGCACAGCCCGCAGTAATCATCGAGCAAAAAGGCCTCATACAAAGCAACGATAGCGACGAAATAGAAGCGCTCTGCCGCGACGCAATCGCCGGCAACCCAGCCGCCGTCGAACAATACAAAAGCGGCAATACAAAAGCTCTAAACGCCCTCAAAGGCCCCATCATGAAAGCCACCCGTGGCAAAGCTAACCCAGCCACGCTGGACCAGTTGCTGCGCAAGCTGATCGATGCTTAGTTTTACTTTGGTAGATAGATAACTGGAGGGAAATGCTCCGGAGGCTGTCTCAAAACTGGAGGGAAATGCTCCGTCATTTCCACCGTGGTTTCCCACAAACTGGAGGGAAATGCTCCGTCATTTCCGTGCGTGGCTTCCCACAAACTGGAGGGAAATGCTCCGTCATTTCCGCCGTGGTTTCCCATAAACTGGAGGGAAATGCTCTGTCATTTCCGTGCGTTGGAATAGTCGAAAGGGTTGCGTTGTGACGTCCACTAAATGTCTGCAGCAACGACAGAGCATATCGCCCTC
>CAWUII010000028.1:0-30553 GCA_963922575.1 uncultured Opitutia bacterium
CAATTCCGGTGTAGACCTTGTCAATCGCCAGTCCGGGTGTTGGTACCGGCACGTCGTTGGTATCGGTGTCCGGACCGGTCTGATCGCTGTCCGCCGTGGCCACATTAGTGATCGTCGTGCCCAGGTCGCTGGACTGGATCACGTAATCAGCTGTGCCAGTGGCGGTGACACCCACTGCCAAGTCATCGGCAAATGTGTCGCCGTCGGTGTCAGTCAATCCATTTAAGATAGAGATGTCCACCCCAGGGATGCGGTCATCGCTCAAAGTAATATTAGTGAGATCGACGTTACCGGTATTTGTAATGGCATAGGTGTAAGTAATCGTGTCGCCCACCGACAGATCGCCCGAGCCGTCCGCGTCAGTGTAATCAAAAAGGGAGTTATTCGTCTTAACGATGTTCATCGATGGGTCCGGGACAAAAGAGGGTAAAACATCTGTTGGTTCAGTATCAGTATTGTTAGCTGGATTTGTATCATCGGAAACCGTAGTAACTGTGACTGTATTAATCAGGTCTCCACCTGTTGGACTCTCCGTCGGCGCATCACTATTAACAGTTACAGTTATAGTGTACACAACTGAGCCATCAAACGCTAAGGCACCTACATCCCATGTCACTGTGTCATCAGAAGGATCTAGTGGTGTTCCACCGTCACTGTAAACACCACCACCTGAAGCAGAAACGAAAGAGACATTAGGATCGAGATTATCAACGACCTGGACATTATAAGCAGTTAAGGGTCCGGCATTCGAAACTGTGATTGTGTAAGTTAGAGTTTCGTCTTGAATGACAGGATCAGGATCATCTGTTTTGGTAACCGATAGATCGACATCTGCAACCACATCCGTTGGCTCGGTATCAGTATCGTTAGTGGGATCTGTGTCATCGGAAATTGTTGTGACCGTGACTGTATTGTTGAGATCTTCACCCGTTGGACTTTCTGTCGGCGCATCAATATTGACAGTTACAGTTACAGTATACTCCACTGATTCACCAGGCGCTAAGGCACCTACATCCCACTGAACAGCGCCATCAGGAATTGTATCCCCGGAATCTGTGTTGATGAAGCCACCGTCTGAAGCAGATACAAAAGTGACATTTGAATCTAATTCGTCGTAGATAACGACACTATTAGCAACTGAGGGGCCGGCATTCGAGGCTGTAATTGTATAGGTTAGGGTTCCATTAAGTTCGACTGGATCAGGGTCATCTGTTTTAGCAACAGATACATCGACATCAGCAGTGAAAAAGTCACTGGGCTTCAACAATGGCACTGTTTGATTGCCTGTGGAAATGGAATCGCCGTTAACAAGGGTAATGGCTCCACTGTTGGCTACATTAATGGTTTGATCGGATCCTGTCGCTGCATCAATTAAACGTGACTGAACATTACCTCCAACTCCGGCAGGAATAGTGTCATCTAAAACCAACCAGGGCTCAAGAACGACTGTGTCACCATTATCAAGCCCACTGACTGTGAAGACCCCGACAATCTCATCATTAATAACTGACCAGGTAAATGAATCAACTTGTGCGTCCCCACCAAGATCGACATGAGCACCGTCGCTGGTATCGATAAAAGCTTCGATGACACCGTAACCGATATCGTCTACACGCGCATCGTAGCCAAAGCCATCACCATTGGTGGTCAAAGTTTCCCAGCCAAGCACAAAAGTAATCACACCGTTTTCAGGTGTGGTATCGCCCAAAGTCGTGATTTTCAATTCAAAAGGCACAATTTGCCCTAAGGCCATATCCTCAGGAGCAAGACTCTCCACTCTGACATCGACACTACCATTATTGAAATCAGCGAGGGGGATCAAAACACTACCATCACCTCGACCACCAGGAACAGGATCCGCAGTCAAAGGAGGAAAGTCGAAATCACTTGGAAAAGGAATCGGTGGGATATAGATACTGGGATCGGCAGCTGCGAAGTTAAGGGTGTAAGCGCCACCGGCATCCGTAAACGTCGTCGTTGCTACCTGATCATCCGCTGTGTCAAAGATGTCATCGGCGCCATTACCCGTTGCTGTCAAAATTAAGGTGGCATTTAACGCGTCTGGGGGCGGGGCACCGGTGCCATTGTTATCGGTGGGCACGATCCACGTCGTCACTACCTCACCATTTTGTGAGCCGTCTAAGTCTTCTGCACTACCATCGGTGACCGTCCAGCTTGGATATACATCGACTTCCCCGTCATCTCCTGGATCGTTGGGATCGTCGGCGATCGCAAATTCGATCGTTGAGCCCTGTTCATACTCGGTGGCAGTAATCGTTACCGTGGCTCCCGGCGGATAATCAGCCAGGTCTGTGCTGACGATTGCCGCTTGTGCCATCGGACTGGCCTGAATCATCAGGGCACAAAAAAGCCCGACTGCTTTTGCGGTCAGGCTGTTTGTGCATCTAAAGGTCGGTCCCTTCGTGACGGTGGTTGATTCGACTCTTGCCACTGGTACGACGTTGACTTGGCAGAAGCCTTCGTCTGGGTCTCCGTCTTCCAGGTAAGTTTCGGTTGCTGGTGATGGTTGGCTTGCTTTTGTTTTCATGGCTGCCCTTGTGCTTTGATGTTTTTAGATTATTAAATAAAAAAGTTTTACGTTAGGGTGTTAACCATTGGGAATGGGGTGTGCGGTTTAGAGTAGGGCTGGGTTTGTTCGCGAAGGACATTGGCGTCTATCCCAGGTCTGGCTATCGATTTCAAACGATCTGGTAGCGCCAATCCTGAGCATAATAATCTCACTTACATGCCGCTTGGCTCCCTCGGCATGGCTCCTCAGAAAATCTTTGGCGACCCGAATAATTGCTGTTGGCGCTTTCATGTTCAGCGGTTTCTAATTTTATAACTAAAGTTATTTGTGTTAGTACCAATAATAGACGAATTTTATACTCAAGCGTTCAAAATATTTATTAACATTATGAAAAAAAATGCTGACCCGCGCCTGCTAAATAATCAGCTAAATTCGGCTTAATAGTCTGAATAACAATGGCTTCCACAAATGAGACAGTTTGCCCAGCAAGTGAAGTTGAGAATTGTAAGGCATTGATTTTTAGGATAAAGCGAAACTTTGCATGGATGTACAAAATTCACGGATTTTTTTTTAACCCGGATTATGCAGTCGATTTTTCCAAACGGTAGTATCCGTTCATAAGTCGTTTCCATTAAGCCACACGAATTTACACGAATCAATGTCTCACACGGAGGTATGGTGACACGGAGTCGGCATGGGAGTGAGGATTTACGGGGGTTAGCCTGGATAATCTCACCAGCCTATTGGGTAGCGCGTGTGCCTCAGGCACCGCAGGGGCAAGTCCAAGGCCCTGACCAAAACGACGTTGGTGCGCATCGAGACGATGCGCGCTACCCTAAAAAACCAAACGATGCGCGCTAACTTGCAATTATTCAAACCTTCCTGGGCGTGGTATTAGAGATTATTTATCGAAGCATCGTTTTCAATTTTTTGTAGCCTGTTTATACAATATAGAAACCCATCGTGTAAAGTTTACTGAAATAAGAAGCATTTCAGAGAATGCGGACACTTGAAGCGGAGAAGCTGATCCCACTGAACACTGAAGAATCAAGGGGATGATACTTCTACTTTAGCAAATTGAATTGTTGTTAAGTTAATTGTATCAACCAGTCAAAATGTTGATCGTTGTGAAATAATTCTGCCAGAATAAGTTCATGCCCATGCCGGGCACACGATGGCAACGCTCTGTCGTTGCCGCAAATCCAATATGCGGAAATAACGGAGTATTTCCCTCCAGTTTTTGAGACAGCCTTCACTCCAGCAATCACTTTGATTTGTTTAACAATTTAGAACTAATTAAAATTTACATCACTGGCCCAAAGCTGGCCAAAACTTAAACCGCCGTCGTTTGCAGGCAGCAGCTTCGGCCAATAAACCTCGAAGCCCTGTCGGCTCAATTTTCCAACGGAGTTATTCAATAGAAAATTATTCTGAAAACAGCCACCATTGAGAACGATCTGTTCACAGTTCACTTTTTTTGCCATCAACACCATCATCTCAATGACAGTGTTGTGGAATTTTGTGACCATTATTTCTCTGGGGATCCCGTTTTGTTTGTCGCAAAAAATTGCACCCACCAGAGGAGTCCAGTCGACAACACCGTTTTTCTCGGTAAACGGATAGCTATCAGCTGTAGCCCATTCTTCCAGTTGGATTGCGGACCCAAATCCAAGGATTTGCGCGTATTTCGCAAGGTGATCTTCCTTACCAGGACTCCGTGGTGTAGCGGTATACCTTTATTGTATCCGACCAATAATCGCTAGGTAGGCCGGCTTTTCGTTTAAGTTCTTTAAGGAATAATTCCGGTTCGGGGATTGAGTCCCACACCGCAGGTAGAAAAGTCCCGCTTCTTTGTCCCTCGCAGATCAGTAACCCGTCCTTACCCGGACGTATTGCAGACAGTAGCTCTTGTTCTGAGCCAAACTGAATCTCTTCATTCGGAGATAATAACGAAATGTGTATTTCAATCGTTTCAGGATCAATAGTTCTGGGGTCAGGGAAACGCGGATCATAATAACTGGCTGAAAATGTATTGTGAACGACATCTTTTATCAAAGGTTGATTCGCAGCCAGGTTTCCCATGCAGCCAATTACTTTGCCATTGTAGTTTAAAGTGACGAAAGTGTTTTGGTAGTCGTGTAATGTAGCAGGAAATTCAGAGAGCGATACAGGCAGTTCCTCTGAATGTTCTATTGAGTGCATCAAGGCTTTACGTGCGGCGTTCTTGAGCACATTTTTGTCTTTTTGAGTAAGCTGTATCATTATCGATGGGCTTCATGTGAATAAGTAAGCACCGTATCCAACGACTCTATGCTTGTCACCCTGCGTATCGCCTGAATTACGCAGATCGACCGTGTGCACTTGTAAGTGATGTCTTTTTGCGAATTTCAAACAGCCACATATTGCAGTGTGACCACAGGCCATCTCGCCGTTTATCGCCTCGCTATTATATTCTTCGATGGCTTGCGTTGTGTTTTTATCGATTAAACGGGCCGATGTATAATCATGGTAGTGGCTTAAATCGGAGCTGATCACGATGAGTGTGGTTGTCTCATCCCAAAGCGCTTCCAAAACATCGCCGACTTGCCTGGTCGAACTGTCGCCAAATAGCAGGGGTACAATTTTGAAATTCTTGAGTAATATCTGCAGAAAGGGTAGCTGAACTTCCAGACAGTGTTCCGGCTGGTGGGCAGCGTCGTTGTGATGTATAAAGTCAAACCTGTCCATCAACCGGACATTCGCTTGCTGATCAACCGGGACCTTGCCTAACGGGGTTTCAAAAAAATCGGAGCTCGAAGCTGCCAGGCCATCAACATAAATTCGATGAGTGGGGCCGATCAACACAACCGTGTTGATTGGATGGTTTAAGTTTTGGAGGTGCGTGTAGGCAGAAGCCGCAATTGGGCCTGAGTACAAATACCCGGCATGGGGTGCAATAAGTGCCTTGGGCGACAAATCAGAGCGATGGCTTGCCGTGATGAAATCAGATACTTTCTGCCTGAGCATGGCAGGATTCCCTGGATAAAACATGTCGGCGACTGCAGGTGCGCGGTTCATGGTGATTTCTTTATTACGTTCTACTATTAAGTATGACACCCTATTCGTTATTTTCAAGCATCAGGCTTGATATGATAATAGTGGTAAATATAATTGAAATTGGTTAAACAAAACTAAAGTTAAATCAGGGCGTTTTATGAGCGAGGTTGCTACAAAATATTGGCACAAGCTGGAAAACGGGCGCATTCAATGTGATCTTTGTCCGCGCTTTTGCAGACTCCAAGAGGGACAGAGGGGACTCTGTTTTGTCCGCCAGTGTAAAGATGGGCAGATAGTTCTGACCACCTATGGGCGATCCAGCGGATTTTGCATCGATCCAATTGAGAAAAAGCCGTTAAATCACTTTTATCCAGGTAGTAGTGTTTTGTCTTTTGGTACTGCAGGTTGTAATCTTGCCTGCAAGTTTTGTCAGAATTGGGATATGAGTAAATCCCGGGAGATGGATACGCTTGCGGACGCCGCGAGTCCTGAAAAGATAGCATTTGTTGCCAAGGAGTATGGCTGTGAGAGTGTGGCGTTCACTTACAACGATCCGGTAATCTTTCATGAGTATGCCATTGATATTGCTCAGGCTTGCCATGAGGTGGGGGTGAATGCTGTAGCGGTTTCGGCAGGCTATGTCACCCCAGGGCCCAGACAGGAATTTTACCGGCATATGGATGCCGCCAACATCGATTTAAAGGCCTTTACAGAACGATTTTATAAAAAAATCTGCGGGGCTCAATTGGCACCGGTTCTGGAAACTCTGCAATATCTAAAGCATGAGACGAAGGTCTGGTTTGAGCTAACCACCCTGATTATTCCTACGGAAAATGATTCTGATGAGGAATTAAACGAAATGACTCAATGGGTGGTTGAAAAACTGGGGCCTGATGTACCGATGCATTTCACAGCGTTTCATCCTGATTGGAAGATGATGGATTATCCGCCAACACCACTTTCCACGTTAATCAGGGCTCGGGATATTGCCATGAAGAATGGAGTACGCTACGCCTATACGGGCAACGTTCATGATCGGGAAGGAGGCAGTACTTATTGTCATGAATGTGGAGAAAAAATCATTGGGCGTGACTGGTATGAACTCGTTAACTGGAACCTTTATGACAAAGGGGCATGTAAATCTTGTGGAGCCAGATGCGCCGGCTATTTTCACGTCGAGCCCGGCAACTGGGGCGCCAGAAGACAACCTGTTTTACTTAAATCCATACAGTTTGGCAGCCATCTTTCTGACTGAATTAACGTCGAATGCGGTACCGATCTGATGGCAACCGAATCACAGTTAAATGAATGAAAGCAAACACGACACCCGTTAAAATCCCTCAAAAACACAAAGAACCTATCTCTCCTGAAAAACGAGAAGTTATCAAACGAGATGGAAGCACCGTCTCTTGGACCCCATCCAAAATCACACGAGCCATATCTCTGGCATTTTACAGTGTTCGCAATCAGGATGCCCCAAACCCGGTTCGTGATCATGCGGCAAAACGATACGGCCTGGGTTCGGGTGATTTTTTAAAAGTCATGGAAATCACTCGTCGCGTAGAAAAAATGATCGAGCTCTATTATTTGAAAGCGCGGGTACCGACGATTGAAGACATCCAGGACACGGTCGAAAAAGCCATCGCTGCCGAAGGTGAATGGGATGTTGCACGCGCTTATATTTCCTACCGTCAACACAAGGCTGAGTTACGCATTAAACGCTACAGTGAAAACGGTCTCGAAGACTATATCGCCGTCTCCAAATACGCCCGTTTCCGTCCTGATTTAAAACGACGGGAGACCTTTGCAGAAGCGGTCGATCGGGTTTGTGATATGCACCTTAAGCGATTCGCCGACCACGCCGACAAAAACAACCTTCGCGAAGCTCTCGAAAGCCTGGAAGCCCAAGGCATCGTTGACCCGAAAATCGCCCTTGTTCTGAGCAGATACCTCAAAGGCGCACATTTATCGAAAATAATACGCGATGCGTTCGAAGTGGTAAAAACCAAAAGGGTGCTTCCTTCGATGCGCTCGATGCAATTTGGAGGCACCGCAATAACCAGTACACATGCCCGTATGTTCAATTGCGCATTCAGTGCGATTGATCGCCTGGAATTTTTTCGCGAATATTTTTATTTACTGCTCGCTGGGGTTGGGTGCGGTTTCTCCGTACAAAAGCATCATATGGATCGTTTGCCAGCTTTCCCCCTTCGTTTACCGGACATAGACCTTCCCGTCGAACACTACGTAATAGAAGATACCATCGAAGGCTGGGCCAATTCGATCGACAAGCTACTCCGGTCCTTTTTAGAGGGTGTTACCGTTGAATTTAATTTTTCCAAAATCCGACCCCGTGGCGCGCCCCTAAAAACATCAGGTGGACGCGCGCCCGGTCACCTCCCGCTCAAGCATGCACTGCAAAAAATAGAGGCTATTTTAAGAGGTGTTTGCGGACGGCGACTCAAGCCAATTGAAGCCTACGACATTTGCATGTTTATTGCCAGATCCGTACTTTCAGGCGGTGTTCGTCGCTCTGCTACGCTATGTCTCTTTTCCGAAGACGATATGGAGATGATGTCAGCCAAAACCGGGAACTGGTTCGAGCTTCATCCGCAACGCAGTGTTTCCAATAACTCCGCAGTCATTCATCGCGAAAAGGCCACCCGTGAAACATTTACGGCCCTGTTTGAAAAACAAAAAGAGTTTGGCGAGCCCGGCTTTTACTTTACTCATGATTTAGACTATGGGTGCAATCCCTGTTGTGAAACGGGCCTCAATCCCGTTATCAAAGGTGTGTTGAGTGATGACAAGGTACTACGATTGCGCGAATTGGGTTATGCGGGCGAACTCGACAAGGAAGTGCGCCTGTCCGGTTGGCAAATGTGCAATCTAAGTACCATTAATGCGGCCAGTGTTAAAAATGAAAACGACTTTTATGAAGCCTGCTATTACGCAACCGTCATCGGAACATTGCAGGCGTCGTATACGCACATACCCTACCTTGGACCAGTTTCAGAGTTTATCAACGAGAGTGAATCACTCCTCGGTGTATCCATATGCGGGATACTCGACAATCCGGACTTTTTTCTAAATCCCAAAGTCCTCGAAAAGGGAGCAAGCATCTGCAAGGGTGCAAATGCGCTGATAGCCGATTTAATCGGCATCAATCGAGCAGCCAGACTCACTTGTGTAAAACCTGAAGGCACCGTATCCCTGCTCCTTGGCACCGGCTCAGGAATCCATCCTCACCATGCAAAGCGCTATTTCCGCCGAGTGCAGGCCAACCGCAAAGATCCCGTTTTCCAATATTTTAAAGCAAAAAACCCACATCTGGTGGAAGCCTCAGTCTACCAACCAGAAACCGATGATACTATTACCTTTCCGGTCCAAGCACCTGAGCATGCAATCCTCAGGAATGACATCACTGCCAGGCAATTTTTGGAATATGTAAGACTCGTGCAGGTGCATTGGGTCAGGGCGGGGAATGCGAACCCAGCCTCTGCCCCCAACCTGGATCACAATGTGTCGAATACATGCCAGGTGAAAGAAGACGAATGGGAAGGCGTTGAAAAATTCATTTGGGAGAATCGAAATTGCTTTACCGGCGTTGCTTTACTGAGCTATCAGGGTGATAAGTTATACCCTCAGGCACCCCGTGAAGAAGTAACTACGGAAGAAGATATCCTGAAATGGAATCGCTTAAAATACGTTCCGGTGGATTACACAGCACTCACCGAAGACTCGGATGAAACGGGATTGGAAGAATCGGGCGCATGTGTAGGGGACACTTGTGAATTTTAAGCTGAGCCGCCGCCAAAATGCTTTCAAATAGTGGGAAACGTCCGGGACTTTTTATCAACACCATACGAGTCGATCAGAAAACCAACCGTTGTGTCGCTTACTCGGGAAGCCCTAGTCAAATTTGATATCACTGGCCCAAAGCTGGCCATAACTTAAACCACCATCGTTTGCAGGCAGCAGCTTTGGCCAGTAGACCTTAAAGCCCTGTTGACTCAATTTTTCAACGGAGTTGTTCAATAGAAAATCATTCTGGAAACAGCCGCCATTCAGCACGATCTGTTTACAATCCACCTTTTTTGCCATCAACACCATCATCTCAATGACAGTGTTGTGGAATTTTGTGGCCATTATTTCTTTGGAAACGTCATTTCCTTTATCGCGGATGATTTCTTTAATCATCGGAGCCCAGTCAATAAGGCCATTTTCCTCAGTGAAAGGATAGCTCTCAGCGGTATCAGCTGTCGCCCATTCTTCCAGTTGGATTGCAGCCTCGCCCTCAAACGAGACGCTCCCGGTAAATCCGATCAGTGCGCTAACACCGTCAAACAGTCTACCCATGCTGGAGCAGAGCGGCCCACGCCCTCCTTTTTCAGGATGTAGCAGTGCATCTGCAATGCGTTCCGGGTGTTTAATCGCAGCCTCCCCGCCTTCCAAGCAGAAGGGTCTAAGGTGGCCAACACGTTCGGCTTTGCCGCTTTTCGGTATTCGACGTTCAATGTTCGATGTTCGATGTTCGACGTTCTTCAGATGGATCCACTCTCCGCCCCAGACGCTTCCGTCCAGGCCATAGCCTGTGCCATCAAAGATCATGCCAAGAACCGGCCCTTCCAGCTGATGTTCGCCGACAACGGAACAAAGGTGCGCGAGGTGATGCTGAACATGCGTGGTTGTTTCACCAAATGTTTCGGCTGACTGGTGTGTTCGGTAACCCGGATGAGCATCGCACACGACTTTTTCAGGTCTGCATTGTTCAATCTTCAGCAAGGAATGAGCTTCTTCCAGATAGCGATTAAAGTTTTTAACGGCGGCAACATCGCCCTGATAGGGCCCTATCAGGGATTGACCGGCCAGATTGATCGCTACGGTATTTTTGAGATCTCCGCCGAGGGCAAGTTGCGCCCCATCTCTTCCTTTTAGATAACTGGGTGCAAAGCCTCTGGCTCTCCGAATAAAGAGTGGTCTGTCCGCAACTACTTTAACGATGCTGTCCTCAAGCGCTCTTACGATGGGTCGGTCGTGAACCAGAAAATAGTCTACAAGGTTGCCCAAGGTCTCCAACGCTTCTTTATTTCCGATACAAATCGATTCTTCTCCGCGGTTGCCGCTCGTAGCAATCAGCGGTCCTCTGAAATCGTTTAGTATCATCCAGTGCAGCGGAGTGTAGGGCAGCATGATGCCCAGTTTCGAATTAGAAGATACGCAATCAAGATAGTTTGTGCGGTTATTTGGCAATGCAGATCGTTTTGAGAAGGCGTCTAGATTTCCGGTATTCGATGTTAGATGTTCGATGTTGGACGTTCGATGTTCCGGCTTTGCCGGTTTCCTTTTTAGTAGAACAATTGGCGCTTCTTTGGACGTCAGAAGCACTTCTTCTTCCGAATTTATTAGGGTGTGTCTCTTTACCCACTCCAGATTTAGCGCCATCAGCGCAAAGGGTTTGGTCGGTCGATGTTTGGCTTTTCTCAGATTTCTGACCGCAGTTTCATTACTGGGATCTACCATAATGTGAAATCCACCGAGACCTTTAACGGCGATGATTTTCCCGGCTTTTAATGACTCGATGGTTTGGGCTAAGGCCTTCTCTCTGTGTGCGAGGATATTTCCATCGGCATCTAACAAACTTAACGAAGGTCCACAATCCGGGCAGGCATTGGGTTGGGCATGAAATCGGCGGTTCAGGGGGTCTTCGTATTCTCTTTGGCATTCAGGGCACATCTTAAAACGTGCCATACTGGTCAAAGGCCGGTCGTAGGGAAGATCCCGGATGATGGAATATCGTGGTCCACAATGTGTGCAATTGATGAAAGGATAGCGGTAGCGCCGGTTGGCCGGATCATTTAATTCAGCAAGACACGCATCGCATGTTTTAAGATCCACCGGCATCTGTAAGCTTCTAATGCCTTCGGAGGAGGACGAAACAATCGAAAATGTCTCAAAGCCGCAAGGCTCACAGGTGATTGCATCGAAGTGGTGAATGTCGCCCGGGGCTTGCTTAAGGCACGCTTTAAACTGTTTCAGATTATCTGGAGTTCCTTCGACCAGGACTAAAACACCTTCGGGAGTATTGGAAACTTCTCCACAGATCGTATATTCCAGGGCCGTTTTATAAACAAAAGGCCTGAAGCCCACGCCCTGAACGCGTCCCTGAATCAAAATCTTTTCTGCAATGATCACTGGACCTCGACACTCGTTAGTAAAATTTCCTGAGCATTCGGGTCATTCAGGTCATCATTCATTGTAACGACAAGCTCCGCGCCTTCTGCAATGGTTCCGGTGGTGCCTTCAATAAAATGTTCCCGGAAATGGCTCTCGGAAATGTGCGCAAGCGCACCCAGTGTAACACATACTTTGCTCACTTTGTTCGAATTGTTTTCTTTGGCAATCTGCTCAATTTTAGCCAAAAGATTGTTCATCAAAGACATTTCATGCATGGTTTACTCCTTCTATGATTGTTGTTCGATTTCATTGATGACTCTATCCGCAGCTTCCAGGACTTCAGGTGATGGCTGATTGCCCGGATCAAAGTTTTTCGCTTCAATTGCATACACAGTAACTTTTTCGGGTAACACTCCCAGATTTGAGGCGAGTTGCAATCCTTCCGCGATTCCCAGCCCATGCGTAGAACATTGTGACCATTCTGTAGGCAGGCCCTTCTTTTTATAATCCAAAACGTGATAACTGCCTATCTGTTTTCCGCTGATACAAGCGTCCACAACAAATAATTCCTGATAGTCTCTCAGAATATCAATGATGTTCGTAAAGTCGCCATTCAGTTCCCGGGCATCGATACCGGCGATTTTTTTCTTGTTGATTTGCCGGACCACATAGGAACCCAAACCGTCGTCACTTCGAAAACGATTTCCAATGCCCAGCAGTAATTTCATGATCGTGTAATTGCTTTTCAATAAAGATGAAAACAATCCGAGGCTCAATCACAATTAACTTTAATGCACTTCATCTTGTTTGTGTAAATAAAACTTGCGGATTCTGAGCGCAGTAGGCAGCTCATATTCTTATGTCAGCCCTTGAAGTAACGATTGAAGAATTAAAGATATTGCCCCCCATCCCAACAGGACGAAGCTATCAAGTTCATCCATGCATTGCATGCTTCAGTGGTGACGCAGAAAGAAGCGGTACTGGAAAAAACATTCGGTTGTCTTAGCCAAAATGATGAGTGGCAAGCCGCGATAAGCGAGTGTCGCAAAATTGACAATGAAGGATGGTAGTACGCTATTACTCGATTCCCGTGCGGTGATCGCCCACTTCAAGCACAGCAAATCCGTCCTGAAATTCCTACATTGGGTTTAACCAAAGTCGAGCAAGATCCGCTTGGTGATACTTTATACAAGGGAATCCTCATTTTATATCCTGTCCCCAAAAACATCTCCTAAAAACATCCTTTGCGAAAAGACGGTAGCCAACAAGTAACTACACCTCACAGCAGCGTAGAATAACAACCTGTGAGCTGATGGACAGAGACAGGAACAGTTCTGAGTCGCCGGTCATGTCATTGCCCTGAGAAGCGGCTAAAAGTCGAGCTCTTATAAACAACTACATGACCCCCTAAGGCTCTGCTCTGATTAATTAACTTCGTGTGGATAGACCTTTTCGCGATTTTGAAATCTAAGAATCTCATCTTTTACGATTACACCTTCATCAATATTTATTGCATTTTGAATGGTATCAGACTGTTTCCAACTTTTCCGACCAGTCATCACAGATGGTACATGCACAATCAAAGCAGCGGAAATGGATCTAGAAGCACTTTCCCAAAAATAGCTAGGAGTATGATCAACTGCATAGTAATCGATCTGGTCAACTGATATGATTGGGTTTTTAAAAGTAGTGGGTTTTGCAAAATAAAATCCCATCCCTTCATCACAACTCACATCTATAATTAATGTACCAGGCTTGAGCCTAGATTTTTCATCCTCCTGCACATAATTGATTGGGTCATCCGTATCCTGATAGGTTCCATTAATTAATATTTCAGATTCATTTATCAAATCTAATAATGGTCGTTCTGAACCGTCATGTTCCACTACAATTAGTCGTGGCTCATTTCCCTTCCCTTTTCTAACTCGGACATAGTGTACATCCAATACTTCTTCTCTTACTTCATGATCAGGCCTTTGAATACAGATAGTGATATCCCTAAAACCATGCGCTTTCAATGCATAGATAGCTCCTCTACTAACTGCACCAAAGCTAAATATGATTACTTTTCTTGGATTTCCATAATGACCATCTATTCCCTTCAGTTGGAGTGCGTGCATTACTGCACAATAGCCAGCCATTTCATTATTTTTATAAAAAGTGTGTCTTCCTCTCTCACCACTCGGATGCCAGACATACATGTCTTCAAAAGCAATCAAGGTTAATTTTTTATCAATTGCTGTTTGTGTGATCTCCATTTGTTGAGCACAGTGAGGATATCCCCACAAAAGGCCGCCTTCTTTCAGTTCCTTCAGATCCGATAAGACTGGTTTGGCAATAATGGCTGCCCCGATATCAGATAATATTTCACTTCTTGTAGCCACCCCACCCGTTTGGGCACTAATTTCATCATCATCAATATTGAAAGGAATGCCATAACCTTTCTCAAAAATAAGTTTTTGACGGAAGTCTTTAGAAAGTCTTTTTAAGTGCTCGGGGTGAAGAGGGACACGCCTTTCATCTTCTTTTTTTGAAGTTCCGATAACACCAATAGTTAATAAATCCATATGATTACTGATTACTGATTACTCATAGGAATTTATTTTTCGTCAATATAGCGTTCATGAGTAGCATCTTCTGACTTGAGTCAACTAAAATGTTGCCGAAATCACCCCTCATTTTGCGCCCTCTACAGCAACTGCTCGGCCACGAAGACTGACGGCCGCTCAGATTTACACAGAGATCGGCATCAAAAAACTGACGGAAGTCCACGCCATGATACATCCAGGGAAAGAACGGTGTCCAACTTGGTGATATTTTTATGTTTTGCCGCAGTGAATTAAAAGAGTTGAATTTAGTCTGCGAAAGGGTCGAGAATTATATTCGTGAACGATAAGAATTCGGGGTTTTTAACAGCAGATACAGTTACGTTTTGATTAAGTTTGCTGGCCATTTAAAGAAAACGATTTCCTATGCCCAATAATAGTTTCATGATCGTTTCACCTGGAGTTTTAAAAAGTGGGTGGCGCAGGAAATGCAGGGGTCGTAGTTCCGGATGGCTTGCTCACAATGCCATTTTAAATCTTCGTCACTCATGGTAGTTACATGTTTGCTGGCAAAGTCGATTAAATCGGCTTCAATCGTTTTTTGATTCTGTGAGGTGGGCGGGACAATTTTTGCCTCAAGTATCTCGCCTTTTTCGTCGAGTTTGTAGCGATGCCATAGCGTGCCCCGAGGTGCTTCCGAACAGCCAAACCCAATCCCTGCTTTGGCGACGGGCTCAACAAAAGGTTGGTCTCGCGGAAGGTTCAGATCGATTATTCGGATGGCTTCGTCAAACGCATAAATCGTCTCCACGCCTCTTACAAGCAGGCTCTTGAATGGATTATTTACTTCGCGTTCGAGTTGTATGTTTTTCGCGGCTTCTTTGGCCAGTGGGCTTAACTTGTCAAAGCACAGATTGTAGCGGGCGATCGGGCCAACCAAGTAAGGTCGGCCGTCGCGGAAGTGAGAATGCAGTGCGTTCGTGTATTCAATATGTTCTTCGATAAAGTAGGTTTCGTAGTCTTTCAGTTTGATCGCATGTTCTTCACTGGTAATCAGGTGTCCTTCGGTTATGGGGTAGTGCGTCTGATCTCCTGTGAGGGAAACAAACAGGTAATCACGATCCAACTCCGGAAAATCGAAGGTCGCTAGCCAGTTGAGCAGTTCAATGCTCTCTTCCCGTGCCTTGACCAGAGTCTCTTTAAGCGCGGCAAGCTCCTTTCTGGTCGGCAGTTTATAGAATCCACCGACCCGGACGTTGATCGGATGGATCTCGCGCCCTCCCAGTAGGTTGATAATATCGTTACCGGCTTTTTTGACCCTCAGGCCCAGCTGTACCCATTTGCCGTGGGTCTTGGCCATTTCAACGGCCCCATCAAATCCTAAAAAGTCCGGTACGTGGAGCATCACCATGTGGAGCACGTGACTTTCGATCCACTCTCCGCAGTAGATAAGTCGTCGCCACTGGTGCAGATAATCGGGTATCTTAAGACCAATCGCATCTTCCATGGCCTGTGCAGAACTCATCATGTAAGCTACGGGACAAATACCGCAGATTCTGGAAGTGATGTCCGGCGCTTCGGTAAAGTGCCTACCGCGCATGAATGCTTCAAAGAACCGGGGCGGCTCAAATATTTTCAGATGCGCTTCCGTGACCTGATCATCTTTGATTTTTAAATGAAATGCACCTTCACCTTCAACTCGGGCCAGATAGTCTACTTTAATTGTTTTGGTTGTCATAGCTTTGACCTCGCTTCCTTGTTTGAGTGTGCGTTGACATTGAACATGCTGAATTTTTGAATCAGTTCTTTTGAAGTCAGACCGTGGTTGAGCATCCAGCTGCCGAGACTGTGCATATTTGAATTCTCCTTAGGCCCATAACAACCGTAACAGCCACGATGATAGCTTGGGCAAAGTGCTTCGCAACCGGCATGTGTCAATGGCCCCAGACAGGGGACTCCGGTTGAAACCATGATACAGACATTGCCTTTCAGCTTGCAATCGACGCAGACACTCTGATCCGGAACATTTGGTTGTTTGCCGTGAACAAATGAGGCGATGACTTCCAGTAACTGTTTTTTGTTGATCGGACATCCCCGCAATTCGAAATCCACGTGGATGTGGTCGGAAATCGGTGTCGAATGTTCCAGGGTATCAATGTATTCGGGGGAGGCGTAAACCAGAGAAGTAAATTCTTTAACATCAGCAAAATTTCGCAAAGCCTGAATTCCCCCTGAAGTTGCACAGGCTCCGATGACCAGGACAAATTTGCTCTGAGCCCGAACTTTCTGGATTCTTTTTTTCTCTTCAGGCGTTGTGATGGATCCTTCAACGATAGAGAGATCATAGGGTCCGGGATGTTCCCGCTTGGAGGCTTCCATGAAGTAACCAATCTCAACGGCCCCGGCGACTGCGAGAATTTCATCTTCGCAGTCCAGCAATGATAGCTGACAACCATCACAGGAAGAAAACTTCCAAACTGCTATGACTGGCTTTCCCATTTATAGCTCCTTTACCGTCATGCGTTTTCCAACGCGTTCGTAAGTAAAGACAGGGCCGTCTTTACAAATAAAATCTGCACCAAACTGGCAGTGTCCGCAAAGCCCAATAGCACATTTCATATTTCTCTCCATAGAAATATAGATGTCTTCCGGGGGCAGGCCTCTGGCAATAAATTCACCGGCACAAAACCGCATCATTATCTCTGGCCCACAAACGATGGCTTTAGCATTGCCCGCATCAAAATCAATATTGCTAAACAATTTTGTGACCACACCAACCGTGCCCTTCCAGTTTGGAGTAGCTGTATCAACGGAAATGTGGACCTCAATACCGGCTTCCTTCCAGCGCTCGATATCTTCATGAAAAATAAGATGATCCGGTGAACGGGCTCCGATCAGCAAAATTCTTTTATTAAATTTATCCCTATGGTCATCAAGGTATTGCACAACCGGTCGAATAGGCGCCAAGCCAATTCCACCGGCGACAACGACGACATCGCCACCTTCGCAAACTCTCAGCGGCCAGGTGCTTCCGTAGGGGCCGCGAATGCCGACCTTCATGCCTGGTTTTAAGTTGAGAAGTGCCTTGCTGGTTGAGCCGATAGCTCGAACCGTGTGATGGAAATTGTTGCTGTCACCGCCACTGATCGAAATCGGAATCTCACCGACTCCAAAGGCATAAATCATATTAAACTGACCCGGCTCAAAAACGACTTCACTACCATCGTCCGGTGACAGAGTAAAGCTGACAGTGTCTTCAGTCAGCTTCTCTACCCGACCGACAGTGCATGTCTTTGGAAGCCAAGTATTAACCATATCAGCCCTTACCTTTATTTGTATAGATCCAGAATCTGCAAACGACTTTCCTGTAACCTTGAAATGATAATCTTTGAGAACCGCTTTAACAGTTCATAGCCAATGACAGGATCGTTTTCACACTTACCTCTTAAGCATTTTCCATCCAGCGCCGTTACCCGGCAATCCTGAACAGCTCTGCCGCAGTAGTTCCAACGGTACGGTTCAAACAGCCAGGACCAGCCAACGACTTCATTTTCATTTAGAGTCTCAAGAGTAATTGCTCCTTTGCCGGGGCAGGTTGACTCGAGGGCAAGGTGACCCTGGCGAATTATGTAAAAATAATCAGCGGGAGTTCCTTCTTTAAAAAGATAAGTTCCTTCATCGTAGTGTTCATTTTTCCCACAACCTGCGATGAGCTCAATATGCTCGTCTTTCATTCCCTTGAAAAAGGGATGTTCCATCAACAGTTCCTTTAACTCTTTCATGTGCTTGCCTCCTTTTCAAAAATAGGAATAATCTCGGTAAAATCAATTCCAACCGGGCACCAGGTGATACACCTCCCGCAACCAACACATCCGGAAGTGCCGAATTGTTCGTACCAGCTGGAAAGCTTATGGGTTAACCACTGGCGGTAGCGGGATTTGGTCGTCTGACGAACTGCGCCGCCATTTACATAGCTGAATTTTAACGTGAAGCAGCTGTCCCAACTTTTCCAGCGCTCAGCATGATCTCCGGTCAAATCCACGGTATCCTCGACTGTTGAGCAAAAACATGTCGGACAGGCGAGTGTACAGTTCGCGCAGCTGAGGCACTGATCGGCAACTTTATCCCATGCCGGGGACTCGGGATTCTGCTTCAATATTTTCCTGGCAGACTCTGGATCCATTTTTCGCGAAATCTGTTGTGTTGTCTGCTCAAGTTGTTCTCTGATTTTTTCCTCAATACCCGCTGCCGCACGCTCCAGATCAAGATGCTGGATAAATCCCCTTCCCTTCTCGCTGGTCGCCTCAACAGAAAAATACCCCTTCTCAACAAACTCGGTAAGCAGCAAATCGCACCCTTCCTGAAAGGTTGGACCCGAACCCATCGAAGCACAGAAACAGGATTTACCGGCTTCATAACAGTGAACACCGACGATCAGACAGGCATCACGATGCTTTTTATAGACGGGATTAACGTAAGCGCCCTCCAGAAAAATTCTGTCCTGAATTTTAATCGCCGCTAACTCACAGGCTTTGACCCCAATCAGGGCCATCGGTTTTTCTTCATCCAAATGTTCCTCAACAACCATCCCCTCCCTTTGGATCGAAAACAGCTTTTGTCTTGGCGGATCCAGAAACTGTTTCCATGAAAAAGGGCTTACCGTATAACCAAAGAAAGCATTGTCCTGCCTCTGTTCCAACCGATAGGTGCCAGGCGATTGGGTATCGGTAACGCCAATCGGCAATTCACCACAGGAATCGATTTCATCATAGACAATTGCGTGGTCGCGGACGGTTGGCCCAAGGGTCTGAAATCCACACTCTTTAAAGGATTGAAGAAAGCGATCGAAATTTTGATGCTTCAATAAATAGTACATAACCCTTCATCCTTACTTAAACTTCTATTTTTGAATTTGATCTAACGTCAGACTACAAAGCTACGGGTAAATTTGCTATCATTATTTTTAAAAAATTGCAGGGGCGTCAGGGCTTTGTCTCTTGGGCCAATTCGATGTTGTTAGTGGGTGATTTTGAGAAACCATATAGCTCTACATTGTTAAAGTGATTCCAAAATGACCTATTTGGAGGGTAATGCTTATAGCTCCCCAATCCATATTTGCAGGATGTCGTCCGAAGCCGCAGGGCCAACGCCCGGAAATGACAGAGCGTTTCGCTCCAGTTTTTCAGACAGCTTTCGCTCCAGCTATCAATTTGCTTTTTTAACACTGTAGAGTTAGCTAAGTAAGCTCAAAAATTCATAGCACTGGAGGCGCCGACGAGGACACTCCAACGCTACCAGTAATGGTTGTTTACGTTTACGTGATTGAAACGACAGTGAGGCAACCTGTCGCTGGGTGGTGCCGTGAATACGCTTGTCGGCGATGTTGCCCGTTCCACCACTGCAGATGCTCATTGACCTCGCTCAAACTCTCGAAGTCCCTGCCTTTCAGGGCGTTGTTTTTGACCTATTTGACTCCCGATTCAATAGTTTTCCAGATAATAGAGTTTCTGGAATTTATTCAGGAAAAGAACTGCACAATAATAAAAACACGAAACAATTTTATTGTCCCTGATTCATTCAACCGCTTACTAAGTAATGTTTAGATGGTTTCTCAACGTTTCGGCATTTTTACTACTATTTTACTCTTACTGACTATTTGCCCGCTACATGCAGGTGAAAGAACGTTGGATCAGGCAATTAATGACTTTTTTACACCGGCGACGGATTTAGTTTTTAAAGTCATTTTTTTCCCAATAGCAGGCATTCCACTGGTTTTGATCTGGTTGGCCGGAACAGCCGTTTTCCTGACTATCTACTTCAGGTTTATCAATGTCACTTCGTTCAGACTGGCCCTGCAAACCGTTGCAGGACGCTACTCAAAGCCTTCGGATCCGGGTGAGATTACGCACTTCCAGGCGCTCACGGCAGCACTCTCTGCAACGGTTGGCCTAGGTAATATCGCCGGTGTTGCGATAGCGATCTCTACCGGCGGGCCGGGAGCGACTTTCTGGATGATCATCCTCGGGCTGATTGGCATGACCACAAAATTTGCGGAGTGCACACTGGGCTTACACTACAGAGAAATTGACGAGAATGGAAAAGTCAGTGGTGGAGCGATGAAGTATTTGAAAAAAGGCCTGGCGGAATGTGGCTGGGGAAAGCTGGGCTCTGCATTGGCTTTCATTTTCGCAATACTTTGTGTCGGCGCCTCGCTGGGTGGAGGCAACATGTACCAGATCAACCAGGCCTGTTCGCAGTTTATCGAAATCAGCGGTGGCAGCGAAAGTATCATTGCAGAGTATCGATGGGTATTTGGCGTTACTATCGCCATATTGGTAGGGACTGTAATCATCGGCGGCATCACACGCATTGCATCGGTCACCTCCCGCATGGTACCTTTAATGTGTATTGTCTACATTTCTGGAGCCCTCGCTGTCCTGATAACACATATGGATAAAATTCCGTTTGCAGTTGGACTGATTTTAAGCGAGGCATTTACACCGGATGCTTATGTGGGCGGGCTGATCGGAGTGCTTCTGGTTGGAATACAACGAGGCACCTTTTCAAATGAAGCTGGCATTGGCTCTGCGCCGATTGCCCATTCGGCAGTAAAAACCAGCAAACCCGCAAGTGAAGGGATTGTTGCACTTCTGGAACCCTTTATCGACACCGTCGTCGTCTGTACCATCACAGCTCTGGTTATCGTCATCACCGGCAATTATGGCGAATCACTGAAAGGCGCCGGCACAAGCGAAGGGATTGCGCTCACCTCACAAGCGTTTGCTTCCGTCATTTCATGGTTTCCCTTTGTTCTTTTCATCGCCGTCACCCTGTTTGCATTTTCCACGATGATTTCCTGGTCTTACTACGGCCAGCAGGCATGGGCCAGTCTCTTTGGCACAAGTAAAGTCGCCGATCTTTCATACAAGCTCCTCTTCTGCTCCTGCATCGTGATCGGCTCCGCAATGTCGCTGGGAGCCGTTACCGATTTCTCAGACGGTATGTTACTGGGCATGAGTTTTCCCAATTTAATCGGAGTTTACTTCTTGCTCCCGGTCATCAAAAAAGACCTCAAGGCATTTCGCCAACATGTAGCAGAGGTTGATGATCGGAACAAACACGTTGAACATTGAACATCGAACGTCGAACATCCAATGCTTAAAGGGTGGGATCAAAAACCATCAATGCACACGAATTTACACGAATCTGACCAGACGCTATAGCTAAGCCTGTAAATACTTGAACAGATCGCATTCAGGTAGCGCAGCACAGTCTCGGTGCGCACCTGCGTCGTGCTAGTAAAAGCGTCTTAAAATTCGTATAAGACATATTGTACAGATAATTATCTGCTTAGCCATAAACCAATGAGAGTTTGCCATCAGAGTGCACATTCGTGGTTCCAACCAATTCTTTGAAAAATATTCGAAGTTCGAAGTTCAATGTTCGATGTTCAGCAAGAGTTCCTAATGGGCTCTGCGAAATAGCCAGATAACCGTTCCAAACAGCGTTACATTGGGTATCCAGGCTGCAATGGAAGCAGGCATGAGTCCCAGCTCGCCGATAATCGTGGCGGCAATGGTCAAAAGATAAAAAACCAGAATACAGCCCATACAAATAAGAATACCAACCATCGGGTTACTGCGCACCCCAGAGACTGCAAGAGGCACAGCCAGTCCGACGAAAATCAGACAACTGAAAGGCCCCGCCAGCAGACTGTGGTAGCGCAACTGATAAGCAAGTACTGCCGGGTTTTCTTCCGGTGGAATCGTTTCAATGATTTTGCGCAGCTCAAATATTGATAGTTCCTTGGGATCTTTGTGCAAAGCAAGCATTAGATTTGGATCTTCACGAAAGTTATCAAAAATCCTTTCTTCAAAGGTAGATATGCGAGCCTGGCTTGGATCATACGGATCTTCGGCTTCCTGATCGAAGCTCAATTCACGGCCGTTCAAGAACACCCAATGCTCTTCTGTATTATCAAAGTAGGCTACGTTTGCTGAAATTCGGCTGATCTCCTGCCCTTCTTCACTCCGCGTAAATACGTTTACCCCAAGCCCGAGCCAGGCGCGCTCACTGAAACGGTTCATAAACCACAAGCGACGATCCTTGCGATTGTCAAAACCCAGATTGTAAACCAACCCCTGCTCTTTAACGTCCGAAACGTCTACCTGTGAACGATACTCCAGATTATTGATAAAGGTGCGCGACTGCTCCACAGAAAACGGCACCAGAGATGTTGTCATGTAAAGCAACAAAGCAGTAAGCATCATTCCGACAACCCAGAGTGAACGACTGATCTTGAGAAGTCCTGCACCCGAAGCACGCATCGCTATGATCTCATTGTTGCGATGCAAGTTTCCCAGCGAGAACAGCAGTGAAATCAGAAGAGCAATGGGTATAATCAAGGGCAGATAACTCGGTAGTGCCAGCGCATAGTAAAACACAATTTCTTCGGTACCAACTTCTTCGGTACTCGCTGCCATATCCAGAAGATCCGGGAGCGAATCATACATGTTCTGTAGAATCAGTATACCAACAATTAAGCCCAGGATCAGCGCAAAAGCCTGAATCCATTCCTTTAGAATGTATCGATCGATTAAAGACATCTTCTCTGTATTACGACAAAACTGACGACAAAGTCACCCCATTTGCAGAACTATTTTTAATCTGGTTCCTCGCTATTTTCAGTGGAAGCATGGTTCATCTGAAAATTCTATGTTGTTAAACCAATCAATTTCTCAAACGAAGCCACGGCTTACTGCCCAAATACACTTGCGCTTACGCTTTACTTGAAAAACGATAATTTCTATGTCGATAAAACTTCCCTTTAAAATCAGCGCACTGGTCTTTATCCGCAACATGACCAATCAGCACCTGCTCATCAAACGCTCCAAATCCCCGAACAAGGGATGCTGGAGTCCAATCGGCGGGAAGCTTAATCAGGAGATGGGTGAATCGCCTTACGAATGTGCCCGGCGGGAAACTGCCGAAGAGATCGGTCTGCAAGTATCCGACGAGGAATTGCACTGCTTTGGTTACATCTCGGAAAAGAGCTACGAAGGCACTGGCCACTGGTTAATGTTTCTTTTTGACTGTCATATTACAACCAATCACTTACCAACTGCAATCGACGAAGGTCACTTCAAATTTTTCAGCCGTGAGGCAATCGACCAGCTCGATATACCCGAGACAGACAGGACGCTGCTGTGGCCCTATTATGATAAATACCGCGAGGGCTTTATTGGCCTCAGAGCCAATTGCGACCCCGGAGGTAAACTTCAGGTTGTCGAGGAACTAAGGATCGCGGATACAAAATAGGATCGTTTGTTTGAAAATCATCTTTAATCTAACGCAGGGACCGGATCATTACGAAGTGCGTTCCAACGGTGAAAGACTGCAACTTTATCGCAATGACGTACACCACTCGCAATGGGATCCAACCCAACCGCTGTACGGTTGTGTCTGGGACTTGATGACGCTTCCTGCATTGTACCGTCCGAAAAAAAGTATCAAAAATGCATTGCTACTTGGATTCGGTGCAGGAGCTGTGGCGCTCAAACTACAGAAATTAGTTAAGCCTGAAAAGATTGTTGGCGTTGAACTGGACCTGGTACATCTGGACATTGCAAAAAATATTTTCAAATCCTCCGTCGGTTGTGAGCTGTTTAAAGCAGATGCAAATAAATGGGTTCAGGACGAAGTTTCCAAACCTGAATTTCCTGCTTTTGATCTTATTATTGATGACCTATATCGAGACGTAAACAACCGGAGTGTGCCTCTAAGTTTAGAGTGGTACAAGAGTTTGGCTAAGCTTGCTAATCCTGATTGTACCATCGTTTTCAACACTACCAACCCGGGAGAAGAGATTCCCCAGTTCGAACCATTTTTGGAAGACTCACTGCTCCATGAGCGATTTTCTCATTCAAAGGTATTTCGCAGGCATGCTTCTTTAAACGCAATTGTTGCCTTTAGTTCAGTCCCTTTTGAAGAAATGACTCTTAACAAAAGGCTAACCGAAATCTTAAGCCACTACCCAAAATGCACGGTTACGATCGATGATTACCTAATCTCCGATATTGATGGCTCCTAATTCGGCTGTTCAAACCGCCCATTAACAACCTTCCAAATTTTCCACGCTTCACTGGAATCAGGAAGCTTTGTGCCCGTGGCTACTATTTGAAACTCCTTTGGACAAACGCGCCAGAAACCAGCCTCTCGATGCGCATCCAGCTCACCCAGAACGTCGTCCACCAGCAGAACCGGTGCCAGTCCAAGTCGCTCCTGAAGCAAGCGGCCCTGTGCAATTCGCAATGCCACACAGAGACCACGCTGCTGACCATCTGAGGCGTATTCCCGGGCACCGCCAATAGACAGTGCAAAGTGTAAATCATCCCGATGCGGCCCTCGTTGTGTTGAACCGACAATTGCATCTCGTCGGCGACTATCATGCAGCAGTTGGATCATCGACTCCACATCCGGGCACTCTGCGTTGATCCTGTATTCAAATTCAGGTCCTTCGTCCGCCTCTGCAATTTCAGCATATACGGTCAAGAGAACACTCCTGAGCTGCTCAAGACCAACAGTACGTTTTTGCACGATCGACACTGCATGCAGGGCGATTTCGGCTTCAAAGGCAGACAGCTCCCCAGCGCTCCCGTTACGTTTCAGGAGACGATTGCGCTCGGCAACTCCACGATGATAGTTGCGCAGCGCATTGTAGTAATCCGGATCCATGACAGAAAGGGTCAAATCCAGAAAGCGACGTCGCTCAGCGGGTGATCCACGTAGCAGCATCAAATCTCCGGAGCTTAGCGTCAGCGCAGGAAAGCGACCAATAAAATCGCCCAGGCGTGATATTTTCTCACCATCCACCATCAATCGCCGACCCGACGGTTCCCCATGTAACTCGAGCTCGACGCGGCCCTCGACCTCATGCTCAACTTCGTAGACTGCCGTGTAGCCCCGGCTGCCCTGTTGCGGCAGGACGGACATCCGCTGTGTCCTGAAGGAACGCAGCGCCATGAGTAGCCCGAGTGCTTCCAGCAGGTTGGACTTCCCCTGACCATTCGCACCCAGTAAAAAAATCCGATCGTCGGACAGATCCAACTCCGCAAAGTCAATATTGCGAAAGTTTTGAATGCGGAGTTTGAGTAGGCGCATGCTAGTTATATCTCAAAAAGATGAACCGGGCCTAGGTTCTCAACGAGTTCTTCTAGAAAAGAATGATTTATCAGTAAATCCATATAGTCTCTCCAACCAACTAAGCGTCGTAAATTAATTCGTGTCGATTCGTGTGCATTCGTGGTTGCTAATTCGTTTCCTGGTCAAATTGAAATAACTTTTGTGATCGAACTTTCTGCTCCGGCACGCAACTCGTCGTAGCTGTCCGCAAACGCCTTGGCCAATCGTTTCCAGTCGGCCAAATTAGTCGTCCAACCGGAACTGATGCGCACCGCACGACGCATTTTGCCTGCGTCTAATCCCATAGCTGCCAGGACTTCTGAAGGTCCTGCCTTTGCTGTTGAACAGGCAGAGCCGGAAGAAATCAAAAAACCACGTTTCTCCAGCATTCGAATCCAGCGCGTATTTTCAAATTCGGGCGGGATCAGCATCACGGTATTCCACAGCCGTTTAGCGTTTTTCCCAAGGATTTCGACCGATGGCAAAGCCTGTTGCAGTTGAGAAAGAAACACATCGCACCCTTTTGAATTACCGACTTCAGCAGCTTCAAGCGCAGCGACCATTGCCAGAATACCGGCAACGTCCTCCGTACCTGCACGATGCCCTGACTCCTGGGCCCCACCCAGTAATGATTTGAGACTGGTTTGTGCTTTGGGTAGGAGACAAATCCCTACGCCACGAGGCCCGCCGAATTTATGGGCGCAGCCCGTTACAAAGTCACAGTTGGCCAGACCCTCAAGTGGCAATTTCCCAATCCACTGGGAAGCGTCACAATGATAGTGTACATCCTGCAGACCACATATCTCCGCAATTGCAGGCCAGTCATTTAGGATACCGGTTTCATTATTGGCTGCCATGGCAGAGATTGCTTTTACCCGACGGTCGCTTTTTAACAGTGCATGAAGCGTTTCAGGATCGACGGCACCACCCTCGTCCAATTGCAACCACTCGATGCGGCCTTCAAAAAAGTGTCGGGCCGCTTCCAGTGTACTGGGATGCTCGGTTGGACTGACTCCAATACGTGCTTCAGGGGGCAAAGTTGCTGCCCAGTGTGCAAAGACCGCATTGTTGCCTTCCGTTGCTCCGGAATTGAACATCAGGCGTTCGGGATCTGCGCCCAGTAGCCCTGCCATCTTTTCACGTGCTGACTGCAAACGGGCGTGCACACTAGCTGCTGCCCGGTACGGACTCGAAGGATTGAGCCAGTATTCATCCACTGCCTTCAGCCAGGCTTCACGGGCCTCGGGCCGCAGTGGAGTGGTCGCATTGTAGTCGAAGTACCTGCCATCCATTATAAGAGACGCTAGAAATTGGGAGTTAGGAATTGTCAAAAGACAACGACTAGGGAATACGCAACTCCTGGCCGACGCGTAAGGCATTCTCACTGGAGAGCCGATCCCGATTGGCCTGGTAAATATCGATCCATCTCGATGGCGTACCGTACACTGTGCGACTGATACCGCTGAGCGAATCGCCTGACTGCACGGTATACGTGCGTGGTACACTTGCTGGATTCGGGGAAACCGTGGCTGTTTGATTCTGCCGGTAAATGTCTTGTGGCGGTTTTTCTGGACGGTCGACTGCACTCTCTAATCGATTTTCCAGATATTTGACTCGTTGCTGCAACCGATTGTTTTCCTTGTTCAGACTGTTTACCATTTCCATCATTTCAATTCGATCCAACTCGCCCTTGTACGGCTGCGCCGGTAAGTTTCGTGCAAATGTTTTCTCTGCAGTTTCGATCAACTGACGAACTCGAGCCGCCTGAGGCGAATCCGGTTTTAGCTCAAGGTATTTTTCAAGGTGGTAAATCGCCTTTATCGGATTATCCATTGCATTTAGATAAATGTAACCGGCTTCAAAATGAGACTCGGGCGCGTTTTTACGAAATTCAGTCACTCGTAGAAAAGCTCTTAAAGCTTCTGCGACACGACCTTGACTTTGGAAATCCTTGGCCAGTTGATACTGCTTCTCGTCTATCTCAGAAACGACTTCAAAACCACTCGGTTTGCAACCGGTGAGGAATGGTAGTGCGCACAGTAAAATTGTTAAAGTAAATCGAATTACGATCATGATGACTAGTGGTTTAGTTAGGATAATTTTTTCTGCAATAAAACAACTTGTTTTAAACTCGATTGAACCATCCAAGATTAGACAAGCAAACTCAAGCTATGATCCTGTTTTTGGAGTGCAATTGAGTTTTGTCGTAACATCCGGGGTTTCCCAATTGTCTGAGCTTTACATCTTCCGGATAGAAAGCGCGCCGATTTGAACATCATGTGATTGGACACAAAAGATCTAGATATAAATGCCTTGCGCGAATTACCTGATCAGCTGAATTCAAGCTGTCTATTCACACTCGACAGAGACGGGGAAAGTGCGCTCGTGTAAACCAAAGCGGCAGAATTGGGATCAACCATAGAACATTGAATTCCGAATCAGTTGAGCCTGGATTATGTAATCGAGTTTAAGATCGTCAATGCCTTGGCAGTGTTCATCACAGAGCTACAACCCTTATCTGACGATCACAGCCACAGTCTCAGACCCTGAGCTTGTCGAAGGGAGCGCCGTGGCTACACCAAAATGAAATTTTTAGATCAACTGTTCTTCCACTAAAAATAGCGAGGAACCAATAACCGTTTAACGATCTTTCCTAAAAAAACGGTCAGTATTGGATTTTCAAATAACCCATACCTCCACTGAAAATTGTAAGGAACCCGTCTAGCGACCAGCCTGCTTACGAAAGTTATCGACCATTGTTATCTTCTCGCGGCCGGGCCTCATTAATGCTCAACGTACGCCCCATAAACTCTGTACCATTCAGACCTTCGCTTGCCGCAAGCATCGCTTCTTTGGTTTCCATAGTCACGAAGGCAAATCCACGTGGCCGACCCGATTCGCGGTCTTTCACGATGAAGACGTCACTTACGGCGCCATATGATTCGAAGAGAGACTGTATCTCTTCCTGTGTCGATTGGTAAGACAGATTGCCTACGTAGAGTTTTGTGTTGGTTGAGTTGTTCATTTTTAATCAACATATTTTTATTCCTCATTTTTTGGCGGATGCAAGCTTTTGCTTGAAAACAAACACAATAAAAGACAGATGTTCACCTGTTGGTTGTGGCGCCAACTTTTATTTACCAATAACACATTACTTTTCGAATCATTAGACTATGAACACACGTATTGAAAAAGACACCATGGGTACCGTCGAAGTACCTGCTGACAAACTCTGGGGCGCACAAACACAGCGCTCTATTCAGAACTTCCCAATTGGCCCTTCCGGCTCTATGCCAATCGAGATTATCCATGCTTTTGGCCATCTGAAGAAAGCAGCCGCACTGACCAACCATGAACTTAAAACACTGCCGGAAGCAAAGGCGAAACTGATCTCCCAAGCCTGTGATGATATCATTTCAGGCAAACTGGACGACAACTTCCCGCTCGTCGTCTGGCAGACCGGTTCCGGAACACAGTCAAACATGAACTGCAATGAAGTCATTGCTAATCGCTGTCACCAGATCGAGGGCAAAACTCCAGGTGAAGGCGAGCGTACCATCCACCCCAACGATGATGTCAACAAGTCACAATCGTCCAACGACACCTTCCCCACTGCGATGCATATCGCTGCCTACATTATGCTGATTGAGCAAACGATTCCAAAAATCGAAGGTCTCAAAAAGACGCTGGCAGCGAAGTCACATGCCATGCAATCCGTTGTCAAAATTGGTCGCACGCACTGGATGGACGCAACCCCGCTCACGCTTGGACAGGAATTTTCCGGCTATGTCTCTCAGCTCAAACACGGACTCAAGGCATTGCAAAACACGCTGCCACACCTTTGTGAACTCGCACTGGGCGGCACTGCCGTCGGCACTGGCCTCAATGCGCCTAAAGGCTACGCTGAAAAAGTCTCTGTCAAAATCGCTGAGCTGACCGGCTACCCCTTCGTCAGTGCAGAAAATAAATTCGAATCACTCGCAGCACACGACGCCATCGTCGAATCACATGGCGCACTCAAACAACTTGCTGTCAGTCTGATGAAAATCTCAAACGACATTCGCCTGCTCGCTTCCGGTCCACGCTCTGGTATCGGTGAGATCAATATCCCGGCCAATGAACCAGGTTCCTCAATCATGCCCGGCAAAGTAAACCCGACACAGGTTGAAGCGCTCACCATGGTTTGCGCGCAGGTTATGGGCAACGACACCACGATCACCATTGCAGGGTCGAATGGGCACTTCGAGCTCAACGTGTTTAAGCCCGTCATGATTCACGCCTTTTTGCAATCAGCAAGGTTACTCGGAGACGCGTGTCAGGCGTTTAATGACAATTGCGCGGTTGGCATTGAGCCAAACCAGTCACGGATCAACGAACACCTTGAAAACTCACTGATGCTCGTCACCGCTCTTAACCCACACATTGGTTACGACAAGGCAGCCAAAATCGCAAAGAAAGCACATGCGGAAAATACTTCGCTTAAAGAGGCAGCGATCGAACTGGGCATTCTCACCGGAGAACAATTTGACGAGTGGGTCGTTCCCGCTTTGATGACCGGACCGAAGTAGCTAAATCGTGAGAAAAATGGATAATCCTTAATCCGGCAGAGCCGGAATGAACATTGAACGTCGAACATTGAACACTGAATATCGAACGCGATGTAATCTTAAAAAGTAGTGAATTTATCCTTAATCCTAAAAAACGCAGTTGGAACCACGACGTAGGTCTGGTCTGCCGGAGATGGCGCAGCAATTCACACGAATAAACACGAATTAAGGCTCTTCGCTATTTTCAGTGGAAACATCAGGATGATCGTTGAGTTTCGTCGCAAGCGTTGGCTGGAGCAACTTAGCGCGCAGCTTTAGCAAGCGTTCTCTGGATTGGACTGAGAGGCACTGAAACGCTCGCTGAAGCGTCGCGCTACGCTCTAATGCATTTTTCAAATGCCACAAACCCTGAAAGCTTTTTTCCACAATAAATAGCGAAGCGAAGAACCTGATTTAAGTATGGGAACCGTTGTTGATCAACAACTATAGCTAAGCCTATAATTACTTGTACAGATCGCATTCAGGTAGCGCAGCAC
>CAWUII010000029.1:0-30279 GCA_963922575.1 uncultured Opitutia bacterium
AACACTTGAACAGGAACACACCCTTTTTTAGCTTTTTAACTCATCTTTTTAGGATAATGAGCTATAGAGTATGGTTCCTCGCTATATTCAGTGGAAGAATCGATAATCTCAAGTTCTCCTCCTCTTGTAAAATGCATAGAGCGTAGCGCGACGCTTCAGCGAGCGTTTCAGTGCCTCTCAGTCCAATCCAGAGAACGCTTGCTAAAGCTGCGCGCTACGTTGCTCCAGCCAACGCTTGCGGCAAAACTCAACGATCATCCTGATGTTTCCACTGAAAATAGCGAAGGGCCATAGGCCAAGCTGCATCTC
Source organism: uncultured Opitutia bacterium (assembly GCA_963922575.1). Lineage (GTDB taxonomy): Bacteria > Verrucomicrobiota > Verrucomicrobiia > Opitutales > Coraliomargaritaceae > Lentimonas. The sequence continues at coordinate 310 of CAWUII010000029.1, forward strand.
ACGGATGTTGCTCTTTTTTACACATAGCAAATCAATCAAAATTACTCTAGCTCAAATTCATCGGATCGACGTCCAGGTGTTCGATAACGTCCTTATCCCATTTGAAACTGTTACGAAGCTCGACCAGACGATCAATGATCGGACTTATGTTAGGCATGAAATACCAGAGCTGAAAACGGTATTCATCGCGAATTTTTTCAATTGGGGCTGGAGCGGGTCCACGAATTTCCACCTGATCACCGAGTTCACGCTCTACCAGCTTGGCCCACTGCTCGATATAAAAAGTGACTTTGTCCGGATTGCGACCTCGGAAGAGATGACGGATCAGATGTCGAAACGGTGGGTATTGGAATTCGCGGCGCTGTTCCATTTCCTCGATTTGGAACCCGTCAAAGTCTGACTTGCGTGCAAACTGAATTGGAGCTGCGTGTGGGGTATGTGTCTGGATAACAACTTCCCCTGCCCGGTCCCCGCGTCCAGAGCGGCCGGAGACTTGCACAATCAGTTGAAACGTGCGTTCTGCCGCTCGGAAATCTTCTATGTGCAATGACCGATCCGCATCAATCAGACCCACCAAAGTTACATTTGGAAAATCCAACCCTTTTGCAATCATCTGAGTGCCAACAAGGATGTCGATTTTACCGACACGGAAATCATTTAGAATTTCCCGATAGCGATTTTTTTTTGCCATCGAATCTGCATCCATACGCTGTATACGTGCGTTGGGTAGTATCTTTTGCACACTGTCTTCGATTTTCTGAGTTCCTTTGCCGCGCATGCGAATATTTACTGATTTACAGCTCGGACAGTGAGATGGAGCGTGTTCTGCTGCGCCACAAAGGTGACATCGTAAGCGCTTGTCTGTTCGATGATACGTCTTGGGAATACTACAATGCTTGCACCCTGCTACATAGCCACAATCCGGGCAGAGCAAACTGGTTGAAAAGCCACGACGATTGAGGAAAAGAATGCTTTGCTCCTTTTTTTCAAAGCGATCGAGCAGCTTGTTGACCAGCATTCGGGAAAGCAACGATACCGGCTTTTCCGGAGTACCTTCGCGGCACATGTCAACAACATGAATCTTGGGCAGCTCACGGTTGTCGACACGTTTGAGCATGCGATCGATTTTATATTTGCCCTTCTCTACATTGTAAAGTGATTCCAGTGAAGGTGTTGCAGAGCCCAGAATGCAGGTTGCTTTATTTAAAAATGCCCGGTAAACAGCGACATCACGTCCATTGTAGCGCGGAGATTCTTCCTGCTTGTAGGCAGGCTCGTGTTCTTCATCGACGATAATTAATTTCAGATTTGATATTGGCGCAAATACTGCCGATCGGGCACCGACCACCACGTTCGCAGTGCCACTTGCAAGCGCTTTCCATGCATCGTAACGTTCTCCTTCTGATAAGTGACTATGCCATACGACGGTCTTCACGCCACGTGCTTCCAGGCGGCCGCGTACACGTCCTACAGTTTGTGGGGCAAGCGCCACTTCAGGAACAAGAAAAATCACACTGCCTTTTTCAGCAACAACGCGTTCTATCGCCCGAAGATAAACTTCCGTTTTACCAGAACCGGTAACACCATGTAGCAGGTGGACATTGAAATTCTTTTGCTGGAGCGATCCGCAGACAGAGTCCAGACACTTTGACTGCTCGCTAGTTAAGTCGTGCGTCGATGTCTCCAAGACTGTTTCAGTCTTACCCAATGCATCCTGGTATGCGACACGGGCCTCTTCGGTCGGTATATCATTGAGAAAGCCCTTTTCAACCAGACGATCACAGACAGAGCCATTCGTTTTGACGGCTTTAAGAGCATCTGCACGCACAACTGGTTTTGATTGTTGTCGGAGATATTTTAAAAGCGCTGCCTGTTTTGGCGCACTTTTCTCAAGTATGCGCCAATCCGCGTCGATCGGCATTTTAAGGATTGATAGGTAGCGGCGCGTTTTTGACTGCATCCCCTTGCGTATTGCTGACGGTATAATTGCCTCGAGGATGGTCTCTGCACTGGCAGAGTAGTACTGTTGTGCCCAGCGAAAAAGTTGCATCAGGTCTGGTGAGAGAACCGGGTGCGGTTGCACCACTTCAATCACCTGCTTTAGCTTGCTGGTTGGTATTTCCTGATCGGTACCGAATCGTGCTACAATCCCAAGCTCTTTTCGGTTACGTAAAGGTATGCTTACGAGTGAGCCGATTTCCAAGGAATCCTGAACATGTAAAGGCACCTTATAGGCCAGTAATTTGTTGAGCCCGGATATGGGAATCACTTCGACGACTGAAACGCTGGCTGATAACGTATGTTTTACCATGGGATCTTTTGAACGGCTGCCCGTCGGCTGCGTTCGGGATTAACTGTTTGCCCCCAAGTCGGCACACATCTTTTTAAATCCCTTATGTTGGTGTAAGTTTGTCAGATCGGGGTCGTGGCGCATCCAAACGAAATCATCATATCCAAATGTAATCGCTGTTTGAAGGGATTTCAGAGCATCTGTTTTGCGGTTTTTCAGCGCGAGACTGCATGCCAGATTGTAGTGCGCCGTCGGGTTTTCCGGGCTTAGCCGAACCAGCTTCCGATCGATACGCAAACCTTCATCAATCTGACCTGTCTCCGTATACAAGTGTGCCAGCATGGATGCCACCCGAAAGTCCTTGGGCATGCGTTTGTGCAGGTCTTCAAAGAAGCTTAGTTCGAAATCAAATTTACTTGTTTTCATTTTGAGTAGTATGCATCGAAAGCTAAAGAACCAAATCAAGAACATCAATTTCAATATGCGGAAACTGGCAGCGGCGATTACAGAAGGTGATTGTCGAGCTAAAACCAACTTGCCATTGGGTACATTTTTAGTTTTAGAACTAAGTCGTACGACACTTCAAATAAACATGTCCACATCTATAAAAGAACATTTCGCAGATGACCTGGAAAAAATCCTTTTCGATGAGTCAGTCATTCAGGAACGTGTTTGCGCCCTTGGTGACATGATAAATGCTAAATATGCCGGGCGGGAACTCACTGTCATTGCGATTACTAACGGTGCCATTATTTTTACTGCCGATCTGATTCGCAAACTGAGTCTACCGATTCGGCTCGACTGTATTCACGCGAGTAGTTACCGGGATAAGACCAAACCAGTCCACTCGCCTGAAGTTACCGCACCTATGCAACTCGATGTGAAAGGTGCAGATGTACTTTTGATCGATGACATTTTGGATACCGGAAACACACTTTCTAAAGTTTCAAAAAGAATCTGGGCCATGCAACCGAACTCCCTGAAATCCTGTGTCCTTCTGGATAAAAAAGCCAGACGCTCAGTTGATTTTGAAGCTGATTTTGTCGGTTTCGATGTTCCCGATGAGTTTGTCGTCGGCTACGGTCTCGATTTTGCGGGCCACTATCGTCAACTGCCCTGTATTGGTGTCCTTAAGGAACATCTTCGCACTGATTAAGGCAGACGTTATTACTTAGCGTGCCAATCATCAGTATTCAATCAGACAAAGCTTGGTGCGGGTAGACGGAATCGAACCGACGACCTCTGCGTGGAAGGCAGATGTTTTACCTCTAAACTATACCCGCAGAAGTAAGCTCTAAATGTTCAGTTTGAAAACGATGGGGTCAAGCAGGGAATTAGGAGAATTCGCTATTTTCGTTGGACAGTCTTTGCGCCTCAATAAAGTCCTGAAGGATTAACGTTGCTGCGCGCGAATCGATTTCACCACTTTTACGGTCAAGTTGCTTGTTCTGCCGTTTCATGGTTTGCTCGACTGAGTAGCTTGATAGACGCTCATCGATTCGATGAACCGGAAGTCCGAAGCGCTTTTCAATCTCGTGGATAAAGCTATCCACTTCTTTCGCCTTAAACCCTACTGAACCGTTCATATTCAGTGGATAGCCACAAACGATCCCATCAATACTGCGTGATGAAAGGATCAACGAGATTTGCTGGAGACGCTCTTTCTTTGACTTGGCAACTGCTGCAGGTAGCGGCACTGCAACACCGACCTCATCGGCATATGCAAGCCCGATACGTTTTTCGCCCCAATCTATTCCCAGGTAGTTCAATATAAAAATGCTTAATGCTTAGGTTCTGTTTTGGAAACCACCGTTTCGACAGAGTGCCGCGGCTACAACAAAATGAAATTATTTGAATCACTACATTGAGTGAATATGAGATCATGAACAGAACTTAGCGTTCGGGTTGGTTGGTTTTTTAAGGATTCTACATCAAATGCTTTAAGGCTTCTGTTTCGCCAAGCTTACGAACCAAATCTTTTATTTCCTGCGCCTTGTCTTTATGGCAGACAAGTGTCGCGTCTTTTGTTTTTACGACAATCAGATCCTTCACGCCAAGCAGTGCAACCAGATGAGCCTTGTCTCGCGAAAACACAATAGTGTCACTTGAATCCTGTAAATGCACGACTCCACGTGCCACGTTGCCATTGTCATCGGCTGGGTAATGACGTTCCAGAGCAGTCCACTCGCCGACATCGTCCCAGTCGAACTGTGACTCCACCATCACTCTATTTTCGGCTTTTTCAATAATTGCGTAATCGACGGAAATTTTTTCCAGCCCAGGATAGTGCTTTTCAAGTAATTGATCGATGGCAGAACCCTCACTTAAGCCGTCATCAATCGCTTGCAAGGCGGTCCAGAGAGACGGTGTGTTTTTCTCAAGCTCGCTGGAAATCGCTTCGACAGACCATACGAACATACCGGCATTCCAGAAATAATCTCCGGACTTCAGATAATCCTGAGCAACCTCGAGCTTTGGTTTTTCGACAAAGCGTTTTACACGAAATACAGTTTTGTCAGAGAATTGTCCGATCGCTTCACCTTGCTGTATATAGCCATAGCCTGTAGCAGGAAACTTAGCCGTTATACCAATCGTCACCAGTACCTTATTTGCTTCAGCCGCATCAAAAGCTGTTGCAAGGGTTGAACAAAAACCTTCGACATCATAAATCACAGCATCCGCTGGTAACATAGCGAATACAGCATTTTTATTTTCGTGCCTTATGAGAATCGTCGCTAGACCTACCGCTGCAGCTGTATCACGACCAATTGGTTCACCGATAACTTTAGCTGGGTCCAGCTCGGGACATATTTTCAGTACGGCATCTCGCTGAGATTTGTTTGTTATTACAAATACGTTTTGGACGGGAATAAACCCTTCCAATCGCTCAATCGTCTGCGTGAGCATGGCTTTTTCGCCAACGATCGGGAGTAGTTGCTTGGGATGAGACGTGCGGCTCTCTGGCCAGAATCGTTCCCCTCGTCCACCTGCCATGATAACTATGTAACGATTTGACATATCTTGTTTCCAGAAAACTAAAGGTCATTCGCTGTTAACAAAAGACCTTTAGTAAATACATGATTTGCAAGTTTTAATTTAGGCACCCACCTGGAAACGCGCAAATCGTTTTACAATAATATTCTCGCCCAGCTTGGCGATCATGGAAGTTAGTAATTCCTGAATAGTTTGGTCTGGGTTTTTAACAAAAGCTTGCTCCAGCAGACAGGACTCACTCAAGAATTTGTTAAGTTTTCCTTCGACGATTTTTGCAATCGCTTGTTCTGGCTTACCTTCTGCCTGACCCTCAGCGATCTTGCGCTCCTTCTCAATGATTGCCGGATCGACGTCATCACGGGAGACACAGACTGGGCTAGTGGCTGCAATGTGCATGGCTATATCACGAACAAGCTGTTTAAAGTCTTCTGTTTTGGCTACGAAATCACTTTCACAGTTGACCTCAACCATAACGCCAACTTTTCCACCCAGATGAATGTAAGTATCGACAAGCCCTTCGCTGGCCTCGCGACTCGATTTTTTAGCTGCGGTGGCTTCACCCTTTTTGCGAAGAACCTCAACGGCTTCTTCAAAATTCCCATTGGTTTCCAACAGGGCTTTTTTACAATTCATGAGACCGGCTCCAGTGCTTTCGCGTAGCTCACCTACCATCTTTGCTGTTATTTGAACGCTCATTTGCTTGTTGTTTTAATATGAAGTTTAAAAGTGTATTTGAAATTTATTTGCCTTGGTCTTCGGATTCATCATTTCCGTATCCGTCAGGCAGTTTAACATCAACATCCTCCTGTTGCTCAAAAACCTGTTCGCGAATTTCACGAACTACAGGAGCATTTTTCTGAACTTTTTTGGCTTCTCGTTCTGAAATGCCCGCTTGTACTGCTTCCATAATCGTTTGAACAATAATTCGAACAGATTTTACCGCGTCATCATTACCTGGAATCGGAAAGTCCAGAAGAGTTGGATCTGAGTTGGTATCGACCAGACCGATGACAGGAATGTTCAACCGCCTTGCTTCAGTAACTGCTATTGCCTCTTTCTTGGTATCAACAATAAATATGGCGGCGGGCAATTTTTCAATATTGAGTATGCCTTCAAAATTACGATTCATGCGGCTCATTTGACGCCGAGTTGCTGCTTCTTCCTTACCTGGAAGTTTCGCGAGGTCACCGTCTTGATCCATTTTGAGGAATTTTCGATACTTCACAAGGGATGCTTTGATGGTCGCAAAGTTGGTAAGTCCCCCACCCATCCAGCGATTTACGCAGAAGGGCATCTGACAGGCAGTGGCAGCTTCACGGACAATTTCCTGCGCCTGATTTTTAGTGCCTATAAATAGTACATCTTTGCCATTGGACACAGTCTCTTGGATAAATGCACATGCGCTTTCCAGCAATGCATGAGTTTGTTCCAGATCAATAATCGAAATTCCGTTGCGATTATCAAAGACGTAGGGTTTTGATTTTGGATTCCAACGGCGAAGCTGGTGACCGAAGTGTACGCCTGCATCAAAGAGGTCTTGTGGTGTTGTTTCTATCATAATGTTTAAAGCCCGACCGAGTAGCAGGGAGAAATGAAGGTTTCTTTTATGTTTTGTAGGTTTGAACGTTCTGGCTGATTTGCCAGATCCGATGAAATATTAGAAAGAAAGTGAATGCATTTTTTAGAGCAAGTTAAAACTACACATTTAACGCTTTTTTACAGATAGCCACTGTGTCCCTTGATTCGGCCCTGAGCAAGTCGAAGTGCGAATCAGCACAAATTAATTTCACAACTATATAATTACTGGTGGATATGTGATTTATCAGGATTCGCTCTTGGACTGCATTCTCCGCACAATCGAGTGTACTTCGGCAGGTACCCAGGCTTCCCATTCAGAGGTACCGGATTCAATCATTTCCAATACGTCTCGACCTGTCATCGAAAGTAGGCTCAGGTCTCCGGCTTCAATTGAGCGTATACGGTCGTTTTGAATCAGGTGTTTGTAAAAAAACTGCAAATTTTCCGGTCCCTTGAAATTTTCTGCGGTTACCAGCTCATCACTCTCAGTATTTTTCCAGGGGTAAACGTAAAGCTGAACCTGATTTTTAAACAAGCGTCCGAATGATTCCAAAATCCCACCGGCGAGATTTGCCGACCATTTCTCTTTGAACAGCTCGTTTAACAGTAAAACACTAAGCGTGATTGCTATAGGTTCAGCAGTGTAGCGACTCAGATAAGTTGCAATTCGATAAAACTCAGCGCTACTGGAAATGAGCACCGTTTTACCAAGTGCCTGCAATGCATCGGCGCGATCCAGAAAGTCGCTATTATTGATAGAACCGTCACCCAGCAGGTTGTTCATGCTAATTTCGCACACTTCAAGAGAGCGTTCTTTCTGCTGAGCATTAATCACCGTTGAAAATACTTTATTTGCATTATCGAGCATATCCAAATGTAGATTCAACACTGGATCGAAACTACCGCGCAGAAGTAAAATGGATCGTTTGTAGAGCGTGTCTGCCGCAGACACGACCTCACCGTCTTTATTAAACATGGCAGCGTTGGTGAGTTGGCTCTGAACAAGCTGCAACGCACATAGACGGTTGTCGATATAGCGAAATCCATCACCACTAAAGCGCAACACATCAACTTCAAACTGATCATTGCTAAGACCGTCTGCAAGGGATTCAACAAATTTGGGTAAGCTGTCGCGGTAGAAAAACGCGGCATAGATCAGATTCACCCCCACTTTTCCAAGAACATCCATCTGATCCCTATTCGTCTCATCAAGCAGACGCAGGTGCAGTACAATTTCACAGGGCTTGTCATTTGGCTTTAGCTGAAAACGTACACCGAGCCACCCGTGGCACTCCCCGGTGTCTTTATATCCTCGGGCGCGAACCGTATTACAGAATGCAAAAAACGTTGTCTCATTTCCGCGTGTTTCCGCAAGTCGCTGCTCAAGTAAATCATATTCATATTTTAACATGGAGATCAGACGATCCTGCGACACGTAACGTGATGTTCTCCCATAAATTGCATCACTCATGGTCATGTCATAGGCAGATATCGTCTTGGCAACCGTGCCCGCACTGGCGGAAACCCTGAAGAACCAGTTGGCCGTTTCCTGACCTGCTCCAATCTCTGCGAAGACGCCGTATTTGCTCTGATCCAAATTAAGAGCAAGCGCTTTTTCGTAAGTCTTTAAAACTTTTCTATCAGTCATTTAAATAGAAGTCAGAAAGCAGGTTTACGAGCAAATGGCAATAAAGTATTTTCGGAACTATACCAGTCGGCTTGCGGGCACGGAGTAAATTTTGCTCTCACCTAGAAGATGAGCGGTAAATTCCGAAGCAAACAGCTCCGAAATTGCATCCGACTTTACATCCAATCCACCGGTCAATGTCCCAAAAGATGGAAGAATCATACGGCTTGCATCAGTGACAAAGCACGGGCGTGTAATTCGTTTACCGCCCAACCGGAGAGACGCCTTAGGATGATAATGTCCGCTGATTTCAACAGATGCTCCCAATACCGCCTGATGCCGAAACGTAACGCCCGCCAGTTCCAGTAAATTGGCTCCCTGAGTCTGTGATGGCACTACCATTCCATCGTGATTGCCCAAAATGAAAGTAACTGAATATTCCGAACAAATTTGCTCCCATAGCTCGCGGGCCCGACGTTCCAGTCGATCAAGGCCCGCCGCGTCATGAAAACTGTCCCCGAGCAGCAGCAGTGAACTACAATCAAGCCGATTCAACGCTGACTGCAATCTTGACAGCGTTTCGTAACTTTCCTGCGGCGGCAGTAATTGACCCTGTCCCGCGAAATAAGTTGCCTTTTCCAAATGTAGGTCAGCGACAACTGCAACTCTCTGATCCGGCCAGATCAACAGGCCGGATGTGTCCAGCACAAATGATTTTCCTGCAAATTCGATTGTTTTCATTCTTCAGTTTAATGCTCAAAAAGAGGACTTGTGGCCTATGTTTCAAAACCACCGTTTTTTATAAGTCCAACCAACCGAGTATAGTTCTGAAGGATTGCTATTTCTCAGACAAAATTTTATCAAAGTAGGCTATGGTCGACTTAAGACCTTTGTCTATTGAAACCTTTGGCTGCCATTCAAGCACTTCCTTTGCCTTGCTGATGTTAGGCTGACGCTGTTGTGGATCATCTTCAGGTAATTTTTCATGAATAATTTTTGAACGACTGCCAGTTAGTGCGATGACCTTTTCCGCCAGTTCCATGATCGTAAACTCATTCGGGTTGCCGATATTGATCGGACCAATTTCGGCGTCCTGGTTCATCATACGCAACAGACCATCGACAAGATCATCGCTGTAGCAAAATGAACGTGTTTGCCGCCCTTCCCCATAAATGGTTATGTCCTGTCCGAGCAGTGCTTGTACGATAAAATTTGAAACCACGCGTCCGTCGTCCTTACACATGCGCGGGCCGTAGGTATTGAAAATGCGAGCGATTCGGATATCGACTTTATTTTGTCGGTGATAATCCATAAATAAAGTCTCCGATGCGCGTTTGCCTTCATCGTAACAGGAGCGAATTCCAATCGGATTTACATTCCCCCAGTACGTTTCCGGCTGTGGGTGGAATTCAGAAGCTGGATCTCCGTATACCTCAGAAGTCGAGGCCTGAAGGACGCGCGCATGGATCCGTTTTGCCAGACCCAGGCAATTGATTGCGCCCATGATCGACGTTTTAATCGTTTTGATTGGATTTCTTTGGTAATGAATCGGCGATGCCGGACAGGCAAGATTGTAAATCTGATCCACTTCCACCTTAAAGGGATCGATCACATCATGCCGAATTAGTTCAAAAAATGTGTTATCCAGCAGGTGCATTATATTTGCCTTAGAACCAGTAAAGAAGTTATCCAGGCAAAGCACCTCATGACCTTCATCTAGTAAACGCTCGCATAAATGGCTACCAATGAAGCCAGCTCCTCCTGTAATTAAAATGCGCATTTTTTATTGATATTAATTTTCCTTTCAGGAACGTTAGAAGCTTATCGAACCATGAATACAAGATCCCTTTCCAGAACACTGGTGACTTTTACATGCCTCGGCATCTGTTGCCATTTATCCAATTTGAATGCCGAGGCAGATGAGATTTCACTATCTCCAGAAAATAATGCAACCGAAAATACCGACACTTTTCAGACGCGTCCGAAGAAAACTGATCCGACGAGCGAAAAAATCATTCAGAACTTTCTGGAAGTTTCCGGTGGTGAATCTGCATATGCTGGTATCAAAACGGTAAAGGCTACCGGCACGATTGTCGAAGCACGCCGTTCCAAAACGTTTGAGCTGATCGAAACACATAGAGGCCAGCGCCACCTAACTTACTCCTGGAAACATCTTGGACGCAATTACAAGGTTGTTTATGCATATGACGGCACATATGCTTGGAAACAAGAGCTGCTTCCAAAAGAAAAACGTCCCGAACTGCTCCACGGTCTTACTGCCGAACATTTCGCACAGCAAAATTGGCTGATACAACCCTTGGTCGTACCGCTTCGAGACAGTTTCGTATTTAAATATCAAGGGAAATCTAAAGTCAGCGGTCGCGCTGCTTACCTGGTCACCGGATTTGGCAAAGAAAACAAACAAAGTTGGTTCTACTTTGATCAAGAGACATTTCTGTTAACGCGCTGGGGCGGCATGAGTGAGCTTGCCGGCATGGAGGAATATATTGATTATCGAGCAACAGAGTTTTCGAGGGTCAATGATGTGCTACTACCTAAGAAAATAGATATTTTGGCTGAAAATTCGAAATTCGGCACTATCACCTTAGAAACAATTACTGCGAATCAGGATGTAGACCCTGCAATTTTTGAATGTCCAAAAAGCAAAATTCAGATTTTGCGACAGGTGATTAAATCCAACAATCAAAATCAATAATTACCATTAAAAAACGCTTGCTTCATACGATCGAAACAAGGTTTTAAAATGGAGCGAGCGAAGAGGTTCGAACTCTCGACATCTACCTTGGCAAGGTAGTGCTCTACCAACTGAGCTACGCTCGCTAAAAAGGTTTAATTTAAATTTTCAGAAAAGAGCTCTGTCAATTTATTTTTGGAAAAAGTTTTTCCACGTATTTTGCAATCAAATCGAATTCGAGGTTTATACGATCGCCAACCTGCTTGGTGTGAAGGTTCGTGATTTCCATAGTATGCGGAATCAACCAGATCAAAAACCCGGTCTCATCCACCTCGGCGACGGTTAGCGAGATACCATCCACCGTGATACATCCCTTACTGACGACGTATTTCAGCTTATCAAAGTCTGGCTGAATTCTGAGGAAAAAATCTTTGTCGCGCTGTTCTATCGATTCGACCACACCGATGCCATCGACATGACCGGAAACAAAGTGACCACCCATGCGTGTGCTTGGCAACAAAGCGCGTTCGAGATTTACCTTACCGCCCGGTTCGAGACGATCGATCGAAGTCAGGCGTTTTGTTTCATTCAGTAGGTCAAACTCAAGAAACGCGTCATCACAGGCAACAACTGTCAAACAGCAGCCATTAACTGCGACGCTATCGCCCACCTTCAGATCATCCAAAACAACCTTGGCGGACAGCTTCAAGCGCCAAGCTTCAGCTTGTTCCTGAAACGATACCACTACACCGGTTTCCTCTACAATTCCTGTAAACATATCTAAAAGTAATTAAAAACTCTGGAAGTTAGAAGTTGGTCACAGATTGGCAAATCATTCTGAATGATTGCCGATTAAAACCTAAAAGAACTTCGAACATTGAACTTCGAATGGCGGGAAGGTCCTTCGACAGACTCAGGGCACTGATTTTTACAATAAGGTACTAAAAAACAATCCGCTGATTCGGTTCTCGAATCTGTGTACGAAACCAAGTGCGCTGTTTTTTTATCAGACGGTTCGTGTTAAGGACGATTGCCTGAGCAAGCTCTTCACGAGTCATCTCACCTTTTAGATAAGCCAAGGTCTCACGATAACCAATTGCGGAGGCCGCACATGCATTTTGCTCAATCCTAGAACTGCGCAGGCGGTCGACTTCCTCAATAAGCCCGCCTCCAATCATTTGATGTACGCGACGAACTACGCGCTCACGCAATTCCTCAGGCTCCCGCTCAAGCAAGATAAAGTTTTTTTCATAGTCGCGGTATGGCTCAGGTCTTTCAGCAAATTCAGCCTGCAAATCAGGCAAAGACTTACCAGACGCCATACAGCGTTCAAGAGCTCGCAGGACTCGGCGCGGATTCAGTACATCGAGAGTTCCGGTTCCCTCTGGACTGACCCGATGCAATTCGGCAAGCAGTCCTGCCAAACCTTTGTCTTCGTACAATTTTGCAACTTTCAGACGTAACGCATCCGGTACTTCGACTGTATCGACAACCGCTGCAAAAAAACTTTTTAGGTAAAACCCACTCCCTCCGACAACAACAACCGATTTGCCGCGCTCAATGATTGAATGAACTGCAGCCTCTGCTGCTTGCACGTAGGCAACAATATCGTACGGCTGATCGACTGGCTGCACATCAATCATATGATGATTCACAATAGACTGCTCTTCCATAGATGGCTTGGCAGTCCCAATATCCATACCTTTGTAAACGAGCAGCGCATCACAGGAAACAATCTCCGCATCGTGTTCCTGCGCATACGAAAGTGCATACTCGGTTTTACCAACAGCAGTGGGCCCTGAAATTATATGTAAGCTTTTTTGCATCCGTTTAAGAAGTATTCCGATGATTTATAAACACTCAATTAACTTCATCAATACTTCGATTTGACAAATGAGATACATCGACCCTTCTCTATCTTATGCAAAAACAAGGGGTCATACTACTCAATTTAGGCTCACCCGATTCCACTTCGGTAAGTGATGTAAGAAAATATCTTGGCGAATTCCTTATGGATGGCCGCGTACTGGATGCGCCCTTTCCAATCCGCTGGTTTCTGGTTAACTGTCTGATCCTGCCCACGCGTCCAAAACAATCCGCAGAAGCGTATGCCAGTATTTGGAAAGAAGAGGGCTCACCACTCATTCTGACTTCCTTAGCTCAGCAAAATGCGTTACGCGAGCAACTCGACATACCGGTCGCTTTGGGCATGCGCTACGGCAATCCTTCGACCGAGAGCGCACTTCAGGAGCTCCTCGACCAAGGGGTCAACGATGTACTAATCATACCGATGTACCCACATTACGCGATGTCCAGCTATGAAACTGCGGTCGTTCACCTCATGGATTCCGTACGCAAACTTAAACCGGACCTGAAGACCACACTGCTCCCCCCGTTTTATCAGGACCCTGGTTACATTGACGCGCTCGTCGAATGCTCAAAAGCTTCCCTCGAAAGCGGAAACTACGACAAACTCGTGTTCTCCTTTCACGGCATACCGCAACGCCATCTGGTAAAAGGTGACCCCTCACACAACCACTGCATGACCACACACGATTGTTGCAACACTTGCCACCCTGCTCATGCTACTTGCTATCGACATCAATGCGCCATGACAGTCGAAAAGTTTGTCACAGCGATGAACATCCCGAAAGAGAAGTATTTGATAACTTTTCAATCACGCCTTGGCCGTGAACCCTGGCTTCAACCCTACACCGACCTGACGCTGGAAGAACTCGCTGAAGCGGGCCACAAACGCGTCAAGGTGATCTGTGCCTCATTTACGGCCGATTGTTTGGAAACACTTGAGGAAATTGCCGGAGAAGGACGTGAATCCTTTCTCGAAGCTGGTGGAGAAGATTTCGAACAAATACCCTGCGTTAACGAACATCCACGGTTTATAAAATTTCTTCAAGACAAAGTCGAAGCTTGGAAAAACGGTGAGTTCCAGACTGCACATGCCACGCCTCCGGCAATTGTAGCGTAGGCAAATTGATCGATTGAGAAATGAAAGTGTATCTAAAATATATTTTGTTGTAGCCACGGCCCTCTGTCGCCGTGTTCGTGAAATAAAAACATCCTGATCAAAAATGTATATTTTTGTAAAATTGACAATCCTTCTAACCATGGCGGCCGATGGAACGCCCGGCAACAGAGCGTCGTGGCTACAACACTTTTTTAAAAAGAAATGCTCGAAGAAGTAACCACAACTGCCCGCAGCGCAATCTATGCCGGGGCTCTAATCTACTCAGTTGCATTTCTCTTTGGAATGTCTGCTTTGCTGCGTCGCACTTCTTACCCAAAATCCATTATGCTCACACTTTTACTGAGCGGATTTATCTTCCAGTCGCTTGGACTTAACTTGCGTGGCATCCAGATAAAAAGCTGTCCACTGGGTAACCTGTTTGAAATATCACAATTCATCTCCTGGTCTATGGTCCTGCTATACTTTATTGTCGGGACTGCATTCAGCCTCCGGTTACTGGGTCTTTTTACAGCGGGACTGGCTAGCTGCCTTGCGCTTACATCCTTGATCATTCCTGGTTGGGATACGCCCTACCCGACCAGTGCAGCAGTAAACCCGCTGATTGAATTGCATGCATCACTGGCGATCTTCAGTTACGCGATTTTTGCAATCGTCGCTTTGATCTCTCTTATGTTTCTGATCCAGCAGCATGGTTTGAAGGAAAAACAGTTCAGAGGTCTTTACCAGTATTTGCCCTCTATTCAAATTCTCGATCTGGTCGCCAAGCGTCTCCTGATTACCGGAGTCACTGTGCTGAGCACTGCACTTTTCTTTGGTATCGCATTCTGGATTAGTTATCCGGAAAGTGTTCCACTCACAAAGCTGCTGCCAACCGTTCTTTTGTGGATTGGATATTCTTCGGTAATGGTTTTACGTATCCGTAAACGCTTGGGCACCCGCAGACACGCAATCGCTTCGATCGCTCTCTTCATTTTTGCCATCGCCTCACTCTGGCCTGTGCAATCAGTGCTTAGTAAAAACCCAGCTCCAGCTAAAGTCGGCAAAGCTCCGGATGAATCAATGCGCCGATGAGTAATATACTGAAATCGCTGTTTGTGTTGGCAAGCACACATCATGAGGCTTCTCTCGATGTACGTGAAACCATTGCGCTTACACCCGAAAACGTATTCGCACTTCAGCAGAAACTACATTCGTTGAAAAACATTCAGGAGTGCCTGGTGCTGAACACCTGCAATCGGCTTGAAATCTACGGGCTTGCCGACACTGCTGAAGTCGAAGAAACAGTACGCGATTGCGTTTGCGAGTACAACGGAGTCAGCCGGGAACTTCTTGATACCCATTCTTTCTGGCAAACCAATCTGGATGTACTGCAACATGCCTTTGAAGTTTCTGCCGGTCTGGACTCCCAGATGATCGGCGAGACCGATATCCTCGGTCAAATGAAACAATCCTACGCACTCGCACGCGAGCAAAACTGTACCGGGACTATTCTGAATCGGCTCTTTGAAAAAAGTTTCCAGGCTGCCAAGTCTGTACGCACAAAGACAAAAATAGCCCAGGGCCAGGTCAGCATCGGCAATATCGCTGTCGATCTGGGAAATCGCATCTTCGGCAATCTCAACAATAGCAGGGTTTTGCTGGTCGGCAGTGGTGATGTCGCTGAAAAAACTGCACAGTCGCTGAAAAGCCGTGGTGTTGCTGACATAACAGTGACCAGTCGTAAATTTGAAAATGCGCGCGTGCTTGCACACAAATTCGGTGGTGCTGCGATTGATTTCAATGACTTTTCCGGGCAGCTGAAATGGTTTGATATTGTGATCAGTTCAACGGCTGCTTCAACAGCGATCATTAACAAAGACATGCTGGTGACTGCTCTAAGAAGCAGACAGGATCAGCCATTTTTCCTAATTGACCTGGCACTTCCACGTGACGTAGATCCAAATGTAGATACACTTGAAAACGTTTACCTCTACAATCTGGACGATCTTTCCGCAATCGCTAACGAAAACATCGAACTACGCAAAGCCGAGATTGATCAGGCGCGCACGATCCTGAAGGCCCACGCATGGAACCTTTGGCTACAACTCAGACGCCGAACCTTAGCGATTCCCGAAGAAACAGCCCAGGTGAGTCGTAGCGTACTAAATACATAATTTGACTCGAATTCGGAGATAGAATGCCATTTATACGCCTCAATCGTGTAACCGAAAATACTACAGAATTAAAGACGGTTTGGAGAATTTCTTTTCGAAAAATGCGGTTGCATAATCCCTTTTGAAAAATGAGTTTTGCATCATGATGACAAATGAGCAAAAACAGGCGACCTGGGGTGGACGTTTTTCAGAGGGACCGGCAGAATTGATGGTACAGATTGGAGAATCGGTTTCGTTTGATCATCGTCTGGCTGCATTTGACATACAGGGCAGCCGGGCACACGCATCCATGCTGGCGCATGTCGGCATTCTCACCCGGGAGGAATGTGATGCCATCCATAAAGGGTTGGAAACTATTCTGGGCAAAATCGAGTCAAGGTCGTTCCAGTGGGATGTTGCATTGGAAGACGTGCATATGAACATTGAACAGGCATTGACGCTGAAAGTTCCGGCTGCGGCCAAGTTACATACGGCACGTAGCCGCAATGATCAGGTGGCGACCGATATGCGACTCTGGTTCAAAGATGCCTGCAATCAGCTGGATTTTACTTTGAGCGCAGTCATAACTGCGATGGTCGATCTCGCAGATCGTACTCAGGATGTGATGATTCCCGGATATACCCACTTGCAGCGCGCGCAGCCAGTGTCGATGGCACATCATTTGCTAGCGTATGTAGAAATGCTGGATCGTGATCGCAAGCGACTGGAAAATGTATTTGAGCAGGCAAATGTATGTCCGCTCGGTTCCGGTGCAATTGCCGGGACAACGCTTCCAATCGATCGTGAATTCGTAGCTCGCGAGCTGGGATTTGTGGACGCAGACGGCCAGCCAAGGATAACCCAAAATAGCATGGATGCCGTCAGTGATCGTGACGTGTTTATCGATTTCGCTTCAGCTTGTGCAACGATCGGCGCACATCTTTCACGCCTTTCAGAGGACTTTATTTTGTGGAACAGCGCTGAGTTCGGCTTTGTCAATCTGCCGGACACCTTCACAACCGGCTCCAGTTTGATGCCACAGAAAAAAAATCCGGATGCTTTTGAGCTGATTCGTGGCAAGTCCGCTCGCGTGATTGGCAACTTGCAGACATTGTTAGTAATGGTCAAAGGATTGCCACTCACCTACAACCGTGATTTGCAGGAAGACAAACCGCCGGTTTTTGATTCGTTTGATCAGATAATGCTTATGCTCAAATGCGTTGCAGGTTGTCTCGCAGGTGTCAGCGTTCACAAAGAACGTTGTGCGCAGGCGGTTGCCGACCCGGCGCTGCTGGCGACAGATCTGGTGGATTATCTGGTAGAGCAAGGTGTCGCTTTTCGCGAAGCACATCATGTCGTGGGCGCACTAGTCGGATTGTCCGAAAAACTAGGTGTCACCCTGGACGCACTGCCATACGACAAGGTGACAGAGGTGCATCCGAAATTGGGTGCAGATTGGAACCAAGTGTTTGACTTGCAGCGTGCGGTTTCGATGCGTGAAAAGCCGGGTATGCCGGGCGCAAAACAAGTCGCCGAGCGCATCGCCTACTGGCGGCGACGGTAGTGAAGGAATGAGTTTTACCCAAGGCACTGCTTGGCAAACCACCGTTTCGGCAAGCTATAGCTAAGCCTATAATTACTTATACAGATCGCATTCAGGTAGCGCAGCACCCATCCCCGGTGCGCCGTAAGCCTGAGCATTCAAACGGTCGTGCTGCGCAGGGATGCGCCTGCACTAACATTTTGGATAAGAATCATGTGTCCAGATGATTACATACTTAGCTATAAAGGCCCTGAACGAGAAACAAATGGGATTCAGGTTTGGTTCTGACAATCGGTCACTCTGCCGTTGAATCTGTTTCCAGTAATCGTGCGCGGCGATTTTTCTTTGGAAACTGTAGTGTGATAGCAGTTCCTTCATCTTTCTGTGACTCAATCCCGAGCTGACCGCCGTGACTTCGCATGATACGTTGCACAATCATCATGCCCAGTCCGTTGCCGCCCTTTTTTGTTGTGTAGTAAGGTTGTAAGATCCGAGACAATTCGTCTTCAGCTATACCCGAACCGGAGTCGACAAATTTCATGTAGACATAATCATCGTCACTGCTGGCTATGATTCTTAATTTCCCGTAAGATTGCATCGCCTCCATCGCATTTTTGGTCAGGTTGAAAAAAGCCTGTTTGATCTGTTCACGATCGCCAAGAATGGTCGGGACTGATTCACCCACCTCAACGTTCACATCAAGACGCCGATTCCTGAGTTCTGCTTCCTGAACCTTGAGGACTTCATCAACCAGGTCGATCAAATCGAGCTCGCTCAGATTCGGTTGCTGAGGGCGTACCGCCTGTAGAAAATGCCTGATGATACCATCCAGGCGCGTTACCTCATCTTGACAAATAGTAAGCGACTCGGAGAGGCTACTTAAATTTGCATCGGACTGAAGCTTTGCAAGCTTCCGCTCGATGAGTTGCAGGTGGATTGTCAGCGAATTCAGTGGATTCCCCAATTCATGAGCTACACCTGCTGCCAGACGCATGGTTGAATCAATACGCTCGCTCTCAATCCGTGCTTCCATGGACATTTTTTCATCTGTGACATCCGAAAGGACGATCATCGCCCCACTTTCGTGCTGTCCGACCTGCGCATCAATCGGTACCATGTAGAGACGAACAAAGCGATGCTCCGGATAGGAGAGTTCAACCTCCCGGGAAACCACGGATGCTTTCTGCACGTCGCTGTCCAGTTTTCCCAGATCGATTGATCGCGTAAGATCGGGCACCATTCTCCACAGGCGTGTGTTGCCGATGGCGTCTTCCTTCAGGCCAATAAGTTCAAATGCAGCCTCGTTTGCGTACTGAACTATTCCTTCGGAATCGATGACAATGATTCCATCTTTAATTGTATTAAAAACAGTTTCCTGTAATTTGCGCTCACGGGCCAATCGTTGCACCAGAATGCTTAGATTGACCGAATCCAGATTATCAATCCTGCCGAGAATTTTATCAAGCCCTGTGGTTTTCATACTTAAGAAAGGTTATGGGCGATTTCGTCAATCAGCTCTTTGGCGATTTCACTCTTTGGCGCGGGTCCCATATGGGTCAGCTTGCCGTTTGCGTCGATCAACATAACTGCGTTGGTATCTGCGGCGAAACCGGCTCCGGTTTCGCCTACTTTATTGGCAACCATCCAGTCGCAGCGTTTTTCGAAAAGCTTTTTACGGGCGTATTCCTCAACATGATCCGTTTCAGCAGCAAATCCAACGACAACCTGATGCTGCTTGCGTTCAGTCATAGTCTTTAAGATATCGACCGTGCGCTCAAATTCAATCGACATGGACGCCTGCGCTTTTTTCTCCTTTTGAGCATGTTGCTTTACCGGGCGAAAGTCACTTACGGCTGCGGTCATGATCAAAATATCGCAAACGTCGAACAAAGCATCGACCTGGTGAAACATTTCCTCTGCACTGGTAACCGGGTAAAGAACCACGCCTTCGGGTTCTTCAAGCGCGACGGGCCCTGCGATCAAATCAACCGTCCAACCACGAGCAACTGCTGCATCCGCCAACGCGAAGCCCATTTTACCGGTGGATGGATTGCTCAGAAAGCGTACAGGATCAATGTGTTCGCGTGTAGGCCCTGCTGTAATTAGACAACGAATAGAACTTGCATTTGACATAACTCGTAAGAATCTAGGCAAATTAATTACAAAACAGCAACCCAGCACATCATAGATATGCAAAATTCTTCTCAAAGTAATCCTACTTCTGTTAAAAAAGAAAATGCCTTCCTGAATATTGGATTCAATATACTCTTGCCCATTCTCGTCTTAAATAAAGGGCAGGACTTGCTAGGTAAGTATCTGGAACCCTACTTCAATAATGTTGCTGTTGTCCTGCTGATCATCGCCTTGCTCTTTCCCATAGGCTACTTTTTTTACGACTACTACAAGCGTTCAAAGTATAATTTGTTTTCCATCATCGGTCTTATCAGCGTTTTACTAACCGGCGGAATCGGTATTTTGGAAATACCCACCAAATGGTTTGCAATCAAAGAAGCCGCCATCCCACTTTGTCTGGGCTTGGCAGTCATCGTTTCCCTTAAAACACCTTGGCCACTGATTCGCACACTTCTATACAACCCTGAACTTATTCATGTTGATAAAGTGCATGAAGCGCTTCTGATGCATGACAAAGAATCTGAGTTCGAAAAGCTCCTGAAGCAGTGTACCTGGCTACTCGCTTTTTCCTTTCTTCTAAGCAGCCTACTGAACTACGCACTGGCGCGCTGGATCGTTGTCAGCCCCAGCGGAACGGATGCCTTCAATGCCGAGGTCAGCAAAATGATGGCCTGGAGCTGGCCGGTTATCGTCGTCCCCAGTCTAGTAATTATGATGGCAATCTTATGGATGCTCCTCACCGGTATTCGAAAAATGACGGGGCTCACGCTTGAGTCCGTTCTAGCGGTCGAGGATTCGCGAAAGAACGTCGAACAGTAAATGCGCCAAAAGCTTTACAAGTTATCTACATGATTACAGCGTAATTAGATGATTTTAAGGATTACTCAATATGGTGAGCCTATACTGCGCAAGGTAGGTGAGCCGGTTACACAATTTGACGACTCTCTGGCAAAGCTTGCCGAAAATATGATCGAAACGATGTATGATGCTGATGGAATCGGTCTGGCAGCCCAACAAGTAAACCTAGCGCTTCAGTTCTTTGTTATGGATGTGTGCCCGCCCAACGGTCAGAAAACTAATTTCGATTACAGATTGGACGGGAAAAAAGTGCCGCTGGAACTGATTATGCCGATGGCGCTTGCCAACCCGAAAATTTCAATCATCGATCCCGCGGAAGACGCTTACGAAGAAGGCTGCCTTTCATTTCCTGATGTTCGCGGTGGAGTCAATCGTCCGATCGGTGTCCTCTGCGAGTATCAAGATGTCGAAGGCAACTCACACGTCCTCGAAGCCAACGGAATCCTTGGCCGCTGTATTCTCCATGAAGTCGACCATCTCAACGGCGAGCTTTTTATCGACAAAATGGACCGACGTGACCTGCAACGCGTACAGCCACGTATCAAAAAAATCAAACGCGCCAGCCGGGATTTTCTAAAAGAGCAGAAGACAGTTTGATACAATCGTATCCGAGAGCACCGGACCACTTCCAGCACCCTGTTTTATTGGGCCCAATGCTTCTTTACGTCGCAGAAAAACAAAATTTCTATTGAGTTGACAGTTAGTTTTTTTATCACCAACTTGACTAACTTTCAACATTAGCAAGTGCTTTGATTTAACTATAAGTAATCACTTAGTACTTTAAACGAAGTTGAACAACAATACTTCGCATTATCGATGGAATCGCTGTTCGTCGATCCGTGCCTCTAGCACAAATGCAACCTCGCTTATTGCTTTATAAAATAACCAAACAGGCTCTTGTGTGGCCACTCAGATATGAGTAACGAAGACACGCCTCAGGATAAACAAATAACTGTATCCGGCATTCTGGAAATACTTCCAAATAAGTCCGGCAACTTGCTCGACCCCGTTCGCAACGGCAAGACGCAACCATCTGATCCATTCGTGCCACGCGAACTGATCAAACGTTTTCGTTTGAAGCAGGGCCATCTGGTGGAAGGTAAGGCCATCAAAAATGATCGCTTCCCAAACCCAAAAGTTAACTTTATTGAAAAGGTTGACGGCATCGCCCTTGAAGATCGCAAAGGGTGTCACTCATTCCAGCAGCTGATCTCTATTGCGCCGGATGAACAATTGAAACTTGAATCCAAAGACGGTCGCGTGACCACGCGGATCATGGATCTTTTCTGTCCTATTGGCAAAGGAACACGTGGGCTGATTGTCGCACCGCCCCGCACCGGAAAGACAACCCTGCTCCATGATATAGCTCATGGTGTCATTGAAAATCATCCTGAGTGTCATGTGATCGTACTTCTCGTTGATGAACGCCCGGAAGAAGTCACTGACTTCAAGCGCAGCGTGGATGCCGAAATTTACGCCTCTTCAAATGACGAAGAGATTACCAACCACACGCGCATTGCGGAAATTGCTGTTGAACGTGCCAAACATCTCGTCGAAGCGGGCAAAGATGTTGTACTGCTGCTTGATTCAATTACACGCCTTTCCCGTGCATACAATGCGGCTTCGGGTAAAGGCGGTCGTACAATGACGGGTGGGCTCGACAGCCGCGCGCTTGAGAAGCCAAGACGATTCTTCTCGGCTGCCCGTAATTGTGAAAACGGTGGCAGTCTCACTATCATTGCAACCGCACTGATCGAAACCGGCAGTAAAATGGACGATTTGATCTTTCAGGAATTCAAAGGAACTGGAAACATGGAGATGGTTCTCGATCGTAAAGCAGCAGAACTCAGGCTCTGGCCTGCTATTAATCTGAATGCATCAGGAACCCGCAAGGAAGAGCTTATTCTAAAAGGGAAGCATCTTGAGGGATCGCAGTTTTTACGCCGTGCACTGGCAGGCCAGAAAATCGAAGATGCGGCTGAAGCGATGATTGATCGTTTTTCACAAACCAAGAATAATGATGAGTTTCTTAAGTTAC
The DNA here is from genome assembly GCA_963922575.1 of uncultured Opitutia bacterium. Classification (GTDB taxonomy): domain Bacteria; phylum Verrucomicrobiota; class Verrucomicrobiia; order Opitutales; family Coraliomargaritaceae; genus Lentimonas. The sequence goes on from CAWUII010000029.1 coordinate 23,184, forward strand.
TATCACACTAATAAGTACTCATTTGGAATTTTCTGTGTTGCGCATTGAATCAACTACAAAACTGACTAGCTTCACTGCCTAATTAAATCTACCAACTAGATCTCAATGAAGTCAGAAAAAAGAGAAGGCTTTCAGGAAAGTGCCGCTTTGATCAAAACATCCTTTAAGCGCATGTTCGTTACGCTACTGGAACAGACGGCAGACCGCATCTATATTAAGGATACCCAGGGACGGTTTGTGTTTGCCAGCAATGCACTCGTCAAAACACACGGGCTCAAGGACCAAAGTGAGATCGAGGGCATGACCGACTCCGACTTCTTCGATCCACAAAGCGCAGAAGCTTTTTTTGCCCAGGAAAAGGAAATCCTACGCAGCGGCAAACCAGTCATCAATCAAATCCGGCAAGAGTCCTGGAAAAATGGTTCTACCACCTGGTCTTCGACATCTAAGGTACCACTGCGTCTGGAGTCAGGCGAGTCGATTGGTATCCTCGGCATTTCACGTGATGTTACTGAAGAATATCTAAACAAAGAACAGCTGCGCCAGGCAAACGAAACCATGCTCGCTGACTACGCCAGTGCAGCAAAAGTGCAGCAGGTTATGATACCCGGAAAAATTCCCGAGGTCGCGGACTTGGAGATTGCATATATGTGGAGACCTATGACATCTGTCGGCGGTGACATTATAAGTTTTCCTCTCAATTCTAAAAATGTACCTCTCTTTTTTATCGCCGATGTCTGTGGTCACGGCGTACAGGCGGCTCTTTATACGGTATTACTGAAGTACATCACCTCGCAGGCTGCAGAAAACTACGACTGTTGTCCGCATAACTGGCTGAACGAAGTTAACGAGCGAATTTCCGGACAGATCAATACCGGATTCATTACCAGCCTTGCAGGTCACTTTGGCAAACGGCAGGCAGACAAAAGTCGCGATCTGTATCTTTCGCATACGGGACATCCTCAGATTCTGATCTATCGCAAAAGCAGTGGTCAGACTGAGTTTGCAAAAATGCCAGGTTCCATGGTTATGGGCTTACCCGGCTGCAAAGCGTCAGAATCTATTCAGGTAAACTTGCAACCCGGCGATCGCGTTTACACCTTTACCGACGGCATTTTTGAGGCATCCGACCCGGCAGGTGAAGAATTCAGTATCGAACGATTGAGGGCGACCATCAGAGACTGTGCCCATCGCTCGTTGTGGGATAGCTTGACCGTCATTTACGATACAGTGGCTCAGTACACCGGAAGTGCTCAACAGCAAGACGATATTAGCTTAATTGCCTTTGAGATAGCTGACTAGTGCTATAACTCACATCCATTTGATCATGTTTTCGTTTAAACTATTTACTATTCCGATTCGAGTCGAACCTTGGTTTTGGGTCACAATGGCTTTCATCGGTTACAATGTACATGCTGGAAAACCAGTCGTGTTCACACTTGTCTTTATGACGGCTGGTTTTATCTCCATCCTTGTGCATGAACTCGGGCATGCACTGACTGTGCGTAAGTTTGGTCTGCCAACAGAAATCACACTTCATGGCTTCGGAGGATATGCGACGTTTCCTCCGGGCAAACTGACTCGCCTACAATCGTTTCTGGTCACTGCAGCCGGCCCGGGGCTGCAAGTCGCTCTCGCAATTCTGGTACTCACTCTACACCATTTTATCCCAGTTCCATCCAGATCCTTACTGAGCGTACTTGTTACCAACTTAGTGTTCGTGAGTATTTTCTGGGCAATTTTTAACTGCTTGCCGGTCTATCCATTGGACGGTGGGCAAATGATGTCCGCCGTATTTGGCCCCCGTCGTGAACACTTAGTGTATCTGACAAGTATATTTGTTGCCGTATTTATCGGTCTCATGTCTTTTATTCTACTCGGGCAACTGATGCTACCGATTTTCATGGCTTTGTTCGCCTGGCAGAATTGGCAAATGCATCAGAATCTTGCCCAAAGATAGGATTGAAACCTTAACCCTTAATTCGGCAGTTGGAACCACAGCTTGCCTTGGTTAACTCATTTTTTTTTAGGGTGAGATGACTGTGAATCTAAATCAATTCCTGATGTTGCTACAAGTCGTAACGAGCAAAGCGACATTCTCAATGTGCACCTCTATTCTACAGAGATTAGAAAAATATGCTTTCAGTATGTCTACGACACTGGTAGATCGGACACTTTAAATCATTTAACTGTTTATGGAAATTTCATCTCTCAGACTAACTTACACTGGCTTAATTGCTGCGAGCATATTGCTTTCAGCCTGCTCCAAAACATCTGTTCCCGCTGAAGCACCGATTCCAGATAGCCCGGATGCCGCGGTACAAAAGATCATTTCAGAATTTGCAGAAGGCAACAGTGGCGTCGTTTGGCGGGCGCTGCCAACTTCCTATCAAAATGATGTTAATGGCCTGATGAACCTGGCGGGCTCTAAAGTGGATAAAGAGGTCCATGAAAAAAGTTTCTCTTTGATGAATCGTTTTGCAGAGATAGTAGAGCAGCAAAAGTCATTTATTGCGAACTCATCATTTATGAAGAACCAGTCGCCCGAAGAATTGGCAAAACTGGAAGCGGCTCTGCCTTCGGTAGCAAACCTCGTAATAACCATTGCAACCAGCGAATTGTCCACGACCGAGGGACTGGCCAATTTCGACGGTGAAACGTTTTTTGACAAGACTGTGGCAAAATGTATTGAACACCTTGAAACCATCGGACAGTTGACCGGCGATGAAATGAAACTTGCTGATTATGCTGCCACAACCGTAACTATCGTTGAATCGGATGGTCAGCAGGCAAAACTTTCAATAGCCATACCTGAGCAGGAAGCTGAAGAAATAACCTTCACTAAATTCGAAGAACGTTGGATACCTGTAGAGCTTGAAAAAGACTGGGCAAAAACAATCAACCAGATGAAAGCTTCATTGAACAACTTCTCTGCGGAAGAATTTGAAGCACAAAAGACTCAGATTATGGGAGCAATCACAATGCTGGATGGAGTGTTGAATCATATTGCATCTGCACAGACACAGGAGCAATTTGACAAAAGTCTTGAAGATTCGACCATGCCGCTCATGGGTATCTTTATGATGATCAGTCAAGCGACTGGAATGGCCAATTAGTTTTTACTTACATTGGACTTTCTAATGAATCTGCGCTCTATGATATTTTCTTATCTATGAAAACTGCGATCTATCCGGGCTCTTTTGACCCAATAACAAATGGTCATCTTGATGTGATCATTCGTGCTAAAAACATCTTCGATAAAGTAATTATCGCTGTCGCGAACAATCCTTTTAAAAAACCACTGTTTCCCAGCGCTCAGCGCGTTCAGCTGATTCAAGAAAATATACAAAACCGCTCCGGAATGGAAGTGATTGCTTTTGACGGCCTGATCGTCGATCTTGCAAAACAATTGGATGCAGTCGCGCTCATTCGCGGACTACGTGCTGTTTCCGACTTTGAACATGAATTTCAAATGGCACAGATGAATCGACATTTGGATGACACGATTGAAACTATTTTCCTAATGCCGAACGAACGCTACTTTTTCACCAGCTCAAGTCTGGTCAAGCAGGTTTTCAAGTTCACTAATCGGGAAACAAATTTGGTTCCTGTTAATGTACAAACTGCACTTTCCGTAAAGTTCAAGCACGCAAAATAAGATGTCAGTAACGACTGAAACCACGTCCAACCCGGCAAATAACAAGCGTACACTGGGAATCATTTTCCTGACTCTGTTTCTGGATTTGGTCGGATTCTCGATCATTTTCCCTCTATTTCCGGCAATGCTGGACTATTACCTGCCAAGCCATGCAGGTAGTGAAAGTCTTTTGGGTCAGTTGATCCAGCCACTTTTCAACCTTGCAGAAAGCAGTGGCGCTGAAGATCCGAAATTTATGACTGCGGTTCTTTTTGGCGGTATCCTCGGATCCTTATATTCTATCCTTCAGTTTATATTCTCGCCGATCTGGGGAGCCTACTCTGACCATGTTGGGCGACGCAAGGTTCTGCTAATTACCATCTTCGGACTCGCTCTCAGTTACGTGGCCTGGATTCTGGCAGCTTCTTTCTGGGTATTGGTAATCGCACGCATTCTTGGAGGTATCATGGGCGGTAACCTTTCGGTCGCGACCGCTGCGGTTGCCGACTCTACAACACGTGAAAAACGCTCAGGCGGTCTAGCCATTATCGGTATTGCGTTCGGTTTGGGTTTCGTCGTCGGGCCCGGCATTGGTGGCTTGCTAGCGAAAGTAAATTTACTGGAACACTACCCTTCTCTGGAGCGTTTTGGAATCAATCCGTTCTCGGTGCCAGCTTTGGTAAGCTGTCTCCTGGCGCTGGTAAATCTGGTTTGGGTAAAAACCAGCTTTAGAGAAACTCTACCACCTGAAAAACGTAGCAAATTTATCTTTAAAACAAGATTTCACATATTTCGTATTTTTAAAGGCACATCACCACAGACTACCCTAACCAATTTGATCTATATGGTTTACATGCTGGCATTTAGCGGTATGGAATTCACTCTGAGCTTTCTAGCAGTAGAACGCCTTTTGTTCACACCCGCGCAGAACGGCGGCATGTTTGTATTTATCGGGTTTGTTCTTATTTTAGTCCAAGGTGTCTTTGTTCGCAGACTTGCAACACCTGTGGGAGAGAAAAACCTGGCGATTGCGGGCATTGCTTTGGGTGTAATCGCATTTTTAGTGCTCTCCATCGCAACTGATCTTGGAGTCTTCTTCGGCGGACTGGGGCTGATGGCTTTTTCAATCGGCCTGACCTCTCCGACGCTGAGTGCACTGGTTTCACTCTATACAACAGAAGCCGGGCAAGGCGCTGCTATTGGCGTGTTTCGCTCAGCTGGTTCACTGGCGAGGGCGATCGGACCGCTACTGGCTGCATTTGCCTTCTTTGCATGCGGATCGGGAAGTGCTTACTTTTTTGGTGCAATCATCATCCTCTTACCCTTGGTTATGGCCTTAAGGCTGCCAAAGCCAAATAAGTAATTTTTTTCTCAGTGAGCGGATAGTAGCAGACTGCTATTGCCTCAATAGCGCCGCTCTGTACGCAAGCGCATATGGATCACTTGGATTATGTTGAAAGCGCTTTTTCCAAGGACTCCAGTCCTTATTCTGCTGGCGACATAATTTTCCAGAAAAAACCATACAGAACCCTTCCATCTCCCAATTATCGACAAGAGATGGCTGTTTTAAATGACCGATCTCGTGGGCCAATAACGGATAGAATTCTACGTGGTTCGGTGGCACCGAGATATAAATCGCAAAAATACCAGTTTCAGCATCAATGATTTCTGTCAGTGAAAATCCTTCGCTAATGCGGTACGCTTTTCCAATATCATTCTTTTTGGACTGTCGTACAAGCACCTCGGTTACTGCAAATTCTAAAGGCCCGTATTCCTGCCTCAAAAGTTCTAATCCGGATTCAATAAATTGCGCTACAGCCGGCTCATCAATGGCTTGGTATAATTGGTGATACGGAACCGACGGCGACTTATCTGATAAAGTCACACAACCTGTCCAGAGTAGAACAAAAATGGATAGAAGAGTGGCAGCACATCGAGTCATTTTCTGACAATTCATTATATTTAACAGTAAAGCAAAAAGCCCTGGCAACTCAACATCGCCAGGACTTTTAAGATCAACATTTCTAAGGCTATTTACCAGTTGTAGCTAAACGTTGCACTAAGTCCCTGGTTATGCCAATTGCCTCCAAGTGTTGGTTCATACTCAAGACCCACTGAGATTCCGTTATCGCAGGTTAACTCGCCAAGAATTCCAAGAACTAATGCATCGCGGTTTGCATTCGCACTTTCAATCTGCAAAGTTGAATCTCCCAAATAAGTTGCATCCACAGAGACATTGCGGTCATCCCATTCGTGCTGCCATGCAGCTTTCAATTCAACGAGTAGATTACTATGTTCTTTGTAGGCGAATTCGTAGTTTAGCCGAGCCCCTATTTCCGTCCTGTAGTTCTCAAACTTATAGTCCTCGGTCGTCATTACCTCCGCATCCGGACCTTCATCAGTAAAACCATCGTTATTACTGTAAGTATGCATCAGGCGGCCGTAAGGCTCTAGACCAAAGTCACCTGAAACAGTAAAGGCATACCCTGTCTCTATCCAGGTGCCGAATATGTCGGAGTAATAGTCACCGTGGTAGCGATCCCCTTCGAAATCGACGCGGAAAACATCGTTGTCAGCACGACCATAAGTGAAACCACTATCAACATACCATGTGTCGGTAAACCAGTTGACATAGACTACGCCACTATAGAGGTCGGAATCGCCTCCCCCGGAATTCTGCTTTCCGTCGATGTCGGTGTTCGCAAATGAGCCTGCAAATCCCAGAATCAATTGCTCGCCTAACAACTTCTCCATACCGATCACCGTGCCATAGGTCTCATAATCAAAACCTGCATACCCATTACCAGACTCTTGCCTGCCGAGATTACCAAACACGTTTATGTATGCCAGCCATTCGCCATTGCGCATTTGATTAATGTCTGGGCCTGCCGCACCCGTGGGTGCAGGACCTGTTAAGGTTGATGGATTGCGTAAAAATGAACGCACGAGCGAAGCATGTTTAGAAATGTCATGCATGACTACCTGTGAAGCCGTACCTGCCGCCTGATTTGATTGGACCGCTCCAGGAGTGTGCTCGCCATCTTGGTCTTTCACATTTTCAACCTTCAGTATGTAAGCTTCACCTCCGTAAGATTCGTCCTGATTGAGAAGTACAAGCTCTTCGCCCATATCTGCAGGAACATTACTGACTACCTGTAGAGAGTATTCAAACGGGCCATGCGAGTTATCAACGATGGCACCGTTGTCAATGATAGTACCTTCAGCATTAATTATGGTATAACCATGCTTCATTAAATTAGTCATATCTACATCACTGGCAAAAGAGGGCTGTACGATGGCACCTTCGGCAATGATTACATTAGGAGTGGTATGATAGGGACATCGGTAACACTTTATCTAAGGACATAGGTTACACATCTGAAGTGTATTGTTGCATTAGGGTGTCGGGGCAAGGTTCTAGTTCGTTGACTGGTCTCGTGGCGATACGGATCCGGGCAC